>CAZNSK010000217.1:0-8157 GCA_964575505.1 uncultured Phaeodactylibacter sp.
AGCGTGCAAAAGAACGAGTCTAAATCGGTAAGTTATTGTTGCGCGACCCCTAAGGCAGTCCGTTTCTTCATCGAATAGCCGGTAACGATTTAAGAAGTCATTGACTTGATTTTCCAGCCCGGCGATCTCGCTGCCAGCCTGATCAAGTTTATTGTTCAGCCCTGTTTTTTCTGCCACCAGTTGGAGGAGGTCATTCTGTAACTGGTCCAGGTCTTTAATCCAGGTATCGTAAAAGGTACGGGCGTTACTGATTTTGCCATCGATATCATTGACCCGTTGCTGTAGGCGGGTTTCCTTGCCGGTCAGAATTTGAGCAATATCCCCGATGAGGGTCGCTTTTTGGGAAAGATCTTCCAGTTTGCTGAGTGTTTTTTCGGCTACCGGAATACCCTCTTTGCCCAGCTTGAGCCTGTTTTGGAAGAGCTTGAGGTCTTTAGCTTTATCCAAAAGTCTGCCTGGCTTGGACAGCAGGTTGCCCTCTTCATCGAAGTAGCCCAATTCTTTACCGAGCTTCATGAAGGTATTAGGAAGGGCGGTGAGTGTAGTCCCCCTCCAAATTCTCGGTACGGTCTTTTTCCTCGGGGCAGTGCGATTCCATTCGCCGGATGAGGTTGAGCGCCCGCCGGGAACTTTCGAAGCAGCGCTCCTTGTAAGCCATGACATCTGGCTCCTGCTCCTGTATGAAAGCCCTGAAGTCCGGGTTTTTATCGTACTCATCGCCAAAATAGCTTTCCAGTTGGTACAAGCGCAGGCAGCTTCGGCCGCCCAGTTCGCTGTTGGCGTATTTCCGTTGCCAATCGCTGTCGCTGGCTACTGAATTTAGGTACTGCTTTACTTTTAGGTAAGCATTTTTGAAATCCTCAGTACGCTGGGGCGTAATGCTGCCATTTTCCGGCGCATTCAGTGCGATGGCTTGTAGAGCAGGGGAGCAATCGTTATCCTGGCAGACTTCGTTGGCTTGGGCAATCGCACAAACGGATACAAAGGAGAAAACAGCCACCATGAGGTAGCGGAATGTTGTAATCATGGGGTTAGTTGGATTAGGAGTGGAGTTAAAAAGCCAGACCACAGCTAGCGGCCTGGCTCCGAAAATAGATAAGTAAGTTATTCCCCCTTACTTAACTGTCGTTGTTGTGTTATTTGCCTGATCTTATGGAGTTATACTGATTTACCTTCAAGGTAGGTGCAGAGGGGCTTTACCTCCAAATTTTAGGGGTTAAATGTTCTGAATGGTAGCTCTGGTGTTCTGAATGGAAACAATGATACTGTCAATACCTGTGTATTAGGTTGAAATAACGTTCGGAAAGCATTCAATCAAAAAAAAAACGGGCGTCCCCGCAAAGAGAACCCCGTTCTTTAGTTTTTATCGGGCTGCTGTATTTTGGTTGTTTACAGGCCCAACGCCCGGAAGTGGATCAGCGTACGCTCACTCCTTCACACAGCGCACATAATTCCCCCATTTTTCATTTCCTTTCTCATAAAGGGTAAGCTTGCCATCTGCCGACAGCTCCACGGTGTAGGCAGTAGATCCGTCTTCAGACAGCGCCCACCAGGAAACGGCTTTGCCTTCAAGCACAGAGCCGCTGTTGTCGATGCGCCCCATCATGTCGGCGTCGAAGCCGGAGCTGCCGCCGCGCTTGAGCTTTGCACCGGCTTTGTCGACGCCACCCAGGTGTTGGGCTAAGGCTTCCCATTCGGTTTTGGTCGGTAGGCGGTAGCCCGCCGGGCAAACGTTGCATTGCAGTACCGCGCTTTGATTGTACATCGCACCGAATTCGAGCTCGGGCCGGTTCTGATAGTAGGCAAAGTGGGGCTTCTCATCCTGAAAGGTAGCCTTTTTGCCCCACTCACTGCCGTTAGCAAAGCTGAGTTTGGCGCTACCTTCGCAGGAAGCTTTTTCGGTATTGAGGTTTTCAGCCATCCATACCTGAGTACCAATTTTTACGGTCTCGTAGGTATGGCCTTCGCTGTCTTTTACGGTCTCCGTTTGGGCAGCAAGGGAAACGGCCAAAGCCAGTACAAGTGCCGTGGTCAAAGTAAATGGTGATTGTTTCATTGGTCAATAATGTTTGATGTGGTTATAACTAAGGAGAATCGGGTTTTAAAGATGCCGGACGTTACCTGGCTTTTATCCAGGCATTTAACTGATCGGCTGGATTAGATATTGTGATCAGCACCATTCAGATTGAATTCTCTGAGAGGCTGGCTATAGCTTAAAATAGCCAGCCCGAATAATTACGGACCGGCGACCGGGTTTTAGGTGTTTTACCTTGTTTGGGGACAAGTGCAGCAAGCTTTTACTTCGGCGTTTCAATATGCGCCAAAGCCACCAACTGCTGATTCCAGTTGCCGAAGGGGAACTTTGCGAAGGCCTTGCCGTAGCCGCCCGGCCCATCGTAGTTGGCGGTGGTGCGGGAGGCGAAGTTGCGGGAATTGCGGCCATGCATCATATCGTATTTGACGACGTTGCCGGTATCGTCCTTTTCTACTTTTGTGACGATGGCTACGTGCATAATCTTGCCGTTGGTGCCATCGTGTACGAATTTACCAGGGTTGGTCAGCAGTTCGATGGTAATATTGCTGTACCGTTCATCCGTACGGCCAAAGAAGACTACGGTGCCCGGGGTGATCAGGTTGCGGTCGGCCATGGCATCCTGTACGATATGGAGATTGCCATTCTCATGGTACCAGTTGGCGATTTGACGGGAATTGCGGTCGGCAGCATAGGCCGGATAGTGGAATTTGGACTTATCGCCCAGCACAGATATCCTTCGCTGTACCAGGTCTTTGATCTTATGGTAAATGCCGGAGCAGTCCTGCCCTTTACTGCTAATGTATTCCAATTGCTGGGCTTCCAGTTCCTGGGAAATCAGGTCGAGTACAACACCCAGCCGTTCTTCGTCTACGGTCCGCTTAGCGAGCCCACTGCCCGTTTTTACCGTATTATTGGAGGGGGCTGCCGGTTCCGCCGGTTGCTCAGGGGGGGTGGATTGACCTAAAGTATTCAGGGAGTCATTGATGGCGGCGTTGGAGGTGTCGGCTTCTGGCCCAGGGGCCAGCTCTTCGGAGACTCTGGCTGCCGGGTCGCCTTTTCGCTCAGAGGCATCGGCGGATGAATTGGAACAAGCGGATAGCCCGAATACCAAAAGCGGCAACAGGGCAACCAGTAACCGGGGAAAGGTAAGAAATTGCATAGTGCTGAGTTTAGTTATATTTTGCTTCTCATGATAAGTTTGAATAAATGTACCCTGATAGGTTTGAAATACAGTATAAAACCAAGTAAATGTTCTAAATGGTAGCCTCGGTGTTCTAAACGGCAGATAAAAGAGCCGATTACTGGGGCAGCCATTAAAAAAGCCAAGTGCTTGGCGTGCACTTGGCAATGATTTTGGAAAGTTAAAGGGGCTAGTCTCCGTCCGCCCGTCTGACAGGCGGGGGAGGGGTAAATACCCTTTTTAGGCAGTTGTAATAATAGCTATAAAGCGCTTTTCTGCGCTCTACCTTCTAAAGTTAGCCCATTTGGGGCTGAGATGTAAAATCTGATTTGTTAAATGTTCTGAATGGTAGCGCTGGTGTTCTGAATGGTAGCAATGTGGGTGTTAGGGGGGGGTTGGTGTTGTGGTGTTCCGCCTTTCCATACGGACCAGTATTGGCGCTTGAAGCTACGGCGGACGGATCCCGCCTTCGCTTGAAGCTAAGTCAGGCAGTCCCCGGCTTCGCAGCTTTGCTGGATTTTGGTCAAGGGAATTAACTAAAATCTGTATCTTGAACCAGGGTTGGCCTACTGCCCTGTATGAAAACCAGCGCCTCTTAAAAAACGTGAGTTATGAAATGGATTCAAGCCTCTATTTTTTTTCTTGTCAGCTTGCCCTTTTGGCTAAGTGCACAGCCAAGTACCGCCTGGGGAGGGCGCTTCGGTATAAGTATTGGCCGCTCCAATTACCAAGACGGCAATGTGCTTCGTGAAGGTGGGGAGGGGGGCTTTGTTTGGAGCCTTTCGGCTCAGGGCGAACATTGGTGGAACCTAACTCCCCGCTGGTCTGTCGCAGCCGGGTTAGGTGCCCGGTTGAACTATCATCATTTACAGATCCGCCGTGGGCTGGATGACCTTGCGCCTACTTTGGCGGTAAATATAGCTCAGGAAGAGCGCCGGCTGAGGCTGAGGCGGGCAGAGCATGCAGCGACCGCAGCAACCGCTAATGGATGGGCATCGTATAGTGTTGCCCAGATTGGCAGTTTGGATTTTCGCCTGCTGGGTGGCCTGCAGTTTCAGCGGTTGCTGGTGGGAAACGTGAATACGGCTTATCAGGAACCGGAAGACCCACTTAGTGGGGGAGCCCTAATCAACTTACCGGACATTGTGCCCTCAACAGCTTCTGAACCTGCATTTAATGCGTACTTCCGGGATCAGATGGCGGCCTGGCAAGTGAATATACAGTTTGGCATAACCTTGCAAATATTCAGCCGCCGGCAGCCTGTAAACCGGTTCTACTGGTTTTGGCTCTATGAGCAGGGGCTCATTCCGCCTAATCCCGGTTTGAACCGGCCCGTACGGGGGATACGGGGTGGTACAGGTTTCCGCTTCGGGCGCTAGTGTGACTAGACCGAAATGTTTGACAGTCTTTTCACGCTTGAGCACTTACCGGTGCTGGGCGTAAACTGTCAAGCATCTACGGCTCAATCCACTAGTGCGACTAGTCCGAAATAGCACAGCGTATTTCACGCTTGGGCGCCTTGGTTTTACTGGGTTTCTTCGGTTAGTCATTTCTGAAACACTCCACTAGAGCCAATAGCTTGCTCTGGCATCAAAGCCTTGGGTAAGTGCACTAAATGCTCCAATGGCGTCGGGGCCACAATCGCCGCCGGAGCAATCACGAAAAAGCAAGCCCCGCCGAATGGTTAAATGCCATCGGCGGGGCTTGCGGTATAAGCGTTTCCGGTTATGCGGGTGCGGGCTTACTGCCGCACTACCTTGAGCACCTCCTGGTAGCCCTCGGCATTGCGCACTTTGGAAAGCCAACTGGAAACAGCACTAGAAAGGGGGTAATGCGTGAAATTTAGCACTAAAGCCTCCGGCAGGCCAAAAAAGCAGCCCAAATGTTCTGAACGGGAGCGCTGGTGTTTTGAATGTTAGCAATGTAGGTGCCAGGGCTATTCTTGTCCATGAAATGGCAACAGTGTTTATCTGTACGGCAGTCAAGCGGAGAAGGCCAAACAGCCTCCATTGGCTCCGGTGGGGCTATCCGCTAGCCACTCTGCCGCTGCCCCAGGTAAGCAAGCACAGACTGCCGGCGGCTCCGGCTGATTGGGATCGTGTGTGGGCCGATATAGATATACTCCTGGTCCCACCGGTCCACTTTTTGGACATTGACCGCAAAGCTGCGGTGGGTCTGCAAAAACTGCCCGCCGGGCATCTGATCAATCAGTTCCTTTAGAGACGAGCGGGGGACGATTTCCTTTTCGCCTGCGAGCTTGACTTGGACGTAGATGTGGTTGGACCGCAGGTAGAGGATGTCGTTGATAGCCACCTGATAGTGCTGTTTGCCATCGTATAAGCGGACGTTGCCGGACGGTTTAGGCTGTGTTTTGTGATTGTGCAGTACGATTTCGACAGTTGTAAACAGGCTTCCGGGGTGTACGGGTTTGGAAAGGTAGCCCGCCGGGAAAGTGGCCTTGGCGGCATCCAGGCTTTGCTGGTCAAGCTGAGAAGTGAGGTAGATAAAGGGCGTTTGGGCGGGCTGCTGCCGAAGCCATTGGCCAATATCGATCCCCGTTTGGGGCCCGCTCAGCCGGATATCCAGCAGGACGATATCGGGCTGCTGTTCCTGATACGAAGCCAAAGCTTCTTGGTAGGAGATTGCTGTTCCCGTTACCAGGTAGCCTTTACGAGTGAGGTGCCGCTTGAGGGCATCGGCAATCAGCACCTCATCCTCAACGATAAGTATCCGCACTGAGCTCATATTGGGGGTGGTATTGGTTCTTGGCTTTGAAGAAAATCTGGTAAACGGCGCCATTGTCGTTGTGGGTGCGGATACGGCCTTTGAGCTGCCGGGCCATGCTCCGGAGCAGGTAAGAGCCTAACCCGCCTTCTCGTTCTGTGAGCTTGCCATCCGCGAAGCCAGGCCCGTTATCGCGGTAAGTCAGGCAGTAGCCATCGCCGCAGGCCTGCAGGTGGATGTCGATCTCCAGCTGATGGTGGGGCATGCAAGCGTACTTCTGGCTGTTCGTCATCAGCTCGTTCAACATGATGCCCAGCGGCATCAGGGTTTCAAGGTTCAGCATCACCTGCTCTACATCGAGGTGGAAATGCGGGGTTTGGTGTTCCGGGGCGATCTGCCGGAAGTGGTCGCAGAGGTTTTGGGCGTAGTCGGTGAAACGGATGGCCTCCCCGCCTTTTTTGGTATACAGTATTTCGTGTACGGCCGCCATGCTGTAGATGCGGTTCGACATCGACTCCAGGCGGCTTAGGGCTTGCGGGTCTTCCACTTCCTCCCGCTGCAAGTCGAGCAGGCTAATGATGACCTGCAGGTTGTTTTTGACCCGGTGGTGGATTTCCCCCTGCAGCATAATCTGCTGTTGCAAGGCTTCGCCCAGCTCCTCATTTTTCCGGTTGATGGTAGCTGCCTGGTACCGGGTCCTTTCATTGGCGTTTTTCAGTTTGAAGTAGAAGAACAGCACCAGGCCGGCAAAAAACAAAGAAAGCAGGGCGATACTGACACCCCATTTGCGCTGTATGGCTTCGTACCTGAGCAGTTGGGCCTGCTCTTCGATCTTGAGGGCTTTTTGCCGGTCGTCGAACCGGGCCTGTATCTCCACTGCTTTTTCCCGGCTCTCTTCCCGCATCAGCTTCAGGCGGCTTTCAAAGGCCAGCTGCAGGTAGTGGTAAGCAGAATCGTGGCGCTCCGATTCAGCCATGATCCTGGATCGGATTTCGTAGTAGTTGGACAAAAGCCAAAGGCCTTCATTTCCCTTTTCCCGGTGGTTCAGGTAAGCCGCCCAGTAATCGTTGCTGTACTTTAGGGCCAGGCCGAGCTGCTGATAATCTTTGTACAGGGAGGATAGGTTGCAAAGCATGGCCATGTAGCCGATCTTGTTGCCCAGTTGATCAAAAATGTCAGCAGCTTTCAGAAAGTGCACGGCAGCGGCTTCAAAGTATTTGGGCCTCAACAGCATGCCCGTCAGCATATAGCCGTTGCCCAGAAACTCCAATTGATTAAAGTTGGGGGCAGTGCGGATGGCCTCCTTGGCGTAAAACAAAGCCGTTTGTTTATTGTCAAAAACCCGGTGGTAGGAAGACATCCGGATAGCGAAGCGCGGGTAGATGCTGTCGAGCTGAAAGGTATTGATCGCCATTTGCGCCTCCCGCAGTGCGGCATGGCATAGTTTGGGGCGCTGATGCTTCTCGTGCAGGCGGGCGATGGATAGCTGGGCATTTGCAAAAACCGGCCATTGCTGCTGCTGTTTGCTGTCGGAGCTCACGTTGAGCAGCTGTTCAATCGCCGCTTCGTCCTCATTGGCTTTTTCGAGGGCCTCCGCCCGTTTGAGCCGTACCTGCATGCCAAAGGGGCTTTGGAGCTCCCGGGTGGCGTCTAGTCTCGCGATGAGCTGGTTCAATAGCATCCGGGCACTATCGAGCTTAAAGGACTCAATCTGCTTCAGGGCCTCCTGGTAGGTTTGGCTGCTGGAAGGCATAAGGTAGTGGGCTTTGCCTGGCAAGTCAAAAGCGGACAGGCTAAGCAAAAAGACTAAGGAAGGGGTGCATATCAACCTGGAAAAGCTGTTCATAACTACTAACAATTTGTGCATTGATGCCTAATTAGATAGACGGCCTCCTAGTGTGTTTTCCACACCGGGCAGGCAAAATTGTGCACAAGTTGTTCATTATGCTTTATTGGGGCGGCAGAGGACAAACACTTACCGCCTCAATCAGCATATTCCTTGGAATTGTGTTGGGTTTGCTGTACTAACGGGCCAATTACCCGCTGATTTTTGGGAAAACCGGTTGTTGGCTATAGTCCGCCAACCCAAAATTTGTGATTTCTGACTTGCTCTTTTTCCACCTCGCTGCGCCTGCCTGGCTAATGCCAACGGCAGACAGGTTAAATCCCGGTTAACCGGGACGCCGTCCGTACGGACGCCTACGTTTTTCGCCCCCGA
>CAZNSK010000218.1:0-8091 GCA_964575505.1 uncultured Phaeodactylibacter sp.
GCACAGAAAATGAGGAAGCAAAAAATTCCTCTGAATCCGTACGTCCAAAGTCTAGCAGGTCTTAGGAATGAGGAATAAATAGATCGCGCTTTTTGACCGAGGGGATTTTGTTCCAAGACAAGGCAGAAAACGTAGGCAATGCAGGGCATTGGCGAGGCTTTCTAACGAAGTATTGGGGCAAAAGCCACCGTCAAAAATGATGAGTTATTTTTTTCTCATTCCTAGTCTAACAAAAACGGCTCAAAGTTTTGTCGATGCAGCACCTGCACCTCCGCCTTCGGATAAGCTTTAGCGAAAGCTATAGGCGGTTTAGCTTTCTTTGGATTCCACTTGAACTCGTAGCCATGCAGTTGGCCATCGGCTTCTTCCAAATAGTCCAGCTCTTGTTGGTCATGTGTACGCCAGAAGTACTGCCTGGGAAATTGCAGGCGTGCGTGTAGGTATTTCATGCGTTCGGCCACCAGAAAGCTTTCCCATAACGCTCCCCGGTCTGCCCGGCCCCTTAATGGCTGATACTGCTGTATGATACTGTTGCGTATGCCCAAGTCGTAAAAGTAAATCTTCTTCCTTTTGCTTACCTCTTTGCGGAGATTGCGGCTGAAGGCAGGTAGCCGGAAAATAACGAATGCCTTTTCCAGTAGGTCGATGTATCTGGATACAGTACGTTCGTTGACTTTAAGCTTAAGGGCTAGTTCGTGTATAGAAACTTCGCTGCCGATTTGAAAGGCCAGAAGCTGCAATAATTGGTGGACAATATCAGCTTTGCGAATGTTCTCAAAGACAAAAATATCTTTGTAGAGGTACCGTGCCGTTAGGTCGTCAAGCAAAAACCTGGTATCTTCCTGTGAAGCTTGGACAACCTCCGGGTAGGTACCAAAACGCAACCAACTTTCCAGCAAGCCCGACCTTTCGCTCGGCCGGTGAAGTTGCCCGAGCTCTTCGTAAGAAAAAGGAAAAAGGGTGAATGTAAGTGCCCTCCCGGTAAGCGGTTCGCCCGTCCGCTGCGCCAGCTCAAAGCTCGAAGAGCCCGTAGCTATAATCTGTACTTCCGGCAAGTGGTCCGCTATGACCTTTAGTTTCTGGCCGATGTTCGGAATATACTGCGCCTCATCCAGCACGATCAGCCGGTGAGCACCAAACTCACGCCTCCGTAATTCGGGTTCCTGCTGTTCCAGCACTTGCCGTACAGAAGGTATCTCACAATTGTAATAGGCATTTAGATCACCACCGTGCTCACGCAATAGCACTTTGGCCAGCGTCGTCTTACCCACTTGTCTTGCACCGTACAGAATGACGATCTTCCCCCGGAATAACCAGCGGTTGACCACCGCCTGCAGCTGCCGCTGTACCATGATTTTTGTACCAAACTACAAATTTTTATGTAAATTTTTGTACTAAGCTACAAATTTTTACATTTCTTGAATTCTACTCTGCTTCCCCAACTTGCTGGAAATCTAATGGATTGAGCCGCAAATACTGGACAATTTACCCGGATTATCCAGCAAGCTTTCCACATGTGGAAAAACGATCAAATACCGCATAAGATAATGGTTTAAAGCGTCAACGATTTCCAATCTTCACCACCTTCCCTACTTCCAGCACGCGCCCTTGCTCCTCTATGCGCCAAGTGTAGACGCCCGCCGGCCGGCCGCTCAAATCCAGCGTATTGAAGCCGGCGGTGAGGCGCTGCCTGAAGACGGGCCTGCCCATGGCATCGTACACCACCGCACTGGCCTGCACCGGCAGCCAGCCCGCCCGCAGCGACAAGCCGAAGCGCTCCCGGAAAGGGTTAGGGAAGGCAGTGGCGAGCGGGGCGGTTTCCGCTTGCCGAGTAGTGGAAACCGGCTCTATGAATTCCAGCGTCTTGCACTTCGTATCAATGCCATTGGCGTTGCTGACGGTGAGGCAGGCTTCGTAAGTGCCCGGGCCGGGGAAGGTATGGGCTGGCCATGTATCCGTACTGCTGCTGCCATCCCCGAATTCCCAGAGCCAAGTGGCCGGCTCGTAGTCGCTCAGGTCATAAAACTGCACGGTAAATGGCGCGAGCGTATCCTGCTCGTAGCGCCAGCGGGAGAGCGGGATGTTGTCGATGCCGAGGGTATCGCAGGGGCTGCCGTCTATGGGGCCGAGGCGGTAGTTGGGGTAGTTGGGGACAGAGCCTAGGTTGAAGGTAGGCAGCTCCACCCCGCGCTGCTCTATGCGGCAGTCCGGGCAGGGGGCATCGGGATTGTGGATGACGTGCATGTAGCGATTAGACAGCCCTCCACAAATATAAATTTTCCCATCAGGACCAAGCTGTGATAAGTAAAAGGTTGTTGGGTTGAAATCTATAAATCCATCATAATCAGCAACAATAGTTTGAGTATCAATGATATTACTGTCAAGCAAATCATATTGATATAGAAAGTTACCAGATGCAGTATACAAGTATTTTGAGTTCAAGGAAACAGCTCCTCCCCCTCTAAGGGCTGGAATATCAAGGATTATTTTCACGTCATTATTAAGCAGGCCTGTACAACGGTCAAAGTCGTATATCGTCAAATGGTCGCCAACGGTGTTGCTTACAGAATTGTACCTAATATGCTTTTCGCCATTTGGAGAAAAAAAAGCCTGTCCCCCTCCTATTGGCAATTCATCACCTATTTTTTGTGCCCCAATGTACTCTACTCCAATAGGTGTAAGTAGAAAACGGTGGAATTCATTCAAGGTATGCCGAGCTGCAATGACCCACCAATCCCGTCCATTTGCGTGACGACAGGCACTAAGCTTGCCATAATCTAAAGTATCCTCTAAAATTTGATCTCTCCTTAGAATCACAGCACCTAAACTATCGTTTTGGTTTTTGTTTATTATTGAGTAATAAAGGTTTTCGCCAGCTATTGAAGACCCTGAAGCAGGAAACTCAAAATTATTAATCTGAGTATTGATGAATGCGAGCAAGGAGTCTGAATTGGGTATAGCAATAATCAACCCTGATTGAGCAGATATCCAGCCAATTGAATAATCTGATTCCAGCCAGTTTGCTCCACCATCTATTATGAAATGGTGACGATTGTAAATATTTTGACCATCATAATAACAAAATAGTTGTCCTTCCTCATCACTATAAGTGACGTTGTTTTCCCAAAAGTAAGCCTCTCCAAGGGCTTGTTGATCAATGACCTCTAAGCGTTCTCCTGCAAAAGCCAGCCGCACTAAACCAAAATCGTTTGATGTGTCTGTTCCTGGTCCTCCATCATATCCTATGATCCAATTGTAATCGTGCAATTGGGCATGTAGTGAAAAACTACATATAAAAGACAAATAAACAATAAAATATCGCATAAAAAAGGTGTTAGAAAGCCATGCCACCTGAAAAATTCAAGCGGCATGGCTTTTTCGGAAAGAATTATTTAATGACTTTTACGCTTTGCGTGCTGCCGTCTATCAAATGAATAGCAGCAAGGTACAGGCCTTTAGGATAAGCGCTTAAATCCGCCTCCAGAAAGCGATCAGTAGCTTGTAGATCAAAGTGGGCTACGCGCTGCCCGTCCGCTCTGTACAGGCTTAGCTCCTGGGCGGCATCCTGCCACTGTAGCGTCACGCTGTTCTGTACGGGATTGGGGTAAGCGCGCAACTCGCTGGCAGTGGTGCTGCCGGAGCTTGGTGCCTGAAAGGGCTGCTCAGGATTGCAAAGTGCTTCGTCATCGTAGGCTATGGACTGATAAGCTGCCAACACAGCACGGGCGTGCAGTACGCCTTTGCCGCCTTCGTCCGGGCACTGCTGGGCAATTTGCAGGAGGGTTTGCCATTGTTCCCCAGAGAGCACAGCGGATGCTGTTGCCGTCATTTGCAACAGGATTTGGAACACGGCCCACTCATTGGCGGCAGGCAGTAATTCCGGGGCGGTCTCTCCGGCAGTACTCATTAGGCCGGTTGCTTCATCCGGCACACCGCTGTACCAAACTTCCGGCCAACTAAAGCGCTGCGCCAAAGCATTTTCCAGCATCGCCCTAAGCTCCGCCCGCTCTGCCTGATATGCCGTTGAAGCTGCCGGGGAAAGCTCGGTATTCAAAACGCTGTCTATCTGAGCCAGGCTAAGCAGATACCCTGCCAACTGTACATCGCTCTCGGTAAGCTGGACGTCTGCCTCGCTATCCAAGGCAAACAAACGCTGAGTGCCCGTCTCCATTGCCCCGATTGTTGCAACAGGAGTATTGGCTGCTTCTTCCCAAAAAGCGGTCATCAGTGGATTGTCATCCAGCAGTTCCGGATAGGCTTGCAGCTTTTGGTAAACCGACCGCTTGCCGCGCCAGTCCCGGGTAGGGCCATATTCACCGGCTTCCAGATAACCGCCTTCTACAGCGGTGCTGTCGTGGCGGGAAAGCTTGGGGTTACGGGTCTCTCCGCATACTTGGTCGACTTCGCAGTTTTCTGCCTCCAGACCATCACCAATCACAAACCATTGTGCATTTGCATTCGGTACACTTACATCTGGAAGCGGATTCATATTTGGAGATGGTATAAAACTGCTAACTGTATAAATTGAAGCATTCACCTCAATAATACTACCAAGATGAACTGCTTTAATATTGGAAAAACTCCCTATCCACTCATTACCTGGCATAGTCTGTATCCCCGTCTCCGCATCCTGCTCACAGCGCAGCCCGGTATCGTGATCGTAGAAATCATTCTGCCGGTAGCGGGTTATCGGGCAGGCGCCTTTGAAGCGCAGCCCGGTGCGGTGCCCGTCGGTGGTATTGCAGCAGAGGTAAGTGTAGGGGGTGTTCAGCACTTCAATGCCCCGGGTATTGTGGCGCTCGGCTTCCATATTGAAAGTGACGGTGTTTTCCCGGATGTTATTGTTATTTCCACTTTCGCTAAGATGGATACCAGCACCTTCCTGCTTGATCAGCGTGGAACTGCCGGTATGGGCGACCAGGTTGCGCTCCACTTCCACCCTGTCCACAAAAGTCAGGGACACGCCATGCCCGTCAGCATCTGTCATGCCTATAGAATTATCCTGGACGGCACCAGAGCTCAAAGGGCTAATGGTGTTGGAAAAAAGCACGCCCGCTGTGAAAGGGTAGCTATTGTTGTTCAGTTGGCTCAGGGTATTGCTGCGCACAACGAAGAAAGGGATAGCCCCGGTGCTGTTCAGTCCGGCAATTCCATACTGCCCAAATTCCAGGTTATTACCGAATACCTCTTTCAAATAGGTGGCTCCATTGTGGTTGGCTGCTATCAGCCCATCCTTTGTATCTATGGAAGTATTCAGCGCAAAATTGACGGTTGCAATACCCGATTGGTTCTCAATATGGGTACAGCGCGTCAGTCCCTCAAAATGGCTATAGCCAATAAGAATCAGGGCGGCGCTGTTGTCGTTCAGCCCGCAAAAAACACCATGCCCCCTTAGGTTGTGGAAGTTGGTAAAGGCAGAAGGGAACGCAACAGTGGTGGGGTTAAAGCTACCGGACAGGGCTGAGATATTAGCCCCTCTAAGCTTTAACCCGGTATTGAAGGTGATCAAGCCATTGCGTATATCCCGGAAATAGTTGCTGTTGGGGGTACTCCCCGTTCCCACTTCCAGCAGGTTGCAATTGGATGCCACGATGCCTGCCAGCCCACTTGTGCCCGGTGCGGGGGCCTGCCCGGGATAAGGCGGCAATAAGCCAGCCGCAGTACCCTCAAAGGTATTGCCTGCAACAGGAAGCGGTTGATTGACCTGCTCGGGCGAGGCTGTCATGGTATTGGGCTTATAAATACCGATGTAATTATCCTGAAAGAAGTTGTTCGCAATTAGTATCGTGGAATTATGTAAGGCCTGCACGGCATATTGGGCACCCGATACCGTACAGGATTTTAAGGATAAAAACCCTCCGCCCTCCACGGTAATCCCTTTCCACATGTGCTCACATCCATTGAGCGCCGATTTAAAGGCTTCAAGGCCGTTCCCGGCAGGTATTGTAATTTCAACGCCTTCGTCAAAGTACAAAATGGAACCTTGGGCGAACACATAGGTGGCAAAATCCACCACTGCATCCCCTTCAAAGTACAAAAACTGTGGAGTGGTTGCTGCTTGCGCGGGCGGCAGCAACCCTTCGCTCAGCAGTGCATTGAAGCTGCCCCCGGAAAGCGACAAAAACGGCTGCCCGTCTGGCAGACAGGCTTCCTCGGCAAAGCAGTACTTCTCCAAAGATTGGCTAAGACTGCCCGTGGAGGTGTGACCGCATACGGAAGCCTTATATTCCACCTCGTAATCCAGGCCTAAAGTCAAGGGCGTGCCCAAAGGCAGCTCGGTATTCTCATTGTAAGTAAAGGTGAAGGATTGGCATTCCCCGGCATCAACCCCGGCGCTTTGCCCGGGCGGCACTATCGAAATACTGGCTGGGCTGGCAAAGGGGGCAAAGTTTAGAATGACATCCTCGTCCGAACAAATCTCATAGGTCACCGACAGGGCATCGCCGCTGCACAAGTCGCCGGCTACGTTAGTGATGGTTGCGGTGGGTTCGGTGAAGGCTGGCTCTTTTTCGAGCCGGATGTCGTCAAAATAAATGACGCTATGATTGCCATTATTATCTGGATTATTCACCGCCCGCAGGCCCAGCAACAACTGATCATAATTTCCCAAAACAGACAAACAGGGCAATACGATAGTATTCCATCCGCCCACGGTGTTATTTGCGGGAATACTCGCTATTAGCTGAGTATTTGGAGTTGCCGGTGGCAACTGAAGACAGCTATTCCCGAAAGCAGGCAGTGGCATGGCTTGAAAACCAGCACCTAACCTTAGATCAATTAGAACTGATGAGGGCGAAGAAGAACCCGAAGCAACCTTGAAGGAAAGTTGTACCTTATCACCATTTGAAAGTGGTACGGGCAAGTTCGCGATGACCCCCTCTGATAAAATCGGTGGAGCCTGATCATCGGGGAGGTTCCACGCCAATCTAAGCGCTTGTGCGCCCTCAGGCGGATTGTTTTGCGTTGTTATGTCCGGTGAACCATACCATCGGCTCCAGCCATTGAGGCAATTGTTGGCATCAATTAATTCAACTGGCACTGCTGCACAGTTTAAATTTACAGGCACACAACTTTCCACCTCAAACCCTTCCTGCAGCAACATCTGTGCTGAGATGGGGGACGCGGTGATCAGTAGCAGCATGGCAAGCAGGTTGCGCATGCGCGAGGGGGGAGTGAAATTTAAAGTTTTCATTCGTACTTAATTTAAGGGTTGAAAGCAAGCGCAATTGAGCATGCTTGAATAGAACGATGGTAATTTCCGGAACTCTTCCGGTATCCCGCAGTAAAGGCGATTAAGTGAATGTTAAGTTTACCAGACTTGATGCGTCGGGGGTCATTGCAGGGTTAAAATGCCTGATTTTTGACTACCGCAGTACCCCGCAGTAAACGCGAAGCGAATTATTAGACAAGTTCCTATAGAAGAATACAGCGCTACCTCATAGTGCCTGATAAATTTTCAAAAAAAAACACCACCCCGTGCAACGCGCGCTCCACGTTTTGCATATAGGCAAATGTAAACCGTACGGTACATTTTTTTATTTTACCAACCGACAACATTAAAACTGTTATGAAATTTTTAAATCTAAATATCCTGTTGTTCTTTATTGTTGCCCTTTTTGCCGCCTGTGAAAAGGACAATATGGACGAGATTGTCATTGATGAGCCTGATTATCAGCCAGAGGTCAATGAGAATAATCCGCTCATTCTGGCTTTAAGTGCGAACAATACTCAGGGATTAGACCTGGGCTGCCTTTCCATTCTTTACCCCTTTGACCTGGTTCTGGAATCCGGAAGTACTGTCACCATTAATACAGAGAGTGACTTTACGGCGACCACCGACCCTGATGCAACTGACCCTGTTGATGACTTTGTTTATCCGCTCGACATTCTAAATAGTGAAGGCGAATCTTCGCAGGTCAATTCCATTGAGGAGCTCGGGCTCAGCTTTGTAGCTTGTGTACCGAGCAATGGATGGACTTACGGCAGCACATCCAACCTGATCCCTGCTTTTTCATTTACTGACCTGTGCTTCGACTTGGTATACCCCGTTGCGCTGGAAGATTTGGATGGCAACACCTACACTGCCGATGA
>CAZNSK010000219.1:0-8081 GCA_964575505.1 uncultured Phaeodactylibacter sp.
AAAAACCCTGTCATACAAGTATGACAGGGGTCTAACGATAAACAAACACTATGAACAACACTAAGTTCTTTTGGGCCAGGTGAGTGAGAGTGGAAAAAAGCCCCCGAACACTCGGGGGATACGATTACAAAAACTATGAACAAACACTCACCCGGCCCGAATATCTTGAACGCTTAAAAGCGGTTCGGTCTTTTCAATTTTTGTCTAGGTTCGTTCCCTAGCGTTTACATATGCAAATATGAAGGAAGCCCACTTTTCTATCTAACCAAAAAACCAATTAGTGTGACATGGAAAATCAAAGATATCAACCTGCGCTGTCAAGGGCCGGTTAGAGTTCTTGCTTTATTTCCAACGATTTATCGTTTTCTCTATGTTTGCTTTCGTCATAGATACATAACAGCAGTTCCGCAACGGAAAAATATTAATATATTGGATTTTGTTGCGTTTTACGCCTTGCCACTTTTCATCCAACCTTTTCGCTTTTAAACGGAATTGCCTATTCCTACTCCTTACTAGTACACTGTGTATTACGTTAGCGAGTATTTTGAACGAGGGTATTTTTTCCTCAATCAAGGCGCTGCGGAGCCTCGCCCCGATAACTTATCGGGGAGCTACGAAGGCGAGCACCTGCCTGCGTGTCGGATACTTCGGCAGGCAGGCGCAACGATGAGTGAGGGAAAAAGAGCCCTTCAAAATGCTTAAAAATTTATTACACGGTGTACTATCCACTGAGCGAAGGTTAAACAGACGAAGCGCCCACACACCGACCCCGTGCCTAATACAACGATACGAACCCGTAAAAACGTATACGAGCCTTGCCTTATCTCTACTGCCAACGTTTGCGTCGCATCCCGCTTTGAACGCTTTCCAGGCTAAGTAAAGGGCAAAAAAAGCCCGTTTTGGCTTCCAGCAGTTGCCAAAACGGGCCAGGGCTTTTCGCCCGGGATGTGACAATCATCAAACTGTAGCCGGCACTGTTTTCTTACCAAAAGCTTTGAGCACCGCCATCTTCAACCGATACGCCAGGTAGTACATCACAGGCACCACAATGAGCGTCAGGAAAGTGGCGAAGATGAGGCCGTAAATGACCGTCCAGGCCATGGGGCCCCATATTGCGGTATTGTCTCCCCCGATGAAGATTTGCGGGTCCAGATCCGTAATCAACGTAAAGAAGTTGAAGTTGAACCCGATAGCCAGCGGGATAAGCCCCAGCACGGTGGTAATGGCCGTCAGGAGCACCGGCCGCAGGCGGGTAGCGCCTCCCTGTATGATGGCCGCTTTCATATCAGCAGCACCCAGGTAATCGTCTTTGGAATAGCCTTTTTCTTCCTGCTTCCGCCTCACCAGTATATTGGTGTAATCGATCAGCACGATAGCGTTGTTGACAACGACCCCCGCCAGGGAGATAATCCCCACACCGGTGAAGATAACCGAAATGTCTCTGCCTCCGAAGGCATACCCCAGGAATACGCCAATCGTACTGAAGAGGACCGAAAGAATAATAATGAATGGAGAAGCCACCGAGTTGAATTGGGCAACAATGATCAGGAAGATAGAGAACAGGGCGATCCCGAAAGCTGTATTCAGGAAGTCCATATCCTCTGCCTGCTGCTGCTGTTCGCCGGTGAATTCATACGTGAACCCTTCCGGCAGCTCATAGTTGGCCATCCCCCGGTCCATTTCTGCGATGATTTCATTGGCGTTGTACCCCTCTACCACATTAGAGTAGATGGTGATAACACGCTCCAGGTTTTTGCGTTTAATGGCGCTGTAAGTGCTGGTGAACTTGATGTCAGCCACTGCGGCAATAGGCACCTGCGAAATCTGCCCGGTCGCCGGGCTGCGGAAGGTAATCCGCTGATTGAGCAAGTCGTCGATATCGTACCGGTACTGCTCGTCTAACCGGATGAAAATCGGGTATTCGTCTTCACCTTCTTTAAAGGTAGAGACTTCCTTGCCGAAGACTGCCGTCCGGATTGCATTGGCGATATCAAATGTAGATACGCCGTAGCGTCGGGCAGCTTCCCGGTCGACGTTAACAATCAATTCGGGCTTGCCAATTTTAATGTCGGCCTGCAGTTCTTCAATGCCCGGGATATTTTTATCGTTGATGTAATTGATGACCTCTTCCGACAAGATGGCTAACTGATCAATTTCCTCTCCTTGTATCTCCAGGTTAATAGGCTTGCCGGCGCTCGGGCCATCTGCATTTTTATCCACCGTGATTTTAGTGCCGGGGATACCGCGAACGGACTGCCGGATTTCTTCCATCACTTCAAAGGTGGATACTCCGCCCCGGTCCTTTGACGGGACAAAAGACACGGTCAGGCGCGCCTTATGGGGGGAAGCGCCCGGCTCCGGCGGCCCGTTGGGGTCGGAAGTATTCTCGCCAATTTGGGTAAGTACCGCCTCTACGATATCCCGGTAGGGGTCAATGGCTTTGCTCACCCGGTTTTCCACCTCCTGCACTTTCTCGTAGGTAGCATTAATATCTGTGCCCAGCGGCAGCTCGACAAAGACATTCACATAGAGTGGGTCTGCGGAAGGGAAGAACTCGATTTTTGGCATATTGACTGCCAGGAGGGCGATGGCGGCAAACAACAGCACGAATGTGCCTCCGAATATAACACTAGGCACCCGGAGCGCGCCCCGGATGAAGTGGTCGTACCCTTTCTCCAGAACCGGGAGGAAGTTATTTTGAAAGGCAAAGGCACCGGGCCGCAGCAGGAACCAATTGACCAGCGTCACAATCAGGGCGATGCCCAGCAAATTCCGGCCCGCGTCAAAGTTGGTGAAGTGGAAAATGACAGCCAGCACCAGCATAATGCCAACACCGATAAGGACGTTATTTTGCCGCCGCTTCCGGACTTGAGGGTCATCTGCGCGTTCGTCTACCTTCATGAACCGGCTGGTAAATACAGTATTGATGACCAGGGCGACAATCAGGGAGGAGGTCAGTACAATAATAAGTGTGATGGGCAGGTATTTCATGAACTCGCCCATAATCCCTGGCCAGAAAGCCAGCGGCAAGAATGCCGCGAGCGTCGTAGCTGTGGAGGCAATAATGGGCATGGCTACTTCGCCTGCCCCGTACTTGGCTGCATCCCAGCCGTTGTAGCCTTCTTGCATGTAGCGGTAAATGTTTTCTACCACCACAATTGCATTATCCACCAAAAGCCCCAGGGCCAGTATCAGGGCGAAGAGCACGACGATGTTCATCGTCACCCCGGTCATAGACAGGAACAGGATACCCATCAGCATGGACAAGGGGATAGCCAGCCCGACAAAAAGCGCGTTGCGCAGCCCCAGGAAGAACAGCAGTACAATGACCACTAGTATCACTCCGGAGATGATGCTGTTTTCCAAGTTATTGACCTGATCGCGGGTATTGACTGACTGGTCGTTAAACAAGCTGATCTTGAGGTCTTCGGGCAGCTCCTGACGGGCCTCTTCGGTGATGCTTTTAATTTTATCGGCAGCGTCCAGCAGGTTCTCGCCCTGCCGCTTGATTACATCCAAAGCCACTACCGGCAAACCATCCGAACGGGCAATACTGGTAGGGTCTTTATAGCTAAAGGATACATCCGCAATCTCGCGCAGATAAATAGGGCGCTGATTTTCACTCTTGACGATCATGCTTTCCAATTCGGAAACCGCTTCAAATTCGCCCTTCACACGAATCGCCCTGCGGAAATCGTCATTGAGCAATTCTCCGCCTGACATGGTAACGTTCTCAGAGGCGATGGCATTTTCAATGTCGCGAAAAGTGACCTGCATGGATTCCATTTTAGGCAAGTCAATATCCACTTTGACTTCCCGCTCCCGGGCGCCCTTCAGCTCGACTTCCGAAATTTCATCCAATGACTCGATCTCATCCTGCAGGTACTCTGCATAGCTTCGGAGCTCATCGTTGGTATAATCACCGGAAATATTGACCGTAACGATCGGGATTTCCGAGAGGTTGATATCCAAAACGGTGGGGTCCTGATCGAGGTCATTAGGCAATTCGCTCTTGGCTTTGTCTACAGCGTCCTTCACTTTCCGGACGGCATCGTCCAGGTCCATATCAGCTGCGAATTCGGCGGTAATTACCGAGTAGTCTTGAATAGAGGTGGACTTGATATCCTTTGTGCCGTTAATGGATTGCAATTCCTTCTCGATAGGCCGGGTGACCAGGTTTTCGATATCGGCTGCGGAATTGCCAAAATAAGGGGTATTGATATAGACCGTAGGCCAGTCTACTTCCGGAAACTGCTCCTTCGGCATGCTTTGGTAGGATTGCACCCCAAAGATCAGGATCATGAGCGTCAGGATGAAAACGCTCGTGCCATTATCTACCGCAAGCGAGGAAAGGCTAAACTGGCGCAACTTCCCTTTTTCCTTTTTTTCTTCAGCCATTGGACAATTGTTTCATGTTGTTGATAGGTGCCGGCTAGTGCCGCAGGGCCAACGCCGCGGCGGATGCAGCCTTCACCTGGTTTGAGAATTTACCCTTCTTGCTTAAGTTCAAGCGGGTCGTTGTTGGCCAGCCCCCGGGCCCCTTCCAGGATCAGCGTTTCGCCGCCCTCAAGGCCTTTCTTGATAACAATATTGCCATCGTAGGCATCTCCGGTCTTAATGTACACCTTCTTAGCCTGCGGGCCTTTATCGCTCTGTTCTACGATGTAGACATAATCCTTGCCGCCCACTTCCTGCTGTACCATTTCGAGGGGGATGGTCACTACATCTTCTTCCATTTTGTCCCGGATAAACATAGTAGCCAAGAGATTGGGTTTGATAAGTGGATTGCGGGCGGAAAGCCGGGCTTCCACGGCGAAGGTCCGGTTTGAGGGATCGATCGTACGGCCGATCATAGTCACTGTTGCCTTTTGCTCTTCATCCAGGGCGGGAAAAGCTATCCGGACTTTTTCGCCCCGGTTGACGGAACGGAGGTAAGACTCCGGTACATCAGCTACCGCTTTGAGCTTGTTGGGGTTGAGGATCTGTATGATCGGCATCCCCGGAGAAGCCAGTTCACCGCTTTTCAGATAGACTTCCTCTACTACTCCGCTAACCGGCGCATACAGCTCAGACTTCGTCAATTGAAACTCGAGTGTTTCGATGCTTTTCTCCAGCCGCTCTTTATTGTTTTTGGCCTCCAGGTACTGGATTTCGGAGCCTATATTCTGATCCCAAAGGCGCTTCTGCCGTTCGTAGACGGTATTAGCCAGTTCGAGGGACTTTTTCACTTCTGCCATTTGCTTTTCGAGCTGCTCCAGGTCCAGCTGGGCAATCAACTGCCCTTTTCGCACATTGTCGCCCTCTTCAACTGTAAGATTGGTAATGCGGCCCGCCACTTCGCTGGTGACGTTGATATAGTCATCAGCTTCCACAGAGGCCTGGATTTCAACGAAGTGCTCAAATGTCCCCCTTTCAACCGGTTCAGCCGTAACCAGTTTACGCTTATTGGCTACCATAGTAGGGTCTTGTTTGGCAATAGCCGCTTCCAGTTTTTCCACAGATTCGGTGAGCTGGCTAAGCTCGACCCGTTTCTCTTTGAGCAGGGCGCGCTTCTCTTCCAGGGATTCTGGAAATTCACCTTGCGATGTTGCTTCTTGAGGTTGGCAGCCGGTTGCAATCAGCATGGCGAGCGCGGCAATCGGGATGATGTATTTCATGGTCTAGATATGTGTTTTCTGCATTTAAGGTTATTCGCCCAGCGCCATTTCAAGGCGGGCTTTAGACAGCAGCACGTCGTACAGTGCCTGCATATAATTGCTCTGTGTCGAATAGAGGCTCTGCTCAGCCTGGGTAACTTCCAAGCTCGACCCGACGCCTTCGCGATATTTGATCTGGGCAGTTTCGTAAATGCGCCCTGCCAGTTCCAGATTTTCCTGCTGGTTCTCCAGCCGGTTGGCCGCATTCCGGAAGTTGGTACGTGCCTGGTTCACTTCCAGGCGGATACCCCGGACCAGGTCTTCCCGCTGATTCCGGGTCCGTTCCAACTCCAGGCGGGCTCTCTGAATTTTAGCTTTCTTATTCAGCCCATCAAAAATCGGCACGCTTAAATTCAGGCCGACGAAGGCGGCGGGGGCCCAGAATCCGGTTTCAAAATCATCGCCCTGGTATTGCTGCTGAGCGGTCCCAAAGGCACGCAAGCTTGGCAGGTAGCCTGCTTTGTTGAGCTTGATGTTGAGCTCGTTCATGCGAATAGCCTGATCGATGAGCGCTACCTCAGGGCGGGCGCTGGGATTGGGGTCTTGGCGGAGCAATACTGCAGCTTCAGTCGCCATCGCCTCCAAATCATCCGTTACAACCAGCGGCTCGCTAATGGGATAACCAATAGTATACTTCAGGTTATTCAGGGCGAGCTCCTTTTGGCGGACCAGGTTTTCCCGCTCAATCCGCAAATTAGACAGGGACAGCTTTTGCCGGTCGATGTCCAACTGCTCCGCAAACCCTGCTTTATACAGTTCACGGGTTTCAAAGAGCAGATTTTCCAGGTTGTTGATGTTTTTTTGCAGCAAGCTGATGTTTTCCTGCACCAGCAAGACCGGCAGGTAGGCTTCAACCACCGCATTTTCCACTTCCCGCTGCTTGGTCGCAAATTCCCGCAGGGTATACTTCCGGTATTGCTTGGCCGCCTCAAGAGCGACAAAGAAGGAGCCATCAAAAATCATGGCGTCTACATTGATGCTGGCTGTGAAATTGTTTTGCAGAAAGAAAGCGATACCTTCTTCGCCCCCTGTGGCGTTCCCGCCCGAGAAGGATTGGTCGACGGCCATTTGGGTAGGCTCAGACAACTGGTCGTAAAGGTCGACAGCCAAAGCTTGCCCAAACAGGCCGAAGATATCAAAGCCCTCCGGTAGCGGCTGACGGGGTACCGCCATATAGTGCTGGAAGTTGGCCGAACCTGTCACCTGTGGCAAGCCGGTTGAGCGCCTTTCTACGATTTGCTCCTCCGCATCGGCAATATCGACTTGGGCGTTCTTTATCTTCAAGCTGTTTTCAAGCGCGTAGTCGATAGCTTCTTCCAGCGTCATCTGTACAGCTTGTTGTTGAGCCAACAGGGGGAGTGCCAGCAGTAGCATCATAACCATCGAATAGATCCTAAGCTTCATTTTCCGATTTTTCAGTATTTGCGGTTTTTATTGTTGCGCAGCTAAGTGTTTCGCCAGCAATTGCCTGCCTTTCGCCGAAACAATACCATGCATGTGATAATTGATGTATTCCTGTTGCAAAGAGACAATATCTTCCAGGCTTTCCTCAAAGATGTCTTCGTCCGTGAGCAGAATGGATTTCCCAACGTAAATCCGGGCAATAAAATCCGGGTTGAGCTCTGCCCGGTAAACGCCTTGCTTAATCCCGCGCTCCAGATTATCGCTGATTACCCCATACACATGCTGCTTCATCTGTGCTTCCATGCGTTTCCAAATCCCCCCGTAGTACTTTTTAAGGTCATACACCGTGGAGGGTGCCATCGACCGCAGCCGTTCCACCACATAATGCCCGATTCTCAGCATTTCCTCTATTGCATCCGCCGAATTGAGCTTGATCTCCTCGGTCATGCACTTCTCAGCTTCGGTATGCTCCAAAAAAATCTGCTCTATCAGGTCCGCTTTGTTGCGCACATACTGATACAGCGTTTTCTTAGAAATACCCATTTCGCGGGCAATGTCGTCCATCGTTACGCTCCTTATGCCATACCGGGAAAAAAGCTCAAAGGACTTTTGAATAATCTCCTGCTTCAAGTGGTCTCCAAATTTTAAAGCCCGTGCAAAAATACAGGCAAAAAACACAGGAAACAATAACAGGTTTAAAAGTTTCCTGAGTTTTTAAAATTTTCTGCTGACCGCCTTTCAGCGTTCGACAAACGCACAACTTACGTCGACAAGAAAAAACACCACGGAATAAAAGACGGGGCGGCTCTTGTTCTGAGTAGCATGCAAAATAATATTCCGCACGGCCGGACACTCACGCATCAATCAGAGGCAAGTTGAGGGGGCGCCCGAAAGAAGTATTACGCCGCCCGGTATGGCGCAGCCGCCACTAAGGGGTCGCGCAACAATAACTTACCGATTTAGACTCGTTCTTTTGCACGC
>CAZNSK010000220.1:0-8069 GCA_964575505.1 uncultured Phaeodactylibacter sp.
CTTGCTGGCGTAGAGCTTAAGCCAAGCCCCATCCAAGCGCTCTGCCCCAGCTTTACCCGGGGAGAACACCTCTGCAACTCCGCTTTTTTAAGGAATTTGGTCTATTTTGTAAGGTCAAATACTGAGTATATGGAGCTTTACCCGAATCAGACCTTTCACATCTATAATCAAGGGAATAACGGCCAGCAGGTCTTCTTTTCGGATCGTAATTACGAGTTCTTCCTTTGGAAAATGCGCGCTTATTTACTGCCTTTTGGTGACTTACTTTGCTATTGCCTAATGCCAAATCACTTTCATTGGTTATTTTATGTAAAGGCGGCAGAAATCTCAAAAGACATACTATGGCCCCATGTAGACCATGTTGAGTGGTTGAGGCGCAAGCAGCTATATCGTGATGCGGCACAAGCTGTTAACCGGCAGCGTATAGGCAGTAAAGAAGATGAACAGGTAATAAGTATCAACCAGTCCATAGGAATCCTTTTGCAGTCGTATGCCCAGGCCATTAATAAAGAGCAGGGGCATACAGGGGTGGTTTTTCGCCCTAAGTGCAAAGCAAAAGACGGTTGGATAGATGAATTTGTGACGATAGAAGGGCTTACAAACGCTCCCTTTGCCCCCGGAAATGGTTATTTTTACAACTGCTTCTGTTACATCCACGACAACCCAACCGAAGCGGGACTGGTCAACAAAAATACAGACTGGGCCTACTCTTCCGCAAGGGATTATGCTGGTCTTCGAAAGGGCACTTTGTGTAATTTGGAGATGGGGCAGGAGCTGATTCAATATTTGTGATTTTTTAAACTTGCCGTAGAGCGTTGCCTGCTGGTGTAGAGCTTAATCCAAGCCCATTCCGGGAGCTCTGCCCCAGCTTCCTCCTGGTGTAACCTATCGGAGAGCGGGAAGCTCCCCGACAGGACAGGAGCCTTGGGCTGCTGGTGTAGAGCTTAATCCAAGCCATTGCCAGGTGCTCTGCCCCAGCTTCCTCCTGGTGTAACCTATCGGATCCCGGTAAAGTACCGGGAAGGAAGCTCCCCGACAGGAGCCTTGGGCTGCTGGTGCAGAGCTTAATCCAAGCCCCCTCCAAGCGCTCTGCCCCAGCTTAACCTGGGGAAACCTGCCGGATCCCGGTAAAGTACAGGGAGGGAAGCTCCCCAACAGGAGCGCTCTGCCCCAGCTTCATTTACTGCAAACGAAGCGACCCCAGCCCCTCCAAACGCAACAACATTGCCCAAAATCCGTATATTGCTCACAAAAAAGAGATTTTGCCAGAGCAGCACAAGGGACTAGACCACGAAGCCATGCAGCAAATGGCCCTGCAGCAGCAGGGGCACACCCACCTGCTGGTCATCGTTGTGGACGCCTACACCCACTGCCCGCCCCTGAGCAACTGCGTAAAGGACGCCAAAGACTTCACAGCGCTCATGCAGCAGCAGTATCAGGTCAGCCCGGAGCGCACCTACGAGCTGTACGATGCGCAAGCCACCCGGAAGAAGGTGCTGCGCGAGCTCAAAGAACTGCGCCATAAAGTACAGGAAGACGACAGCCTCATCGTCTACTTCTCCGGTCACGGTGAGGTGGAGTACGAAAAAGACAATAAGACCCCGGTAGAAGGCTACTGGATTCCGGTAGAAGGAAAGCCCGGTGAAGATGAAGACTGGATTTCCGCGACCAAAATTAAGCAGCGCCTCAATCCGATCAACGCCTTCCACACCCTCGTTATTGCCGATGCCTGCTTTGCCGGTTCTTTTTTCATGTCGTACAAAAATGCTACCCGGCAGCTCCTGCACAGCCGCCGCTCCCGCCTCGGCATTTCCGCCAGCCACAGCCGCGAGCGAGCCCTCGACGGGGCGGTGGGCGACAACAGCCCCTTTGCCAAAGAACTGCTGCGCGCCCTGCGCCACAATCAGCAGCCCCTGCCGGTCGATCAGCTCTTCACCCAGGTACGGGATGCCGTATCCGCCGCCACGCAGGGCCGGCAGACGCCCATTTTTAAGAATATCGATGTGAAGGGGGATGATCAGGGGCAGTTCGTGTTTGTGCCGGTCATTACGGAGGCACAAGCATGGGCAGCCTGCCAGAGCGCCGGTACTGTAGCCGCTTATCAAGCCTTCCTTGATCAATTTCCAAATGGAGAGCGTACAGAGGAAGCGAAACAAAAAATTGAATTACTTAGGGAAGAAGAGGCTTGGCAGTCGGCCCGGCAGGCAGATACCATAGCTGCCTACTTACGCTACCAAGACGATTATCCAAAGGGTGATTATTTTGGTCAGTCGGTACAAGCCATTGCTAATCTGGAGGATAATCAGGATTGGAAGAATGCTCGTGCGCGCAACACCATTGCGGCTTACCTACAGTACCAGACCCGCCATCCCAACGGGCAGTACCGGGCACAGGCGCAGCAGGCGGTGCAGCGGCTCCGGCGGGAGATGGCTGCGCCGACGCCAACGGCTCAGCCCGAGGTGAAATCTGAACCAACCCAACCTCAGGCGAAACCTGAGCCGCCCCCGCCTAAGCCTCCGCGGGAAGAGAGTGATAAAAAGCCGCCTGCATCGGTTCCCGCCGTGGAAAAAGAGGAGGGCTATAGTCGCTATCGCCGGTGGGCGTTATTGGGGCTGCTGTTTATTTTGGGAGTTATAGTCATAGTCCCGGATCTTTATCGGTATACCCAAAAAGCAGATATACCTGATTTTGAAATGGTGCGCGTACCCAGCGGCACTTTCACTATGGGCTGCCGAGATGAGGCAAGGGACGGAGATTGTTATGACTTTGAAAAGCCTGCGCACCCGGTCACCCTATCCACCTTTTACATAAGTGCCTATGAGGTCACCCAAGCGCAGTGGGAAGCTGTGATGGGCAACAATCCCAGCAGGTTCAAGGGCTGGTTCAAGGGCTGCGCAAACTGCCCGGTGGAAAACGTGAGCTGGGACGACATTCAGGAATTCCTCCAAAGGCTGAATACCAAAACCGGCGAAAACTACCGTTTGCCTACCGAAGCGGAGTGGGAGTTCGCTGCTCGGGGTGGTGAGCGCGGGGCGGAGGATGGCTATTTGTACAGCGGAAGCAATACGCTGGACAGGGTAGGCTGGTACGATAATAGTAGCGGAGACAAAACGCAACCGGTGGGGCAAAAGCAGACGAATCAATTGGGCTTGTACGATATGAGCGGAAATGTATGTGAGTGGGTGCAGGATTGCTGGCATAAGGAATATAACGGGGCGCCGGGGGATGGGAGTGCCTGGTTAGAACACAGTAATGGAGATTGTAGCCGGCGGGTTCTTCGGGGCGGTTCCTGGAACTCCATTGCTAGGAGCTCCCGCGTTGCGAATCGCAGTTGGGACTACGCGGATTTCCGGGGCTACCTCGTCGGTTTTCGGCTTGCCCGGGACTAAGCTACGCTTTGCGCTCTTACCCTTTTACTCTTTTTTCTTTTCTGCTGGAATGAGAGTCAGACCGATGGGGCGTAAGCCCCCGAAAATAAAATGTAAAACGGGGGGAGATGTACCCTGCGGGCCTGATGGGAAATGTACCTCTGCGGACCTGGGGAAAGGGGAACTGCGCCCTTGTGGCGTTGCGCACCAATACAGCAGCAATACGCTTACGAATCCGGGAAGGCTTCGTAAACGTTAGCGCACCCGCAAAGGAAAACGGTAAAAAGAGGATGTTCCCATGGCAACTGGTTGTGCTGCTACAGGGCGCAAAAAGAAAAAGACAAAAATCACTTATTGTGCCCGAGGGGAGTATAACTTCCTTTTATCGTCGTCCGCAGCTTCAAGCGGGCATTTCATTATCCACCAGAAATCGTTACTTTACAGACCACTATTTGAACGAAAAGACCATAACCAATGGTTTGAAAGACAGAACGCTAAAAATATGGGAAGAACAGACCTTTTAAATATCATCAATGGATATCCCGTCACGGAAAGAATCCTCTTGGTAGAAGCTATTCTGAAGCAGATCCGGGAAGAAGAGCGTAGTCAAGCGGCTCCGGAAGAAACAGTTGCTCCGTATTCCGGGGCAGGATTATTAGAATTTGCGGGTGCTTTGAGCGATGAGGAAGCGGATAACATGCAGCAAGCCATTCTCGAAGCCCGGAAAATCAATACTTAAGCGTAGCTACGAGGCTATTCACTAAACTGTGCCTGCTGGAAATGCATCATGTTTAACTCATTGGCAGTCAAGCTCTGCGTCCTCCGCGCCTCTGCGTGCGGCACACATTTTAAAAAACTCTTGTAGCTACTTCTGATATCTAAGAAAAAACTGATACGGCCTACTCCCCAAACAACCGCCCCATCTCCAATATACCTTCAATCCAATCCAGCTCCAGCGTATCCCCCGCCCGGTAAATCCGGATACTGCGGTAGCCTTCCGCAGCGGGCTCGGTGTACTGCTCCAACTGCTGCTCCGGCAGATTAACGATCCATACCTTCGGGATGCCGGCGGCGGCGTAGAGGGGCAGCTTCACTTTTTGGTCTTTTTCGAGGCTGGTGTCGGCGACTTCGATAAGGAGGTGGATGTCCTTGGGTTGTGGATGAGCCTTGGCGTAATAATCTTCCCTAAAATCCAGAACAGCCAAGTCAGGCTCAGGCTCAGAGTACTCGCTGAGCGAAATAGGGTCTTGCACACTGATGGTGTACCGGTCAGAAAGGGCAGATCGCAGCCAATTGTTAAGGAGCTTGACCACAGAGGCGTGCTTGGATTTTGCTGGAGCCATATCAATGATTCTTCCTTCGAGCAACTCGACACGCTTACCTTCAAACAGACCTGCCTCAGACATGCTGTGGTAGTCCTCCGTACTGAACTGGTGCAGGGGCAGTATTATTTCGGCACTTTGCTGTGTCATAGAAATCCTTTTGATCAAAGATAAGCTTATTTAGAGGAAGGGGCAAGGTGTGAGATGACAGAGCGCGTCCACTGAAGTGGCTTCAGGTCAGGCGATGTCTTACGTTCTCCCGCGTCACTCAGGCGGTGATGTTGGCCACAGTCTCGAAGTTCAGCCTGAGGTCGGCCTGTTAGGTAGCGGCTCTAGAGCCGCCACCTGACTTTAAGCAAAAAAGACGGCCCAGATAGCCTTTAATCACCTCCTTATTCTTATTTTAATCCATTGAAAAGCAAGGGGTTGAAAATTCCCGGAGCTGATACGTAATGCAGCGCCCTTGCGGCGAAACGGCAAAGCAGGGGCAACTGCGGCCCAACCCGGTAGGTGCAGCTGATCATGGCACTGCAGTGGCCAAGCTCCCGCTCCGGCATTGAACCTCCGCCCCGGCATACCGTTCCAACAAAAAACAACGCCACATGCGTATTTTACTCACCGGCGCGACCGGTTACATCGGAAGGCGGCTGCTGCCCGTGCTCCTGGAAGACGGGCACGAAGTGATTTGTTGCGTGCGGAACGCTGCCGCTTTCGAAGTACCGGAAGGCTGGGAGGCGCAGGTTGAGGTCTTCCAGGTCGATTTCCTGAAGGAAGTCCCGCAGGATCAGGCGCCGGCCGACTTCGATGTCGCCTACTACCTGATCCACTCCCTTTCTGCGGCCATCGATGATTTCCAGTCGATGGAAGAACAGACGGCGCTGAATTTTAGCCGGTATGTCGACCAGACGCAGTGCCAGCAGGTAATTTACCTGACGGGCATTGTCAATAACGATGAGCTGTCCAGCCACCTGGAGTCGCGCCTGAAAGTGGAAAAAATACTCGATAGTGGGCGGGTTCCGCTGACGGCGCTCCGGGCCGGCATCATCATCGGCTCCGGCAGTGCCTCCTTTGAGATCATCCGCGACTTGGTGGAAAAGTTGCCGGTGATGATTGCCCCCCGCTGGGTAAGCACCCGCTGCCAGCCCCTTGCCATACGGGATGTGATCAAGTTCCTGACCGGGGTCATGCTCAAACCGGAATACTACGGCAAGAATTTTGACATTGGCGCAGACGACATTCTGACCTACAAAGAGATGCTGTTGGGCTACGCCCGCGCCCGGGGCCTGAAGCGCTCCCTGTACGTAGTGCCGGTCATGACGCCGCGCCTGTCTTCCTACTGGCTCTACTTTGTGACCTCCACCACCTACGAGTTGGCGGTCAACCTGGTCAACAGCATGAAGATTGATGTCATTTGCCGGCCCAACAACCTGGCCGAAGAGCTGGGCATTGAACTCATCCCCTACGAAAAGGCTGTGCAGTTGGCGTTCGACAAGATCCAGCAGAATATGGTGGTCAGCAGCTGGAAGGACTCGCTGGTATCCAGTTCCGCCAAAGCTTCCCTGAACCGCTATATCGAAGTGCCGCAGTACGGTTGCTTCAAAGACCGGAAAGAGGTGCCCATCACGCACAATTCCCCCGATCAGGTTTGGCAAAATGTGGCAGCCATAGGCGGTAAGCGCGGCTGGTACTACGCCAATTGGATGTGGAAGCTGCGGGGCTATCTCGATAAGCTGGCCGGCGGTATTGGCCTGCGGCGCGGCCGGACCCACCCCACGCGCATCCACAATGGCGATGCGCTCGACTTTTGGCGGGTGCTCATTGCCGACGAAGACCAACAGCGCCTGCTCCTGTACGCCGAGATGAAACTGCCGGGCGAAGCCTGGCTGGAGTTCCGCATCACCAAAAAAGGGCAAGTGCCCAAGCTTCAGCAAGTGGCGACTTTCCGGCCCTTCGGATTGCTGGGCCGGCTGTACTGGGGGCTTATTCTCCCTTTCCATTACTTCGTATTCCGGGGTATGGCTAAAAATATCGAGCGTTTTCAAAGCGACGAACAGCAGGCCGTAGAGGTTACCTGATTGAGCCCGCCTGATACTTTACCCTTGAGTTTTTATGTCTTGCCATGGCTTTGATGGTCAGGTGTTTACGGCTTTATTCAAAAAAAATACGGATACCTAAAATCCAACTACGCTTCAGGTTCGTATGCTTGATGTATGATCACCCGAATTATTAAATCATTTAAAAGTAAGCTATGAAAAATTGTATTGCAGTAGTAAGCGCTCTCTTGATATTTTCCCTTTTGAGCAGCCCCTTGCAGGCACAGCAAGACAGCAAAGCCATGGTGAAGACCAAGAGCCAGCCCGACCTGGTGCAGGTGGCAGCCTCTTCAGACATGCACACCACCCTGGTGGCAGCCGTCAAAGCAGCCGATCTGGTAGAGACACTTCAGATGAAAGGGCCCTTCACGGTATTTGCGCCGACCAACGCTGCCTTTGAAAAGCTGCCGGAAGGCACTGTCCCAACCTTGCTCCTGAAAGAAAACCAGGAAGAGTTGCAGGCATTGCTGACCTACCATGTCGTGCCCGGTAAAATAACGGCGGACCAAGTCGTAGAAGCCATTAAGAAAGGCAATGGGACGGCAACCCTGACAACCGTCAACGGTGCCACCCTCAACGCAATTGCAGAGGGCAATGCCGTCTATCTGGTGGATGCGAATGGCGACCGCGCGCAGGTATTCAAGACGGACCTCGATGCCTCGAATGGCGTCATTCACGTTATTGATACGGTCGTGATGCCCTAAGGGCGCATAGACCAGGCAGATTAACGAAAATGGGTTTCATCCGTTAGGGGTGGAGCCCGTTTTTCGTTGCGGTGGGGCTTGCCGCCCTATCCTTGCAGCATTTAGGGGGCCGTAAACCAAATTGTCGCTTAAAGCCTCCTCTTGAAAGAATGCCTTTTTCAGAAAAAACCGTGCAGTGCAAGGGGTTCCGGTCATTCCCGACTCCGTAGGGGTCGAATACCAGTAACATTCAGCTAAAGTCCGCTATCGACCCCGGAGGGTGTCGCACTCCATTGTATACGGCTTGGGTTTTGTTGGCAGGAGCTGGCTAGCTTTCGGTTTTGTGGTCTCCACCCCCTAGCCCCCGCCGAGGGAAAGTTTGCTTCTATTGAGGTGTACGGGGTGGCGGGGGACACCAGCGTTGCCGGTCGATTGGGCAGGCGTTGCCCAGGTGCTGCCGGTGTGTCAGCTCGGCGGTCGCCATTGCCGCACTCACCCCGCCGCCCCGTCTGCGCCCTTGGCCTTGTAGCGTTCAGGGCAGGGGGAGGCAGCCTGCCGGAGAAGCAGATCCCTGTTTGAGCTGAAAACCACGCCAGGAGCCCG
>CAZNSK010000221.1:0-8065 GCA_964575505.1 uncultured Phaeodactylibacter sp.
GGCGGCACATGGACTATATATTACGATTCCCCACTATTTGTCATACACTCATATTGGTAAGCGTGTACATGGGGGCTGGTTATACAAAGTTGGAGGAGACAAGTATTTTTTAGAAGACTGTGGAAAACCTGGGAGGATATCGCGAAATGAGATACGAACTAGTTGGCAATTGGAAGATCATTTCACTAAAAACTTTCTAGCAGAGAATGAGGGAGGGTTTTTTAGCGAAGACGATGATGAAATGAAGTCCGCAAAATACAAGTATCAACTTTTTGGGGAGAACTCTAGAAAAGCGTCCTTTATTGAGATACCTAAGGATAAACAGAGCAAAGATTCCAGAGTAAAATACAAAGTGGAAGAGATACTTAAAGAGGATAGCCCTATACCTTCTTTCCTCAGTGGCGACATAGGTACATTGGTGTTTACTGGGCAACCAAGTGCACGAAAAGAAAATAGTGATCCTCCATCTGGTAAAATATATGAATTCATTTTTTGGGAGCCTCAAGGTAGTGCTATTGAAATAGAAGACTCTTCCATTATTGACGATTTCAAGACGGCTTATCTTGATCACAAGAATGAAAAGGAGCAATCAGAGGACTGGAAATATTGGAAATATAAATTAGAAAAAGGAGAGAAAATCCCGGTGTTTTTTTTGTGCGAAGAAAAAAATGAGAAGCGAATTGAGCGAATCGGTCTGTCTCAATTATTCAAGTTTGCATATAAAAACTCTATAGAAGACGCTATCCATCAAAAGGCTCCCAAAGAAGCTACTGACCTGGCGGGTGCCATCTTTGGTTATATCCAGAATGAGGGGAGTCAAACCGACGAAGAAAGCTTAAAAGGCAGGGTGCATTTTGGTCATGCATTCTTAAAGTCAGGAAATGTTGGAGAGGTTCAAACGGAGGTATTGTCTAGCCCTAAAGCTTCTTACTATCCTCATTATGTTCGCCAGTCTATAAACAGTAATGGAAAGGTGAAAAATAAGTACAAAACCTTCATGGACGACGATGCTTCAATCGCAGGTTGGAAAAGGTATCCAATACACCGCTCAGGAGTTAAGCATAATCCTCGTCCGGCAGAAACATCAGAAAAAATAGAAACAAACTTTATTCCCCTCAAAGAAGGTGCTATTTTTGATTCTGTAATACGTTTCCACAATCTACAGCCGATCGAGTTAGGAGCGCTCCTTTCTGCACTAACTTTTCACAGTGATCAGGATGCTTTTCACGCCCTTGGTATGGCTAAACCATTGGGCTATGGAAAAGTAAAGTTAGACGTTAAACTGCAAGGAAACGATCTCAAATCAGATGAATATTACCTGAAGCAGTTTGAAGCCTACATGAGGACAAAAATAAAGAACTGGAATAACTCAGATCAGATATGTGAACTTATTGCAATGGCCCACGAGCACACAAACACGGGGCGATCAGAGCTTTCCTATATGGGTTTGGATGGGTTTAGGAGAGCTAAAAACAACAATGAAGCTCTGGACAAGTACTCAAAGTTGCTGAATCTTAAGGACGGAGCTTTTAGGATAAAAACTGTGGCGACTGATGAGGATATGAAAAGTATGGAAATTTGGATTAATCGCGAAAAGTCTCTTTACGAATCTAAATCCTCACCAGAAGAAGCATTGAAAAACTACAAAGAGCAGCAATACGAGAAACTAAACCAAGCTCTGGAACAATATAAAGCACAACAAATAAAAGCCATAAAAGACCAGCAATCCGCTATACAAGCCGCCGAAAAGGAGCAGCGCCTTCAGACAGAGGCTGCCGAGGCTCGTCAGAATCCGCCGGACTGGGGCGATATTGATCTAAATAAGCGTAAAGCTTTTGATGAACTCAAAAAAGTGATTCAAAACTATGTAGAAGCCTATTATGGAGATAATTACAATAGGTTGGTCAAAGACAAAGAGGAAGGGGTACTACCTGAGGAGCATCGGCACGCTTTCACTAAGAAAATAGTTACTCTGGCTTCAGAGGGGCATAAAACGGAGAAAAAGCAGCTTTCCCGTTCGCCTTTTGAAAGGAATAGCTATTTCAAGAAAATTAGAGAGTGGGTAGGAGAAGAGCAGGCAAGAGAACTCTGGGAGAAAATAAATGGATAATATGAATAATTCATTCTTTGGCAGCTCTTTATTATTAGGACGAGTTCCTAATACGCGTATACTTACAGGTTCGTCAGTTTGGAAACTTGGATTTGCTTTCTTGTTTCTCTTGTTTAGCTTGTTTTGTAACGCACAGAGCCAAGATGGGGGCGCTAATGGAAGGTTGGATTCTCTGCAGGCAAGAGTAGTACAATTGGAAAAGCAAATCAGTGATAGTAAATCCTCCAGAAAGCTGCTAGAGAATAGTGAACGTTTATTGATCGAATTCGCAAAGTCTCCAGTGGTGTTTATTATTAAATATGGGGCTATATCACTGGTGGCGATAATTATACTGTTGTTCCTATTGTTATGGATATTGAATAAAGTTGCACCAAGTTGGCACACTAGTCTGATCCAGCGATGGGTAGAAAAGTACGAAGAAGTTAATCAACTTAAAGCTAATAAATCTGTACTGGTTGTGAGCGATGAGCAATTTTCTAATGAAAGGTTTATTAAGAAATTTTTCGACACTAAAGACTTCAAGAACGTAGCCTACAAAACGGTCTCACAAGCTGAAGAACTATTGTCTCAAAAAGACCACAATTACAGTCTCATCTTCGTTAACGATGAAAGCGACATCATACCTCAGGAAAAGTCTGAAAAGTGGATGGAAGAGAATAAATACTCAGTGCTGTTTTACTTCGGTAAATCAGGTGGTTGGGACTTTCAGAAATATGGAGCGAACCCTCCGGAATACCTGAATCGATTGAATTTAGCCAACTCCAGAGCACAGATTTACGGCAATTTGATCAGCTCACTTAATTATCATCAAACGCTAATTTAACGCTTATGAACATGGAAGTCCAAACGCTTAGTGTCTTGTTCAATCATCCTATTCAAAATTGGGAGATCAATCAGTGGCGTGGTGCATTCATAGAAATGGGAGGATGGGAGGACAGCCTGTTCCACAATCACAAAACTAAGGATACCTATCACTACAGATACCCATTGATTCATTACCGTGCCGTAAGAAACAGGGCTGCACTATTTGCCATTGGAGATGGAATCCCAGCCTTTCAATCCGTACTTGCCAATAACGACTTGAGCTTAAACTGGAACGGTCAAAGCCGTACTCTCCAGATCGTAGATGTAAAGAGTACCCAGTCAGAAATCAAAATGCTGACTACTCCCGAAACTTACCGCCTTCGAAATTGGCTTGCCCTCAATCAGGACAACTACCGACGTTGGCAAAATACGACTAGCTTGCTTGAACGCGTTGCTTTGCTTGAGCGTGTGCTTGTGGGGCAGATACTGGGGTTTTGCACAGCTATGGGTTATCAATTGCCAGAACGGCTGGAGGTCTGTCTGGAGGATATTGAGAACATGCGTAAAGTACGTCTATATGGTAATCCTATGATTGCGTTTGATGTAAATTACAGCGCTAATATTTTGCTGCCTAAAGGAATTGCATTGGGAAGAGGTGCGAGCCTGGGATTTGGCTATCAAAAGCTTAAAAGAAAACGTAGTGATGTTCGGCTATCGAAGCATAGTGAAAGTACAAAAAACCTGTTAGGTGTATAGCTCCCCACACTCCCTAAAACACGACCTCAAGCACCAAGTCACCAACAACATCGGCAACGTCCTCAAAGAGCTGGGGCAACTGCTCAGGGCGGAAAGCCCCAATTACAATACCCTGCTCGTCCTGCAAAGCCGTTTTCAGCGGTTGCAGCAAGAGGCTATGGAGGGGCGGGCGTATGAGCGGACGGAGAAAGGGGAAGCCTAACTTTGCAACCTTAAATAAGTAGTGTTTGGAAATGTGTATCGCACCCAGATGCGTAAAGAACGCAAAGCTCGATGATCAGAAGTTTAAACTCAGCAGCGTTTTGGTAGATGCTATTTTATGAATATTGCCGTAGCAGGCGGCAGAATGAGCTTAAAGCATTTTGACAAACACTACATTGTCTAGCAAGCCATCAATACCCTCTGGGCTGAAACTGCTTCACCATCTTGATATAGTCCTTATCTCCTTCACTGCGGACAAACTTTACGAAATTCAACTGGCCGCTGATGAAATGATGATACCGCTCGATAAGCCTGGCCGGAAACATCTGCCGGTTTTGAATATCTTCTTCGGTCATCATGTGGTAGAGTTTGATGTGCTGCTTGAGCTTTTTGAGAAAGCGCGGGCTTATGTCTGGTTTCTTCTTTTTCAGGATGAGCCCGGTCACTTCTGGCTGATGTTTGATCTTGCTAAGGCGCAGCTTCCGCTCGTTTATACGATAGCCTTGAGCATGGATGATCCCCTCAATAGCTCTGATGTGCTTTCGCTTGATCTTTTTGGGGCTGGAAAACGATAGGTCATCGATAAAGCGGGTATAAGTCCAATTATGTTTTTTGGATAAATCCAGCAGCATGTGGTCCAGCTTGAGGCAAATGATATTAGAGATGATCGGTGAAGTGGGGGCACCAGTAGGAAGCAGGCCGGAAAGGCTCAATGAAGTCGTATACCAGGCTCTTATGTTGGTAGCCATCCCGGTGCATAAACCCCAGGTAGGGATTGAGGCCAGCTTCCAGTAGCGCTTCCTCCACGCGAGTATAAAGGATGGCAAAGCCGTAATTCAGAAAGGCATTAAATGCATCTTCAGACGGCCGGCGGCTCCGGCGTGCAAAAGTATAGGGCCTGGGTAGCGTCTGCCCAATCAGATAGTAATAGATGCGGCAGGCGCTGCCTTCCAGCCCCCTGAACGTACTCGCGGAGGCGGGCACATGCTTTAATTTTTCGGAAAGCTGCCGGTGCTGTTCCAGCTTTGGCATGAACTGCTCTTGCTGTGATTTGCTGCGCCGCTTAAGGGTTTTCTGCATCATGCTTAACTGCTGGCGAAGTTTATCCAGCATCCAGTCTCGGTTATACTCGAGGGCGGTAGCGGGGTGGCAACTCACCAGCGCCTGTGCCTTGAGGATGGCAATGGTTGAATTAAACTCGGAACGGAGAGGTTTGGGCATAAGGCACAAACCCGACGCACGAGTTTATGCCGACACGAAGTCATTTTTGATTCCAAAAAACTTCGTCGTCGGTATAGGTTCATTCCCGTAGACCCTGCCCGCCGGGAAGCCAAAACGGTCGGTGATGACGAAGTGTACATCGTGCTTTACAGCAAGCAGTAAAGCATCTTTAATCGTCTGAATATCAGTTTTTATGAGTAAATTAAAAACGCGGAGCCCAGGGAAAGTTTCACGATTTGTTGGAGAAAAAAGGGTAAAAACACAAAATAAATTAACTTTATCTTAACGTTTCTCGCGAAGTGTTTTTGACCGTAATTGCTTATAATTATGAGTATTGAAGTGAAATACGCCTTTAAGTGATGTGCAATTATAGATAGCACTACGACTGGCTTTGTAAACGCCACAGCACCAAGTAAGTGAACCTTTAAGTGATGTGCAATTATAGATAGCACTACGACCCTTGGAAAAGCCACAGCTCGAAGTAGCTGAACGCCTTCAAGTGATGTGCAATTATAGATAGCACTACGACCTGGGTCGTCGTCATCCGGCCCATCGTCGGGGCCGTCTTCAAGTGATGTGCAATTATAGATAGCACTACGACTTCACCCACTGGGTGAGCGAAAGAACATCTTCGTCGTCTTCAAGTGATGTGCAATTATAGATAGCACTACGACCGCAAACGGACTGTTCACTACACTCCTCCTCATCCGCTTCAAGTGATGTGCAATTATAGATAGCACTACGACAGCTTTCTTCGCCAGACAGCTCAATTCTAAAGAGCCTTCAAGTGATGTGCAATTATAGATAGCACTACGACCATACACACCTACTAGCACTGCCAAGAGCACGCCTACTTCAAGTGATGTGCAATTATAGATAGCACTACGACGTGTCCCCGTCAATCCAGATTTTTGTTAGTATTTTCATAATCTTCAAGTGATGTGCAATTATAGACCTGCCTGCCGATTGCCCGCGTTTACGCAAGCCGGATCGGCAAGCAGGCAGGTAGCACTACCCTGAAGGACTCCGTTACACTGCGCCTTCAGGGCAAGCGACATTGAGTAGATATCAAAGAGGGTAGGTTTTAAGTGATGTGCAAAATAGGCCTGTCTGCCGATTGCCTGGGTTGATGCCAGCCGGATCGGCAAGGAGGCAGGTAGCACTAGCCTTATTTGCATTGCGCCTTCGGGGTAGGCGGCATTGAGTAAACATCAAGGACGGTGGGTTTTAAGTGATGTGCAATTATAGGCCTGCCTGCCGATTGCCCGGATTGATGCCAGCCGGATCGTCAAGCGCCGTACGGGCCTGCGGCAGGCAGGTAGCACTACCCTTATTTGCACTGCGCCTTCAGGGCAGGCGACACTGGGTAGATATCAAAGACGGTGGGTTTATATGTGATGTGCAATTATAGACCTGCCTGCCGATTGCCTGTGTTGGTGCCAGCTGGATCTGCAAGCGCCGTACGGGCCTGCGGGAGGCAGGTAGCACTACTCATATTTACACTGCGCCTTCAGGGCAAGCGACACTGGGTAGATATCAAAGACGGTGGGTTTTAAGTGATGTGCAATTATAGACCTGCCTGCCGATTGCCTGTGTTGATGCCAGCCGGATCGGCAAGCGCCGTACGGGCCTGCGGCAGGCAGGTAGCAGTTCCGGCAAAAGCTCAAGCAGCTTTTCATCGGTAGTGCGCGTCCTAATCATCGCTAAAAGCAAGGCGCGCGCCGGCTACTTCCGCCAGTTCTTCCCCCACAGACTACTCCTACCGTGTAGCGTACGATGGGAGCGGGCAGCCGCTACCCGCAGAGTGCTACGACATCGTCCTCTAAGAGGATCAGCCGCCTGCGCCGCAAGGAGAGACGGGTGAAGGATTACTGCACTATCTTACCAACACTGAGCTAGAAGTCCTCTTAATATGAATATATGAACCTATTAATAAGTCGAACAAGGTTAATAGGTTCATATATTTGTATAAGCTGATTTCCAGCGCTGTAGGCAAAGCGCATAATTTTATGTGTTAAAGTTTGCCCCGCCTCCGCCCCAAATTCCTTAAATTAGGCTGTGTTGGGAATTCGCTTTTGGAGCGAATGCAGCCAAATTTTATTCTGAACAAGGCGCGATGAAGGAGCATAGCCAAAGCTAAGTGACTGAAGAGGAACGCAGTGCAGGATGAAATTTGGCAAATGCAGCCCAAAGGGTGAAATCTCAATACAGTCTTAAGCGTAAAGTTCATTGAAATACCGGGTTTTGATGTCCAAATGCAGGGCTAAAGTGTTCACCAATTAGTGATAAAGTATACGCAAGTACTGCCTAAATTGCAAATTGACATCGGAATAACAATAATATCAACATTTCAACCTGCTGAGCATTAAGCGCTTACAAAACAAAAAAACCGCTATGCACTAGAAATCTTATACTGTTAAAGCCACTATATGTTAAAAACGGCGAATGTCGGTGTAATAATTTGATAGCCAGTGGCTTATAAGTTTTCGAAAAAAGCAAATTTCCTAAAGCCAACCGATTTGTGACAGGCAAAACGCCCTAGAAATACTTGGTGCATTGTTTTAATATAGCTGTTTTGCTCCGGATGGGTGTTAAAGTGGTTATATTTTGTATATTGTGGCTCAGTGGGTTAGGTTGGTTTTTGGAAGGGGAAGGGTCAGAGAGCGCATCCAGATTAGATAGGACTGCGACTGATTTGTTGGCTTATCGCGTCCTCGTTTCCGTGTCAGAGAGCGCATCCAGATTAGATAGGACTGCGACGTGATATTCCCATGATTGTACTATAAAATCTTTTGGTCAGAGAGCGCATCCAGATTAGATAGGACTGCGACATCAACGCCGCAAACATTCCGACTTGGTAGACGGGGTCAGAGAGCGCATCCAGATTAGATAGGACTGCGACCGTAAAGTCGTAGTTGTTGCCTTCTGTGTAAACTTGTCAGAGAGCGCATCCAGATTAGATAGGACTGCGAC
>CAZNSK010000222.1:0-7863 GCA_964575505.1 uncultured Phaeodactylibacter sp.
ACGGTACAAGGCCAGGGCCACCCTCAATGCGCTTCTCTGAACGGGGAGGCTAGTGGTGCCAATAGCTATCCTTTTTCTATGTTAGGGAACGTCGATTGCCTCTTCTTGTTATATCCAGGTCTACTTGGGGCGCTATCAAGCTATTGGGTTCTGGCGGCAGATGGGTCTTCGCTGTAGCTAGCTTCGGCGGATGGTGCATCCCATTGCCGCCCCATCCCTGCCGCCCCCTCCTCGCCACCGGCCTTGTAGCATTTAGGGGCCCGAAAAACAAGTTGTCGCTTAAAGCCTCTTCTCGAAAGAATGCCTTTTTCAGAAAAACCGTACAGTGCAAGTTGTTTCGGTCATCTGTGACCCCGTAGGGGTCGAATACCAGTAACATTCAGCTAAAGTTCGCTATCGGCCCCGGAGGGTGTCGCACTCCATTGTATACGGCTTGGATTTTGGCGGCAGGGGCTGGCTGGCTATCGGTTTTGGTGGTCTCCACCCCCTGCCCCCGCCAAGGAAATGGTTGCTTTTATTGAGGTGTACGGGGTGGCGGGGGATCTGCCTTCGCTTTGCAAGCTACGGCATACGGAGGCCACCTTCGCCTTGTTGGCTTTGGCGGGCGTTGCAATCGTTGCCGTTTGATTGTGCAGGAATCTGGCTAGCTAGCGGTTTAGTGGTCTCCACCCCCTGCCCCCGCCGAGAGAAAGTTCGCTTCTATTGGGTTGTCGGGGTGGCGGGGGACACCAGCGTTGCCGGTCGATTGGACAGGCGTTGCCCAGGTTGTTGGGGGTATGTCAGCTCGGCGGTCGCCATTGCCGCACTCACCCCGCCGCCCCGTCTGCGCCCTTGGCCTTGTAGCGTTTACGGCCAATAGCTATCCGTTTTTCTATGGACGGGTTCTTAGAGTGAGCCGATTGCTTTTCCTTGCCCTATCCAGCTTTACTTGGGGGCACGGCTAAGCTCTTGGGTGCTGCTCGAGTTTTGGCGGCAGAGGGGGCTTGTGTACTTACTTTTTGCCATTGCCGCAAAAAGTAACAAAAAAGTCTAGGCTGTGTACCGTTCTTTACACTGCAGTCGGGTCGAAAGGGCTAAACACCACAAACTCGCCTTGGCCGGGGGTAGGGTTCGCTTGTGGGTTTGGGTTGTATGGCGGGGGTGCTGGCCTATAGGGTGCGAGCAGCTCATACAGTGTGCTGTTTTTAACGCCCTTTCGGCCCGCCTTCCGTTAAACGGTACAAGGCCAGGGCCACCCTCAATGCGCTTCTCTGAACGGGGAGGCTAGTGCGACTAGTCCGAAATAGCACAGCGTATTTCACGCTTGGGCGCCTTGGTTTTACTGGGTTTCTTCGGTTAGTCATTTCTGAAACACTCCACTAGTGGTGCCAATAGCTATCCGTTTTCTATGTTAGGGAACGTCGATTGCCTCTTCTTGTTATATCCAGGTCTACTTGGGGCGCTATCAAGCTATTGGGTTCTGGCGGCAGATGGGTCTTCGCTGTAGCTAGCTTCGGCGGATGGTGCATCCCATTGCCGCCCCATCCCTGCCGCCCCCTCCTCGCCACCGGCCTTGTAGCATTTAGGGGCCCGAAAAACAAGTTGTCGCTTAAAGCCTCTTCTCGAAAGAATGCCTTTTTCAGAAAAACCGTACAGTGCAAGTTGTTTCGGTCATCTGTGACCCCGTAGGGGTCGAATACCAGTAACATTCAGCTAAAGTTCGCTATCGGCCCCGGAGGGTGTCGCACTCCATTAATCTTCACTCCCGGCCATCAATACCACAATAGAACGGGCATTAACATAAACCTTGCCCCCCCGGATAACCGGCGCCTCCTCGAAGGAGAGGATATCGTTTGGGCTGGGCACCGCCGTATTGAGGATACGGTGCCAGGGGCGGTTGCCTTTCGGCTTGGGGATTTCAAACTGCAGGTGTTCCCAGTAGGCATTCACCATGATGTGCATGCGCTGCTTATATTTCGAATTCTTCAGGGTATATGATAAAGTATGGGAATGGTGGCTCCAATCCGGGTGGTTATTGCGCACGCCCCCGTAGCGGCAAGTCGAGCTCCCCAGCCCCTTTGGGCTGTTCCAGTAGTATTCCTCCTGAAAAAAAGCGGTGTTGAGGTTGAGGGCATTTAGTTTGCGGACAAAGCGGAGCAGGCCCTCCTGCTGTTTGATGGCCGACCAGTCGAACCAGCTCAGCTCATTATCCTGGCAATAGGCGTTGTTGTTGCCGTGCTGGGTGCGGCGCACTTCGTCCCCCATGAGCAGCATGGGCGTGCCCTGGCTGAGCAGCAGCAAGGTCAGGTGGTTCTTGATTTGCCGTTCCCGCAGGCGGCGGATAGCCGGGTCCGGCGTTGGGCCCTCCGCCCCGCAGTTCCAGCTGTGGTTGCCATTGTGGCCGTCGCGGTTGTCTTCCCCGTTGGCCCAGTTGTGTTTCTGATTGTAGGAAACGAGATCGTTGAGGGTAAAGCCATCGTGGCAGGTGATGAAGTTGATGCTGCGGTTGGGGTCGCGCAGCAATTGCCCAAAGAGGTCAGGGCTGGCGATGATGCGTTGGGCGGCCGTCCAACTCAGCCCAGCATCCCCTTTGAGGAAACGGCGGAGGTCATCGCGGTAAGCGCCGTTCCACTCTGCCCATTTATCGCCTACGAAGTTGCCCAGCTGGTATTGGGCCACATCCCAGGCTTCGGCAATGATTTTGGCAGGGGCCAGTACGGGGTCCGACTCGATTTCCCAGAGGATGGGCGGGTTTTGAACGGGCCGCCCCTGTTCGTCCCGGGAGAGGATGGAAGCCAGGTCGAAGCGGAAGCCATCCACATGCATTTCGCTGACCCAGTAGCGGAGGCAGTCGCGGATGAGGCGGCGCACCACCGAATGGTTGGCGTTGAGGGTGTTGCCGGTACCGGAGTAGTTGCGGTAATTGTACTGCTCATCGAGCATGTAGTACGCCCGGTTTTCGATGCTTTTGAAAGAGAGGATGGGCCCGGATTCGCCCCCCTCGCCCGTATGGTTGAAAACCACGTCCAGGATGACCTCAATGCCCGCCCGGTGCAGGGCTTTGACCATGTCCCGGAATTCGTTGACCGCCCCGATCGGGTCCTGGGTGCTGGCGTAGCCCATATGGGGCGCAAAGAGCGCAATGGGCGCATAGCCCCAGTAGTTAACGAGGTTGGGGTCGGGTACGTCGGCGGGGTCGAATTGCTGCACCGGCATGAGTTCCACCGAAGTGATGCCCAGGGACTGCAGGTAGGGGATTTTTTCAATCAGGCCCCGGTAGGTGCCTCGCAGTTGGTCCGGCAGCCCGGAGCTAGGGTGTTTGGTGAACCCGCCCACGTGCAGCTCGTAGATGATAGACTTGGAATAGGGATGGTTCAGCGGGCGGTCGTCTCCCCAATCGTAGCTGCCTTCCCGGACCACTACGCTTTTAATAGCCTGAGCCGTATTGTTGCCCGCCTGGGTAGCCGCCTGCCGGTCGTACCCCTCCATCACTACGGCTTTTGCGTAGGGGTCGATCAGCAGCTTGTTGCCATCGAAGTAGTAGCCGACTTCCGGGGCGTAGGGGCCGTGCATTTTCCAGCCGTAGAGTTGCCCTTCGCCCACGCCTTCTACAAAGATATGCCAGTAGTAGAAGGTTTTGTTGACCTCGTCGTCGAGGCGGAAGACCTGGGCGGGCAGGCTGTGGTCCTCAGAGTCGAAGAGCAGCAGCTCCACGGCTGAGGCATGTTTGGAGAAAATGCTGAAGTTGGTCCCCTGGGGGTAAACCGTAGCACCGAGGGGCGCGCTCTGGCCGGGCCGGGAGGAAAGAGTCATGGCGTGAGGATTGTTAAGGTTTAGTTGGATGTATTAGGGGCATTAAGTATTACCGGGCTAAATTACGGAATCGTATTTTCACGTCTGAGCTTCTATTGGTACCCGATATTTACCGACCCAATCGTGATGGCTCCACTCACTGGTCAAATGATATCCTCAAATTCTTCTTCTTCCCCATCGGGCCGCAGCCGGTCGAGGGCGGCCTGATGGATACGGCGCTGGCGGGCCATTTCGGCTTCTACCGCTTGCAGGAATTCTGCATCGACCAACCGGCGGATATCGGTTGCGGAGTGGATGGCATCGCTGCTCCGGAATTTATATGCCTGTTCGAGCGTGCCCTCTTCGAATTTTACCGTGAAGCGGTTGTCCATCTTAAAAATGGTGATCTTAAACTTAGGGTGGTCAATATATCCAGCAATACGCATAGATCAAAAGGTTTGAATGTAAGCAGTAACGGCTTTATAGACAACGGAGAGCTCCGGATAGTTCGACAGCTGCCGGAGGTGGCGCTCCAGCGTCTGCTGGTCGCCCCGGATGGCCGGCCCGGTCTGTACGCTGCGGGGTTCCTGCCGGGTGCCCTTGTCGATGGTGGCCCGCAGCAGGGGGGCGAGGATATCGGGCGGCAGGTGTGCATCCCGGGTCAGCTCGTGGCTGGCCTGCAGCATGGCATTGGTAAAGTTGTTGATAAAAACAGCGGCAAGGTGAAGGCGGGCGCGCTGCTCATCGTCGACGCGGTGCACCGACCGGGAGAGGCTTGCTGCCAACTCGTAAAGCTGCTGTTGGTGGCCGGGATTGGCCCCAAAAATGCAAAGCGGGATCGCAGCAAAGTCGGCCGGCTGCCCCTCCGACAGGGTCTGCAGCGGGTAAAATACGCCGTAATTGGGCCAGTGGGGGGCGAGGGCAGTAGCCGGTGTAGCCCCCGAGGTGTGGGCGAGGATAGCCCTTGCCGGCAGGTAAGGCGCGGTCTTAGCCGCCACTTCGCCGATGGCATCGTCGCGCACAGTCAGGAGGTACAACCTGCTCTCCGGGCGGAGGCTTTGGAATTGGTGGATGGGCTCCGCTCCGCAGTCTTGCGCCAGGGCTGCCGCCCGGGCGGGGTTGCGGCTGAAGACCTGGGCGATGCGGTGCCCGGCCCGGTGGAGGGCCCGCCCGAGGTGCCCGCCTACGTTGCCCGCGCCAATCAGGGTGATGGTCATAAGCGTATTGTATTTAGGTTTTCCAACGCCAGCCCAAGCGGGTCAGCGCTACGGTGACGGCAACGGACAAGCCCGTGATAAGCAGCCCCCGGAGCAGCCCCAGGGCGGGGGTCGCCTTCAGCTCCGCCACCCAGCTGCTCAGCCCGGTCAGGTAGAGCACCGGCCAGACGGCCAGCCAGGGCGCGACGTAGGCAATCATGGGGTTGCGGCCCGTATCGGTGAGCCATTGCCAGCCCCGTTGCCGGTAGAGGTCGAGCAGCAAGAAAAACAGGGTGAACAGAAAGGTTGACAAGCCCGCCGTCACATAGTAGTAGCTCATCGTAGCGTGGTCTTTTTTGATGCCGCCCTCGTAGGGCTCAAACGCCATTCCGATCAGCAAAAAGGCGCCTCCCCAGGCCAGCAAGTTGCGTAAAAACTGCGCAGTAGGGGCTGTCTCCTTCCGCAGGGCCAGCGCTGCGCCGCCCAGCAGCCCGAGCTGCACCAGGAAAAGCGGGAAGCCCCAACGGGCGAAGAGCCCGGTTACGGAAACGGCTACCAGGGCCAGGAGCAGCAGGCCCACCACGAGGTAAGCCGGCTGCCCGGCGTCGCTGAGGCGCTTGCCGTAGTATGCCCGCGCGAGGTCGCCGATGATGGACCCCGCCAGGACGATATGCAGGTATTGCAGGAAAGAGAACCGGAAAAACCAGGGGATGGGGGAGATGCCCCATAGCTGCGCTGCCCAGTTGCCCCCTTCTGCCTGGCTAAGGCGCAAGGCCAGCAGCACGGCCAGCAGCCCGATGCGGGGCAGGAAGTTGTTGCGGGTCCACAGCCAGGCCACCGCCCCGAAAAAGGCGACATTCGACAGGATGAGGATGATGATATCGGTACGCTCGAGCGATAAGTACCTGGCGTCGCCTTCCTTAGGCGTGCCCGGCAGCAGCAGGAGGTAAGCAATAGCCAGCGCCAGCCCTATGGTATTGGTGTGCTGGTGGTACTTCCACTGTCGCAGCCGCGGGTGGGTGCCGTAGAGGGCAAAGAGGAGCCCAAAGCCGCCCAGCGCCAGCAGCTGTTCGGTTGCGCCCGGGCTGCTCGTCATATACTGTGGGATGAGGTGCTGGTAAAAGAGGGCAAAGAAAAACAGCCACCCCCAGCGTTTGAAGGCCTGGAGGACGATGCGGGACTGGGGCAGACCGTTTTTAAGCCGCCGCCGCATAGAAAAGGGGAAGGCCATGCCCATAGCGAAGAGGAACATGGGGAAGACCAAGTCTACCCAGGTAATGCCCGGCAGTTGCGGGTCAAATTGGTGGTCCGGGGGCGGCACCTGGGCGTGGTACATCCAATCGGGCAGCACGCCCCCGTGGGCGATGTGGCCGGAGAGGATCATGCCGATGATGGCGAGCCCGCGCAGGGCGTCGAGGGCGGTGGCCCGGATCGGGGAGGAAGGGGTGCTCAACTTTTTGGGTCAATAATAAGAAAAAAATGGGGGAAGCGTGCTTTTGACTCTGCTAAGGATGGTGCGCGTTTGGGGAGGGTAGCCGGGGCTGGTCTGCTGGTAGCTGCTATCTCAGGGTGCTCCTCTGGGTGATGAAGTTGATAACCTATTAATTTCCTATTTGATCCTGCTTTAGGTTATACCTAGCTGCTAGGTGCTGCTTGGGTTCTGGCGGTGCCGCCTTCGCTTTGTTGGCTACGGCGGACGGTGCAAGCGTTGCCGTTCGATTGGGCAGGAGCTGGCTAGCGGTCGGTTTTAGTGGTCTCCACCCCCTGCCCCCGCCAAGGGAAAGTTTGCTTCTATTAAGGTGTACGGGGTGGTGGGGGACCTGCCTTCGCTTTTCAAGCTTCGGCAGAGGGGGAACGAGCGCTGCCGGTCGTGGTGGCTGTAGATGGGTCTTCGCTGTGGCAGGAACTGGCTAGCTGTAGGTTTTTGTGGTCTCCACCCCCTTGCCCCCGCCAAGGAAATGGTTGCTTCTATGGGTGGTGCAGGGTGGCGGGAGATCCACCTCCGCTTTTCAAGCTTCGGCGGACGGGGAACTAGCATTGCCAGTCGATTGAGCAGCCGTTGCCCAAGTGGTTGCTGGTGGGTTAGCTTAGTGGACGGAGTACAGCCTTCGCTGTGTTTAGCTACGGCGGACAGTAACCGCCTTCGCCTTACTTGGCTACGGCGGACAGTGCAAGCGTTGCCGGTCGATTAGGCAGGCGTTGCCCATGTTGTTGCTGGTATGTCAGCTCGGCGGTCATCCTGCCGCCCCATCCTTGCCGCCGGCCTTGTAGCGTTCAGGGCAGGGGGAGCCAGCATGCCGGAGAAGCAGATCAGTGTTTGAGCTGAAAACCACGCCAGGAGCCCGCAGCAAGAACCCGCAATTAAGCGTGATTAGCGCAAAGCACCCTGCATTAAAGCGAGTTTTGAGCTGCGCGGTATGCTGGCTCCACCTGCCCAGCCCCTGCTTTAGCCCTACCCAGTGCAAGCAGGGGGAAGGGTACACCGCCTTGATTTTTTGGCCCTTTTTCATTAAGGAAAAAGGGCGTGTGAGCTTCGCTGCCTAGCCATATGGGCGGAGCCAGGCGCACGCCTCCGCTCTTCAAGCTTTGGCGGACAGGGCACCGCCTTCGTCTCGTTGGCTTTGGCGGACTGGGCAAGCGTTGCCGGCCGTGGCTCCAAGAGCTGGCTGGCTGGCGGTTTTGGTGGTCTCCACCCCCTGCCCCCGCCAAGGGAAAGTTGGCTTCTATTGAGGTGTACGGGGTGGCGGGGGACACAAGCGTTGCCAGTCGATTGGGCAGCCGTTGCCCAGGTGTTGCCGGTGTGTCAGCTTGGTGGTCGCTATTGCCGCCCCCTCCTCGCCTTCGGCCTTGTAGTATTTAGGGGGCTGTAAACCAAATTGTCGCTTAAAGCCTCTTC
>CAZNSK010000223.1:0-7799 GCA_964575505.1 uncultured Phaeodactylibacter sp.
TCACCCCGCCGCCCCGTCTGCGCCCTTGGCCTTGTAGCGTTCAGGGCAGGGGGAGCCAGCCTGCCGGAGAAGCAGATCCCTGTTTGAGCTGAAAACCACGCCAGGAGCCCGCAGCAAGAACCCGCGATCAAGTGCGATTAGCGCAAAGCACTAGGCACCAAAGCGAGTTTTGAGCTGCGCGGCATGCTGGCTCCCCCTGCCCGGCCCCTGCTTTAGCCCTTACCCAGTGCAAACAGGGGGAACGGTACACAGCCTTGATTTTTTGGCCCTTTTTTATCAAAGGAAAAAGGGCATGTTAGATTTGCTGCCTAGCCACATGGGCGGTGCAAGCGTTGCCGGCCGTGGCTCCAAGAGCTGGCTAGCGGTCGGTTTTGGTGGTCTCCACCCCCTAGCCCCCGCCGAGGGAATGGTTGCTTTTATTGAGTTGTATAGAGTGGCGGGGGACACAAGCGTTGCCGTTCGATTGGGCAGCCGTTGCCCAAGGGGTTGCTGGTGGGTTAGCTTGGCGGAGGTGTGCCGCCTTCGCCTTGTTGGCTGCGGCGGACAGTGACCGCCTTCGCTGTGTTTAGCTGCGGCGGACAGTGCAAGCGTTGCCGTTCGATTGGGCAGGCGTTGCCCAGGTGCTGCCGGTGTGTCAGCTCAGCGGCCGCCAATGACGATCGCCACCGATTGGCCACTAGGGCATTAGAACTTCGGGCAAGTCACATTCGTCCGCCAGCGGGCAGGGCGGGTATAAATGAAACTCACCTCAAAAGCCCCACGGGAATTATTCGCAGTAGCCAGGACGGAAGTGGTGATGTCATAACTCAAGCCAATGTTCCAGCGCTCCATCTCCAGTACAGTGGTGGCCACAACGGCATCCATCGCTACGCCAGATTCCAACTGATTGGAGACGTGGGCCCAGGCGCCAGCGCGGATGGCCACCTCCCGCCAATCACGGTTGGTGTAGCGGAAGTTGGCGCCAGCCATGACGCTGAGGTGCGGCCCCTGGCTCATCACAGCAGCAGCCGGCAGGAGGCTAAGCCCGCCCGCCAGGGGGAACTCCCCGCCCATATGGCCGACGAAGCGCATGTCGAGGGTGGCATCGCTGGCTTCCAGGAAGCCGACGTCGGGGGCGTTGAGGTGCATAAGGGAGCCGCCTACGTAGAAGCTTTGGTTGTCCTCAAAGGTGATGAACCACAGCAGGCCAGCGTTGAAGTCGAGGTACATATCAGTGCTCATTTCCTCCCCAAAGGCCTCCCCATTATCGGCGGCCATATCGATGGTGCCCGCCCCGGCATCAAACTGCTCGGAGAACCAAAGGCGCTGCCAGTTCAGGCCGTGCTGCCCGAAGCCGACTTGCGCCCCCGCCACGAGGTACTGCGTGTAGGGCCGGTAGCCGGAGCCCCCCAACTGCTTGAGGAAGGACCCTCCAATATTGGCCTTCGTCCGGTTAAAATTGGCCACGCCCACTTCATCCCGCATAGCGCTGATGCCAAAGCCGAAGTAATCGTCGTTCTGCACCCGGAAGCGCATGTCGAAGCTGGCCGCCAGCGTCCGGTAGGGGTTGTTGTCGAGAATGGCGGGGTAGAGGTCCCGGTAGTTGGCAACAAACCGCATCCGCCCCTCGAAGACCCCAATCATGGCGGGGTTCATCTCTAACGGGGCGGCGTAGAATTGGGAGAGCCGGGGGTCTTGAGCCTGCAGGCTGCTCGCCAGGGCCAGGAAAAAGCATATGGTGTAGAAGTATCGCATGGTGATTGGTTGTGTGTGTTGTGGTTTTATTCCTCTTCCGCCTCTCGGCTACGGCGGGCGGAGGGTGTTGTGGTTTGCCTCATCGTATCAGCGTGGTCTGACCCTGCAGCGCTTCCTCCCGCCCATCGGGGAACTCCACGACAACCTGCCAGAGGTAGACGCCGGGGGTGACGAGGTCGCCCCGGAAGGTGCCATCCCAGCCGTTGTCGAAGTCGTTGACGAAGAACTCGGTGGACTCGTGCATCAGCTCGCCCCAGCGGTCGTAGACGCGGAAGGCCTGCACAAAGGTGCCCTCCTGCCCGTGCACGATGAGGCGGTCGTTGGTATTGTCGTTATTAGGCGTAAAGCCGGTCGGCACTTCCACGATGCGCGGCTTATTGACGTAGATGCGCACCCGGTCGGAATCGGTGCAGCCCAGAGAGTCCGTTCCTACAAGTTCGTAGAGAATGGAAAACTCGGGCGTAGCCGTGGTGGCGTCGCAGGCGGTGCAGCTGAGAGTGCCTTCGTAGGGGGCGATCCAGTTGAAGCGGATGTTGCCGGCGGCGTTTTCCGCTGAAGCGTAGAGGCGGATGCTGTCCCCCAGGGTGATATCGTAAGCCGCGCCGCCGGCGTCTACGTCGAGGGCGGGCGGGTTGGTGATGCTGGTGTTCTCATTGGTGAGGCAGCCGTTGGCATCCCGCACCCAGACGGTATAGTCGCCGGCCTCCAGCCCGATGAGGGTGGCGGAGCCCGAGAAAAAGTCGTTGTCGAGGCTGTAGCGGTAGGGGGGCGTGCCGCCCTGTGGCGTCACACGGATGCTGCCGTTGGCCTCCCCGAAGCAAACCGGGCGGTTGGCGGCCAGGCCGGCGGTCAGGGGCCCGGGCGAGCGGATGCTGTCCTGGGCTTCGGTGGTGCAGCCGTTGGCATCGGTCAGGGTCAGGGTGTACAAACCAGCGCCCAGCCCGGTGACTTCGGCGGCTGTTTGCCCGGTCGACCAGGCGTAGGCATAACCGGGGGTGCCGCCGGTGGCTGAGGCGCTCAGGGCACCATTTTGGTTGCCAAAGCAGTCGACATCCTCACCCGTCAGGCTAAGGGCCAGGGCGGGGGGCTCGTTGATGGCGACCTCGGCGACGCCGGCGCAACCGTTTTGGTCGTTGACCGTCAGGAAGTAGGTGCCGGCGCTAAGGCCAGCTGCCTGCTCGCCGGTTTGCCCGTCGCTCCAGTTGTAGGTGAACGGCAGGGCATCGCCCACTACGTTAACCGCCTGTGCGCTGCCGTCTGTGCCACCCGCGCAGCTGACGCTGTCGGCGGCCAGCTCGATTTCGATGGGCGGCGGTTCGGACAGGAAGCGCTCCCGCACCCGCTCGCAGCCCTGCCCGTCGCTGACGGTCACGCTGTAGGTGGTGCCACCGGACAGCCCCTCGGTGATGGGGCCAGTATCGCCGGTGCTCCAGCTGATGGCGTAGTCCTCAAACATCTGCCCGTTGCCTCCGGAAATCTGATTGATGCCGAGGCGGCCGTTGGTCTCCCCGTTGCAGGCCGGCGGGTTGGTGATGATGAGGAAGGCAATCTCTTCTAGGTCGGCCGGCACGATGGTGTCGATGGCGGTGCACCCGCTGGCGTCGGTGACGGTTACGGTATAGGGTATCGTATCCAGCCCGGTGGCGGCGGGGGTGGCTTGCCCGTTGCTCCAGGCGTAGGTGAAGCCGCCGGCGCCGCCGCTGCCCGTTGCCAGGGCTTGGTTTTGGGCTTCCCCAAAGCACCCTTGTTCGGTTTGCACCACTTCCAGGAGCACCGCTTCGGCGGGCTCGCCCAGGGTGGTGGCCGCTTCGGTGGTGCAGCCGTTGTCATCGGTGACCGTAACGGCGATATCCCCGGCAGATAGCCCACTGGCTTCGGGGCCGGTTTGCATATCGCTCCACGCGTAGGTGTAGGGGGCGGTGCCGCCCTCGGGCAGGGCGGTGGCGGTGCCGTCGCTGCCGCCATTGCAGCTGGCGTCGGTGGCCTGCAGGGTGGCGGAAAGCAGGGGGGGCTCGGTGAGGGTCACCGATTGGGCGACCGTGCAGCCATTGGCATCGGTGATGTTAACGGTATAGGACTGGGCGCTCAGCAGGTCGGCCGTAGCAGTAATTTGCGAAAGCGGGTCGTCCCAGCTGTAGGTATAAGGCTCGGTGCCCCCGCTGGGGAAGGCCGTGGCGGTGCCGGTATTGCCGCCGTTGCAAAGCACAGGGGTCTGGGCGATGGAGTCGATGAGCAGGGCCGGGGGCGAGGCGATGTCTGTGCAGGCGGACTGGGTGCAGCCCGCGCCGTCGGTCACGGTAAGGCAGTAAGTGCCGGAGGCCAGGTTTTGCAGCTCGGGCGTCGTGGCGGCATTGTCCCAGCTGTAGGTGAAGGGGGCGGTGCCGCCGCTGACGAGGGTCTGCAGGGTGCCGTCGGCCGTGCTGGCGCAGCTCGCGTTTTCGGCTACGAATTCGATTTCAATGGAATCGGGTTCGGTCAGGGTGATTTCGGCAATCGCCGGGCAGGCAAGGCTGTCTACCACGGCTACGTTGTAATCGCCGGCCTCCAGCCCTGTGGGGTTGGGGGTGTTGCCAATGCCCTGCAGGGGCCAGGTGTAATTGTACCCGCCATTCCCGCCATTCACCACTACGTTCAGCGCTCCGGTGGCGGCGCCGTTGCAGGCAATGACTTCGGTGATCTGAATGACGGCGGTCAGGGTATCAGGCTCGGTCAGGCCAAACTGCAGGGTATCGGCGCAGCCTTCGCTATCGTTGAGAATGACGGTGTAGTCGCCTGCCGCCAATCCCGTAAAGGTGGGGTCGGCTTGCGCGGGGCCGCCGTTGAGGCTGTAGGTGACCGGGGCGGTGCCGCCCTGCGCTTCGATGGTTGCGCTGCCATTCACCGAATTGAAGCAAGTGGGGTTGGACAAGTCGGCTACGGAGCCATTCAGCGAACAGAGGGAGAGGGAACAGAGGGTGGAGCCTACCGCAATATCGCAGTCGAGGGCCGCGCCATCGGTGAAGACGCGGACTTCAAAGAAAACTTCATCGGTATTGGCCAAGCCATCGAGCAAATAAGTGGTGCCGTTGATAGGGCCTACCCAATCCCCGGGCGTACCGTTGATGGTGGCCCGGATTTCGTAATTCTGAAAATCGCCTACTGCCGACCATTCAAATTGGAGGGCGCCGGGCCCGTCGGGCAGGCAGGTGACCATAGGGGCTTCGATGTCAGAGACTACGCCTACGAGTACCGTATCCTGGCTTTCGCAGCCGTAACTGTCGAGGGTCTCTACTATATAGGTTCTGGTTTCGGTTGGCGTCACGGAAGGGTCCGGGCAGTCCGTGCAGCTCAGCCCGGCTCCGGTCCAGGTGTAGGCCACATCATTGTTGTTTACGAAAGTGATGGACCAGGAGGTGAACTCGCCCACATCGTTGGGGGCGAAGGCATCGGAAGCCCGGAGCACCCAGTCGCCATTGATAGCGGTGCCCTGCAGGTCGGCCCAGTTGCCTTCGGGCTGGAATTCCCCGGTAAAGGGCCCGGTGCCGTCAGTGATGAAGTCAGCCGCCGTGGGCGTAAAGCAGGTATTGGTGTAATTGTCGGACCCGCCCCCGTTGCCGGTGCTCAGCTCGAGGGTTTGCCCGGAGGGCGCATCGAGGTAAAGGTTGATGTCGCCATTCCAGTTGGTCTCGATATTCACGCAAACCGATTCGATCTGAAGGGTGGGGTCGTTAAGCACATCCGGGTTGATGCTGTTGACGCTGATCGTCGACAGGTAGGGGTTGGCATTGGAGTAGTTGGCCGCGCCGAATGGGATTTGCGGGATTTGCTCAAAGGTGATGGGCACATTGCCGGCTGCCGGGGAAGCGGCGTTAAAGCTGACAGTCTCGCCTTCGCAGATGACGGTATCTGCCAGCGGGTTGGCCGGCTCGCCGCAGCTGTAGCAGTCCGGGTGGGTGATGGGCAGGATGTCTACGGTGACGGTTGTGTCGAAGGTGCAGCCAAAGTCATTCTCCACGCTGAAGGTATAGCTGGCGCTGCCCGCATTGCCCGGAACGGCGGCGATAGAGTCTTGGCTGTGGAAAGACATATTGTCGGTCATCACCCAGCCCCAGTCGGTGATATTGGGTTGGAAGACTTCAAGGTTCGCAAAGAGGCTGGGGTCGAAATTAAGCCCCCACTGGAAGAGCCAGCCATTATCCTGGCCGAGGTTGTCCTGCACGCGGATGGTCCATTCTCCGTTGAGGGGGCAGCCCTCCAGGTCATCGAAACTTTGCTGGGGCAGGTAGCTGCCTTCCGGGAAGTAGGAATCCGAGTAGGTATAGGTCAGCCCGGTGTTTTGGCTAGGCACGGTTGTGTAATTATAGGTGTAGTCCCCGGCTTCGTCGTTGAGGGTGCCGTATTCGGTATCCGACATGCTGAAGCAGTACTCGTAGGGCGTGCCGGGCGTCAGGTCGCCGGATTGCGTATCCACCCCGGCGGTGGCGAAAGGCTCCCCGAAGTTGGTGGAGCCGGTGGAGGACAAGCCGTAATCCAGGATGTAGACCGATTGCCCGTTGGGGCAGATGAGCTCAATGTCGAGGTCGCCTGAGTACGAATGCTCCAGGTTGAGGCAGACGCTGGAGAGCAGGTCCGAGTTGGTCAGAGTGGCGCCCGGCGGGAACTGGTTGAGCCCAATGGAGGAGGAGTAGCTGGAGCCCGTGCCATCGGGCAGCAGCAGGGTGTCCGACCGGCTGCCGCCCTGCTGGAAGGAGCCTTCCACAGAGGAGGCGGTGACATCCACCCCGTCGATGAGCGTATCCACCTGCCCGGTCAGGGTGAGGGTATCCCCCACGCAGCCTGGCTGCAGGGCATCCCCAAAATTGTAGTCCGGGTAAGTGGATACCCGCACGCGCTGGGAGAGGAAGTTGGTGCTGGTGCAGCCTTCCGTGTCGGTGATGGTAAGCTGCACGGTATAGCCTCCCGGCTCGGTATAGACGTGGGAGACATTGGGCCCGACGGCTTCCGAGCCATCCCCGAAGTTCCACAGGAAGGTGGAAGTCAGGTCAGACTGCGCGTACTGCAAGTTGTTTTGGGGGTAGATGCCCTGCCCTTCGAATTCTACGCGGTCGCCCGGGCAGATATCAATGTAGCCTGTATCGGCCGGGACGATGGGCGGGTCAGAAAACGCAATTTCCGAAAGGATGGTCTGGCAGTCCTGAATGCACTCAATGTCGGCGCTCCAGCCCGCATCCTGGTTGGCCCCATCCGAGGTAAAGGTGATGGTAACGCAGCCCGAGGGGTTGTCGGCCGTCCCCTGAATGATGATGCCGTTGCCGTAGGTCAGCTCGTTGGAGCAGGTCAGCAGGGGGGCATCGGTATCTTCCCCATCGTAAAAGCACAGCAGGTCGCCTTCCTGCAGGTTGATGCCCGAGAAGGTCAGCTGTACGTTTTGCCCGCCGCCGCCGTCTGGGCAGAAGGTCATTTCAGCATCTTCGTTGGCGCTGTAGCCATTGACATTGCCACCTGAGTCCAGGAAGAGCCCGTCGCAGGCGTTAATGAGCGGGGCTTCCCCCATCAGGTAGGTTTGGGCAGTGCTGTTGGTGATCCACAGCAAGCAAGCACAAGAGGCCAGAAGTCGAATACACATGCTCATGAAAAAGGGGGTTTCGAAGTTATACCAATTGGGTGGTGCGCGGTTGCAAAGCGGGGATAAGATAGACAGATTTGGCGGTTTGCCGAAGTGTTGCTTTCAAAAAGGGGGCAGCGGGTGGGGCTGTCCCTGGTGTTCGTTGCGGTACAAAAATAGGAAAATTCCGGGGCTGGTCAAGGGCCGGTCCCGGGTTTCGTCGTTTTTGGGCGGTTGGTGGCAGCATGGTTGTAGTTATAGTCAATCGATAGATACAAAAATATTTTATTCTTTTGGTTTTTTGTGGGTGGGGGGCTGTTAAAAGTGGGTAGGGGGCGACAGTTGGGGGTTTGGCTTGGGGTGGTTTAGGGTTTAGGGCTGGGGCTTTGGTGGGTTTAGGGTTTAGGGTTTAGGGTTTAGGGTTTAGGGTTTAGGGTTTAGGGTTTAGGGTTTAGGGTTTAGGGTTTAGGGTTTAGGGTTT
>CAZNSK010000224.1:0-7779 GCA_964575505.1 uncultured Phaeodactylibacter sp.
CGTTTTTGGCTTCGCGGAATTTCATCCCTCCCTGATTGAGGTACAGGCGGGGCGCTCCGGTATTGGAGGAAAAGCAGACATCCGGCAGCCCGTCCCCGTTCACATCACCAATGGCAACGCCACCCCCATTGTAGAAGTACTGATAACGCATGATATTGCGGTAGACATCTTCCGGCAGGTTGTTGGCGAAGTTGATGCCGGTTTGGTCAGCGCTTAAGGAGACGAATGCTGTCGTATCATCATTAGAAGCTTCGGCTCCGGTATCTGAAGATTCGGAGCTATTGCATCCGGAAAGCAGGAGCAGGGTAATAAGGAAGCCCAAACCAACAGATAAACAGGATTTCATGAGTAAAAGGGATTGGTTTTTGCGCGCTGAGGCTCCCCCCTTCTCCGAGCGCCGAAGCTGATGCGAAGGCGTTAGGGGGGCAGGGGGCGTGCGGAGGCTGAAAAAATCAATCTCTATTGAAAAATGTTTGGTGTTATTGAGAAAGCCTTCTAAGGCGCGGAGGTGGATGGTGGAGAACATAGGCAGTGGTTTTTTATTTGGTGGCTCAAAATAACAAGGAGGAAACTCTTATGAAAATGCTTCGAGAACAAGTAGGGCAAACGCACCAAACTAAGTTTTCATGAAAACGGGCGATGAAGGCTCTCAGGCATGGCGATTTAGTCTGTTCTTTGCCTCAAGCCGGCGGGCTTTCACTTTTTGCATCGCCCAAAAAGTGAAGCAAACCTGCCTGCTCGCCAGTCTCGCTGGCAGGCAGGAACGCTAGAAATTCGCAAACTCCTCCATCGAACATGCAATTTAGGCAGCCGCCACCCGCTCTTACGTGTTCCGCGACATGTTCCAAACGTGCTCCAATCACATTCAAATTTTGGTGCGTTTGCCCTAGAGAACAAGGCTCGTACCCGGAGACGGACAAGCTACCCGGTAACAGCTGCTGGTGGAACACGTAAAAGCGAAATCACAGCACACATTCCGTACCTACGGCACGGGTTTCACTGGGACTCCAAATTTTACCCACATAGCGTACCTAAGGCCCGCTATGTTATTTATGTTTCAAACGAAATTAACAGCTCAAAATAACAACAGCTGGGCTACAGGGCAAACGAACAGCACCCTATCTCATGAAGATGGGCTGACAGCAAAGCCATCAGCCCATCCATGAATCAACTAAACTCAAAATAATGAAAAAACTATCTTAAAATCCGTCATTGAGTTCTATCTCGAAGTCCGGAATCTCTGAGTACAGCGGGCTATCCCATGGAATAGCACTACCACCCCGGTCACCAGCAGGAATATCCACCCGGGCACCCTGCAGGTACCAGAAGCGGTCGCCTTCAAACGCCATTTCCTTGAAGCGCTCGTTGTGGATCGCATTGATCAGGTCGGCATCGCTGCCGTCGTAGTCATCAAGGCCAGCGCGGTTGCGGACCATATTGAGGTCAGCACGTGCACCACCGTTATCGCCTGCATCGGCGCGCAGGAATGCACGGAGCAAAACGATATCTGCCAAACGGAGAATCGGAAGGTTAGTCAGACGGTCACCCGCTTTGTAGTACTTATCGTTCCATACGTAGTCACGTGTAGGCTCAAAACGGGGATCTTCACCGGCTGGCACGCGTATAAACAACTGCTGGTAACGCAGGTCATTAGCAGCTTCGGCACTTTCTGTACCATCCTCATTCTGCCAGCCTGCTGCTTCCAGGAACGCATCACTGCATACCATAAAGCGGCTACCGTTGTCCTCCAATCCGCCGGCGCGTTCACGGCTGGCATTATACCATGCGAAGCGGCGTGGGTGCTTCCAGTTACTGGAGCCACCGAGGCCGTCACCAGCCCAAAGGGCATAGTACCAAATCACTTCCTTACCACGAACCGGACCAGTCTTATTAAAGGCTTCAAGGGGCTCTTCCGAAAGGTCGTAGTCCCCACCGTTCTCCTCGATTACAAAGTTCGCTTCAGCCAATGCTTCATCGTACATGCCCATCTGGAAGTATACCTTAGCCAGCAATGCCGCTGCCGCAAACTTATTTGCACGGCCATCGGCATAAGCCTCCGGATGAATAGCGGCATCATAACGTTCAGGAAGTAATCTTTTAGCCTCAATAAGATCCGCTACTATAAAGTCATAAATGTCGCTGGCAGAGGCTATTGTAGATGATTTAGCCTCATCGAAATTAGTGGCTTGATTGGTCCGGAATGGAAGACGAGGCGTATCATCTGGATAAACAGGGCAATAAACCCTGGCCAGGTAGTAATAGGCAAATGACCGCACAAAGCGCAGTTCACCTTCTATCCGGTGGGTGGCATCCGGCCCTTCTTCAGGAAAGGGTACCCCATCGTTGGCAGCGATAAAGTCTAATGCACCATTGGCATGACCAATAGCAAAATAAGCATTACGGAAGATACCATTGTCGAACAGCCCAATACTGGTTCCTGGAGTGTTACGGTTGTACATGTCCTCCGTATCAACGTCAACAGGAAAACCTTCCTCTGTATTGGCCAGGTTCATTCCATCAGCATAAGCCTCACCGGCAATTCTGCCCGCAGAGAACATTACACGGAAACCGCCGTTGCCCGAAAGGGTATAGTAAGCACCGATTGGCGCTTTCTCCAGCTCTCCCAGCGACTGCCAGGGGGCCTCCGGTGGATTGGTCAATTCAAAAAAGTCTTCGTTATCGCAGCTGACCAGTCCAAGGACCAGCAACGCTATAAACCAGTTTTTTATCTTAAAGCTTTTCATGGCTTATTTTTTTTATCGAAAAAATGAAAAGATCGGGGGATTGACTCCCCCGAGATCCTAATGATCTTAGAAAGTAACGTTCAGGCTAAAGTTATAGGACTTCAGCTGAGGCAGCTGCACGCCTGCCCAACCCTGTCCGAGGTTACGGCTCGCTGCTCCTCCCAGATTAACCACCTCAGGATCGTAGCCTTCATAACCCGTAATGGTGAACAGGTTATTGCCCGTAAAGCCAAGACGAATGTTCTGCATACGAAGAGACTGAGCTACGCTTTGCGGCAGGTTGTAGAAAAAGGACAGCGCACGCATACGAATAAAATCCCCTTTCTGTAAGTACTTATCATGTGCCTGACCGGCACGGCGAGGGTCAAATCGTACGTTTTCTTCTATCGTTCCGTCTTCGTTAATCACATCATAGCGCTGATTCCAGCTTAGCGCCGGGAAGTCAGCATCATCACCCGGATTCTGCCAGTAGTTGCCTACGATCTCCTCACGATAGGGCTTAGCACCATTTACATAAACGGAGTTTTCCCGGGCTATATCGTAAATATAGTTACCTCCGGAGAAGCTGATCAGGGCACTGAGGCTAAAGTTCTTGTAAGTGAAGCTGTTGTTAAAGCCCCCAAAGAAGGTCGGAAGACTGCCTTTATCTGTATTGTCAAACAGGTGACGCTCAAGGTTTGCACGGGTCGCTGGTATCAAATTACCTGTTGCCACACGCTCACCCGTTTCTGCGAATAATTCAAGGTCCATTTCCTCAATCATTTCATAACCACCTTCCGCGTGAATACCTGCATAGCGGGCTAACCGGAAGAATCCAACCGGATCACCTTCCCGGGTAACCAAAGCATTGCTATTAACATTATAGATCTCAGCTTCTTCGCCGGATAAACGAGTAACCTGATTTTCATTCGTAGCAAAGTTAACACCCATTTTCCACTGGAAATCACCACGGTCAATATTTACTGTGTTCAATTCCACTTCCCAGCCGCGGTTCTGCATGTCGCCAACGTTGTCCCAAATGGTTGGTCCACTGCTGAAAAGTCCAGAGGATTGAGGGATCGGCACCTGGAAGAGCATATCACGTACGTCCTGCACGTAGTAGCTCACGGTACCACTTACCCGGCCTTCGAAGAGTTCAAAGTCAGCACCTACATCATAAGCATCGGTGGTTTCCCAGGTTACAGCTGTATTGGCAATTGAGCTCAGGAGGTCACCTGCACCCGTATCGCCGTAACGGCCCCACTGGGCATAGGTAGTGGCAGTAGCTTGCTGGCTAATGGCAGAGTTACCGGTCTGACCAAAGCTACCCCGGAACTTCAGGAAGTTGATAACCTCATTATTAACCAGGAAAGCTTCATCAGAGACCACCCATCCGGCTGAAAGGGCCAGGAAGTTACCCCAGCGGAAATCCTCCGTAAAGATAGAGGAGCCGTCATAGCGATAGCTTGCTCCAATCATATAGCGATCCATGAACTTGTAGTTCAAACGGCCGAAGTAGCCCCGGAAGTACTGCTCACCACCGAAGCCTGCAGTGACACGCTGCACGTCACCTGGCTGATTCAGCTCCTGCTGTGTGCCGAAAAGCTGTTGCGCTTCAATATTACGGCGGCGCTGTCCTTCTGAAGTGGATTCCGTACCGGCTGTAAGGCTGATAGCATGCAAGCTGCCGAACTGACGATCATAGCTGAGATAAGCGTTATAATTAATACGCTGGAAAGTCTGAGCATTATCAAATCCATACTTGCTATCCTCGCGGATGACCGTATTGGCCCATTCAATGTTACTGGCGTGCAGGAAATCCGCTGCCAATTCTGAACGGATAGACAACCCCTGCACAAATGGGATATTATACTGCAGGTTTACGCCAGCCAGAGCTCGGTAAGTATCCTGATCGTTGATGTAATTGGCCCGGTTCAGGTTAGCTCGTACATTGCGTCCGGAAAGGGGATCAAACAAGATCGGGTTACCGTTACGATCGGTTATTGTTGGATGGAATAGAGGAAGCACTGGTATAATGCCAGTATTAGCAAAGTTATAGCCTCCATTACCGACGTTGGCATTTCCACCCGGAGCACCACCGTTTGGTGCACGTTCCCGGTTTACATAGCTGAGCTGGAGACGGGTGCCGATGCTAAGATTTTCCAGGGGGTTGAAGTCAAAGTTGGAACGCAATGACATCCGCTCCATTAAGTCTCCTACCAGAATACTCTCGTCCCGGCGATAGTTACCGGAAATATAGTAATTCAGATTCTCGGTAGCCCGTGAGGAGGAAAGGTTGATGTCTGTTGAAGAACCCTGTCGAAGCACTTCATCAAAGTAATTGACATCAGCGAGCTGATCGCGCGTTAGGACGGCATTAGGATCACGGCCTGAAGCCAGAACATCGTTTGGATCAAATTCGGCAAGGCCTGCATTCAAACGGGACTCATCCGCCAAAGCCAACCATGTTGGACCATCCACGAAGCCGATTTCATTGGGCCCACGAACCACGTCAGAGATACCGTAGTTCACATTCAGGTCAAGGGTTCCTTTTCCACCCTTACCCGATTTGGTCGTTACGATGATGACCCCGTTTGCACCACGTGAACCATAAACAGCTGTCGCAGCTGCATCTTTAAGAACTTCAATGGATTCAATATCATTTGGGTTAATCGTAGCAAGCGGGTTAAGTGGTGTTGCACCACCGGCATTCCGGCCAAAGCCGTTTATTTCGCCACCACCCTGACCGCTCAGGATCATTCCATCGATAATCCACAGCGGCTCGGTACCGGAGAACAGGGAGTTCGTACCCCGGATCAGCACCCGGGTCGGCGCACCCGGAACACCGGAGCTACCGGTGACCTGGACACCGGCTGCAAGCCCTTGCAAGGACTGGTCCATAGAAGTGGCGTTGAAAGCGGTAAGCTCCTTACCTTCAATGGAAGATACCGCACCAAGCATGTCCCGCTTGACCTGCGTACCATAACCCACCACAACAACCTCATCCAGTACGGAAGCGCTTGTCTTGAGGGTAACACTGACATTGGTTTGCCCATTTAGGGGCATTTCTGTTTTCTGGTAGCCAATGTAGGTGAATACCAGGGTCGCGTTATCATCGGCAACCGTTAGTTCGAAGGCACCATCTACATCTGTGATTGTACCATTCGTTGGGTTACCTTTCTCAATGACGTTAACGCCGATAAGAGGTTCTCCCTCACTATCGACGACGACACCTTGAACTTTGACATCGTCCTCCGGGACAAAGTCAGCTAATATTTCATCTCCAGGGCTGTGAGCGGGATAGGCATCCCCCCTGGCTTGTACTGTACCTGCACTGAAGACTAGCATCAGGCAGAGCAATGGGAGTGTAAAGCTTTTCATAAGCTAGACGGTTAGGTTAATGAATTAAGTTTCAATACATCATATGGTTGCGGTCAGCTTGACCGAATCCTTTCCAAAATTGTTGCTAATGTTTTTTGTGAAGGTGACTGTGCCTTGAAATGTCGCTGCATGCCCAGGATAGTGGCTCTGGCATCCTCAACAACATTTGCAATATCTCCAAATTGACGGAGATGGGTTTGGTGATAGGCTTCGACTGAAGAACGGCTTTCCAAAACAGCCCCGACGAACTGATCGTCATTCAGCAACTGTTCAGCAGTCAGCGGTGTGGAATGCTTTTTGGTCATGCTACCTTTCGTTCTGATAGAACCGGATAATTTGTAATAACTTGACCAAAGGTTCTTAAAGGCAAAGCAACTGTAATCAAAATAAAGTTGCTTTTTCCCGGCTAAAAGAGGAATTATCCGGAAAAAACCCTTTCTAGATTGCCATGACTACACTTTTGTGCTGCACTTTGGGGTCGGCGAACAAGTCCGCTCTCAGGCGCTTCATTCCACGGGAAGCATAGTTGCGGGCCACCTGATAGGAGATTTTCATGATATCGGAAATCTCGTAGTAATCGAAACCTTCGAAAAAGCGAAGGCAAAGTACTTCTTTCTGACGGGGGGGCAGATCATCAATCGCCCGGCGCACGTGCGCTTGCAGCGGCTGCCCCTCACAGCCAACTGAGGGCGTAGGTACTTCCTCACTCAGCGGCTGCATTGACTGATACCGCTTCTGATGCTGCTCGTGGTTGCGGTCTGTGCTCAGGCTTTTCCGGATATGATTGCGCAGGGCAACAAACAGGTAACTCCGGATATTCTTGACCTCAATCAGGTCTTTATCTCTTTGGTAAAGTTTACAGAAAATTTCCTGAATCGCATCTTCCACCAGTGCTTTATCCAGGGTGAGGTTGGAACCATAGATATACAAACGGTCGGCGAAAGCCAGGTACAAGTCTTCAAAAGCCTGGTCGTTGCCTTCGAGATAGGCCTGCCAGTTTTTTTGGTGGGCGTTGGAGGAGTTTTGGTTTTCCATAATTCGGTATTGGTCTTGAACTATCGAATTTGGTTTCACAAGATCAGCGAACAGCCGAACGATAACGTAAATCTAGTAATCCATTTTTATTTATGCAAGCGCTTGTACAATTTTTTATTTGCTCGAAATGCCATGAACAAATATCTGTTTGGTTTGTGCCGTTTATTTTCTAATAAAATTGATCGTTAGTGTAATAATTACACGAATAAAGCCAATGGTGCGCAAGCGCTTGTTTTCTGAATTAAATGAAATCACCTATTTTTACTGAGCCATACTTACAAAAGCCTGTTTTAATAATCGTACAATTAAATATAGCCCGAAATAAAAAAATTCATAGATAGAGCATATGTTCTAAAAGACGGCCAAATGAAGAAAAAAACCAGGATCAATATATATGATGTAGCAGCGGAAGTTGGCGTATCGATTTCTACTGTTTCGCGTGCGCTTAACGACGACCCCAGGATCAGCCCCAAGACCAAAGCCCGGGTAAAGGCTGCTGCGATGAAGCTTGGCTTCCAAAAAAATGCGCTGGCCACCAGCCTCTCCACAAATCAGACCAAAGTTATCGGCGTGATCGTACCTCAGCTCAACCGGGAGTTCCTCTCTTCCCTCGTCCACAACATTGAGGAGACCGCATTCG
>CAZNSK010000225.1:0-736 GCA_964575505.1 uncultured Phaeodactylibacter sp.
CTAATGGGCGCTAAAGTTCGCTAATTGTGTCGTGTTCGGTTTTTGTCCGCTAATGCACGCTAATCGTGGCGTGTTCCTATTCGCGTTCCACCAGAAGTTTTTGGCGTGTATTCGTGTTCAACCGGTGTTCAGTGAGCAAAGGCACAATCCTTAGTCTATATATGGGTATTGGCAAAGCGGCGGTACTGCAGCTTGGGGGTGCCGAAATTGACCAGCAGCCCAAGTGGTTGCTCTGTGGCTTTCAAATAGTTGAGCAGTTGGGCTTCGTGGTCGCTGACCAGCGCTTTGGCGGCTTTGATTTCTAGGATGATTGCCTCGTAGCAAAGGAAGTCGGCAGAGAAGCGTTTTTTGAGGGGTTTTCCTTTGTATTTGATTATGATGGGGGACTCGGGGATGTGGGGTATGTTTTGGTTGTTGAGTTCTATGCTGAGGGCTTCTTGGTAGACGGATTCGGCGAAGCCGTGGCCTAGGGTGTTGTGGACTTCCATGCAGGCGCCGATGATGTTGTAGGCTTCTTGTTTGTAGATTAGTTTTTCCATCTTTGATCGCGGTTGTTTTTACTGGTAATGGGGTTGTTTTTGTCCGCTAATGCACGATGATGTCCGCTAATTGTGGCGTGTTTTATTCGCGTCAATTCGCGTGTATTCGCGTTCCACTGTAGTTTTTTTTTGCGGTTTGGGGCGCTGATGTTTGCTAATCGTGTCGTGTTCGTTTTTTTTGTCCGCTAATGTTCGCT
>CAZNSK010000225.1:836-3123 GCA_964575505.1 uncultured Phaeodactylibacter sp.
AATCGTGTCGTGTTCGGTTTTGTCCGCTAATGCACGCTGATGTTCGCTAATCGTGTCATGTTTTATTCGCGCTAATTGGCGTGTATTGGCGTTCCACCGTAGTTTCTTTGCGGTTTTTGTCCGCTGATGTCTGCTAATCGTGTCGTGTTCGGTTTTGTCCGCTAATGCACGCTGATGTTCGCTAATCGTGGCGTGTTTTTTATTCGCGTTAATTGGCGTGTATTGGCGTTCCACCGTAGCTTTTTTGCGGTTTTTGTCCGCTAATGCACGCTAATGTTCGCTAATTGTGGCGTGTTCGCATTCGCGTTCTGCCAGCAGTTTCTTTGCGTGTATTCGCGTTCACCAGAAGTTTTTAGCGGTCAGCCGGCGGGTGTTACCGGGCGGTGTAGCCTCCATCGATGATCAGGTTAGTGCCGGTGACCCAGCGGGCGGCGTCGGAGAGGAGGTAGACGCAGGCGTGGGCGATATCCTCTGGTAGGCCGAGGCCGAGGGGGTGGAGGGCTTTGATTTTTTGCTGCGCTTCCTCGCTGCGGCTGTATACGGCAGACTGGGACATGGGGGTTTGTACGACGCCGGGGGAGATGCAGTTGACCCGGATACGGCGGCGGGCCAGCTCCAGGGCTAGTGATTTGGAGCCGGCTAAGAGGGCCCCTTTGGTCAGGCTGTAGGCGGTTTTGCCGGCTTCTCCGACTACGGCCATGACGGAGCTTAGGTAGATGATGCTTCCGCCTGCTGTGGAGAAGTGGGCTTTTTTGGTGCACAGGCGCGTCAGTTCTATGGCGGCAGTGACGTTGGTTTGGAGGAAGTGCTGGACTTTGTCTGCTTTTAGGCTGCGCAGGGGCAGGGTGGTGGAGATGCCGGCGCTGTGGATGAGACCGGCGATGGGGCCTTGTTGCTTTACGGCGGCTTTGATGACTTCGGCGGTGGCTTTGTAGTTGGTTATATCTACGGCGAAGTGTTGGGCTTTACCCGCCGGGGGGATGGAAGCCAGGGTTTCCTGTAGCCGGGCTTCGTTCCTGCCGAGTAAGGTGACGATTGCGCCTTGGTGGGCGCAGTGGATGGCGCACGACCGACCGATGCCGGAGGATGCGCCGGTGATGAGCACGTGCTTGCCTTCCAAGCTAAATGGGGTAGGGGGCATTATATTTCAATTAAGTCGCTTACGGCGCAGTCTACCAGGTTGAGCACGGCGGAAGCCCAGGACAGGCCCACGCCGAAGCCGCTGAGGAGTACTTTGTTTTGCCCGTTTAGTTGCCCTTGTAGCTCGGAGACGATGGTGATCGGGATGGATACCGAGGAGGTGTTGCCGAAACGGTGGAGGGAAGCAGGGGTCTTTTCCGGCGGCAGCTTCAGCTTTTTGCCGAGATAGGCATTCATGTACTGATTGGCCTGATGGAAAACGGCGTAGTCGAGGGCTTCTTTGTCTATACCTGCGAGCTTTAGGGTGCTTTTGACGTTTTTGGGGATTTCGCGCAGCACGAAGTTGAAGACGTCCGCGCCTTTCATGTAGGCGTGCTCGTCGGTGCGGATGTTGCCGTGCTCGTCGACTACTTTTTCTTTGAGCGTCTCGGGGGTGCTGGGGTTGCGGTAGCCGCCGGCGTCGATTTTGATGAGGGACTCGCGGGAGCCGTCGGATTGCAGGTTGAAAAAGCTGTTTCCGTATTGTTCGCCTTTTTCGATCAGGGCGGCCACGCCACCGTCGCCGAACAGGAATGCCGTCATGCGGTCTTTGGGGTGGTAGACCCGTGACCGGGTTTCCCCATCTAATACAAGAACTTTACGAAACGCGCCTTGCTGCATGAAAGAATAGGCGACCGACAAACCGTACACAAAGGCGGAGCAGCCGAGGTTGAGGTCGAATGCTGCCGTGGTTTTGGGCAATCCCAGCCGGTCTTGCAGGACCACTGCCGTGGCGGGCATGCGGTAGTCCGGGGTTTGGGAGACGAAGACGAGCAGGTCGATCTCAGAACGGTCGATATCGTGCTCTTCCAACAGCTGATGGGCAGCGGCGTAGCAGAAGTCGGAGGCGCAGTGGTGTGGCTCGGCGAAGCGGCGCTCTTTGATGCCGGTCTTGTCTACGATCGCCTTGACGTCCTCGGCGGGGAAGTGCTCGGTGTAGGCGTAGTTGTCGATGGTGTTCCTAGGGACGGCGCCGGCCAGGGCGGTGATGCCGATGTTTTGGAAGGTTAGTTGTGCCATGGGGAGGGAGGGGTTTAGGGGGTAGGGTTTAGGGTTTAGGGTTTAGGGGGTAGCGTTTAGGGTTTAGGGGGTAGCGTTTAGCGTTTAG
>CAZNSK010000225.1:3223-7619 GCA_964575505.1 uncultured Phaeodactylibacter sp.
GTTTAGGGTTTAGGGGGTAGCGTTTAGGGTTTAGGGGGTAGCGTTTAGCGTTTAGAGGTTCCGACTTCGCTCTTTGAGCTACGTCGGACGGAGTAGAGGTTTCCGATTTGAATACTCTCGTTTTTCAGATTAAGCGGTTTTTTCCTCTACGGCTTTCAGTAAATCCTCTACGGTTTCTAGTTGCTCAAAGTCCTTTTCTTCGATCTGTAGGCCGAACTTTTCGTCCAGCATAGCGATCAGGGAGAGCTGGGCGATGGAGTCCCATTCTTCGTAGTCGCGGAAGGCATCGGTCATGTTGATTTCCTGGTCTTCCATTTCCAGGGCTTCTTTGAAGGCGGGGATGAATTTGTCTTGCATGATATTAGGTTTTGTCTTGAATTAATTTTTTGTGCTGCCCCTAAATTCTTCCATGGTAGCGCTGCTGCCGGAGTTGATGCCCTCGCGGCGGAATACTTTCTTTACCGTCATCCAGAGTATTTTGAGGTCCAGGGTAAAGCTCATATTGTCCACGTACCACACATCTAATGTAAACTTTTCTTCCCAGGATATGGCATTCCGACCATTGACCTGCGCCCAGCCGGTGATGCCGGGGCGGACTTCGTGGCGGCGGGCTTGCTCGGGGGTATAGCGGTCCAAGTACCTGATGAGCAGGGGGCGCGGGCCGATTAGGCTCATGTCGCCCTTGAGGACGTTGAGGAGCTGCGGCAGCTCGTCGAGGGAAGCGGAGCGGATGAAACGGCCGATGGGCGTGAGGCGCTGCGCGTCGGGGAGGAGCTTGCCGTGCTCGTCCCGCTTGTTGTTCATGGAGCGGAACTTGATGAGGCGGAAAATGCGGTTGTGCCTGCCGGGGCGGTCTTGGGTGAAGAAAGGCTGGCCCTTATTGACCAATGCTAGTAGAACTACGATAAGCACGAACAATGGAGAAAGCACAATTAGCCCCAATGAAGCCACAATAGCATCTCCGGCCCTCTTCAAGTAAGAAGAATACACCTCTTTTACTGTGTCATAGTAAGTGGATCAATGAACTGCAGCATGACCTTTCTTTACTTGGCTGTTTATCCACGAAAAGGTCTTCTCCATGCCTTTGAGCAAAGGCTGAGAGACCCTCCATCCCATTTGCGCTTCGTAGAGCTTATTATCAGAGTTCCTCCCCTTTACGCCAAGCGGGCACGGGAAACCATATTTTTCGACGAACTCCTGTCCCTCTATATTTTTGATTTTTATATTCTTTCCAGACAGATCAATAGCCATTTGGGCCAGCTGATTGATCGTGACCATTTCATCTGAGCCAATATTTACTGGGCCAAGGAATTCCTCCTGTCTCACAAATCTAAGCACAGCCTCAACACATTCATCTATGTACAAAAACGAACGAGTCTGCTGACCATTGCCCCATACCTCAAGCTCTCCTCCATCAGGGGTCTCTGCCGCCTTTCGGCACATAGCAGCCGGTGCCTTTTCTTTACCGCCGGTCCAGGTACCCATCGGACCGAAAATATTGTGGAAGCGGGCTACCCGGACATCGAGCTTGTAATTCCGGTTAAAGGCCAAGAATATCCGCTCCGAGAACAGTTTTTCCCAGCCGTACTCAGAATCGGGATTGGCGGGGTAAGCAGAGTTCTCCTCGCAGTTGGGGTTCTGCGGGTCTAGCTGATTGTGCTCCGGGTACATACAGGCCGAAGAAGAGTAGAAGACCCGCTTGGCTTTTTTGTGCGTGGCTTCGTAAGCCACGTTGAGGTTGATCATAGCGGAGTTGTGCATGACATTTGCATCGTTCTCGCCCGTGAAGATGTAGCCTGCGCCGCCCATGTCGGCAGCTAATTGGTAGACTTCGTCAAAGCCTTGATGGCCCGACGGGGCTGTCAATACGTCAGCCACGACCCTAGGGTCCCGCAAGTCGCCCACAATGTACTCATCACAGATATCGTCGTGCTTCCAGAATTCATGTTGGGGCTTTATGTCTACTATCCGGACGTAGAAGCCTTCTTTTTTCAGTCTTTTGGCTAGATGACCGCCAATAAAGCCGCCTCCGCCTAATACCAGGGAAGTTTTCATGATGTGTCTTTTGAATTTATGAAGATAAAAATGCTTCCGCGTTTTTTGCGGTGTACTCGTTGGAGGCTTGCAGGCTGTTTTCTGCAAGCCGGTTATATTCGGTTTCGTTTTGATGAAGCGCTAAGATAAAAGCTTTTATCTTTTCCAGCTGTTCCTGAGGAAAGCAGGCGCCGGCTTGGTGTTTATATAGTAATCGGGATAATTCAGATTCCTCCGATGCTATGGCAAGGATAGGAACCCCTATGGACATCAAGTCGAATGTTTTACTTGGGACACTTAGGTTGGAGGCATTTGCATCGAGCGTGACCACACCAATATTTCCAACATTCAGCGTGTAGGGTATGCTTTCGACCGGTTGCCACTCCAATAATCGGATGTTTTTAAGGGCAGATTGATCGATTAATGACTTTAGCTTCTTGAACTTGTGCCCTCCACCGATGATCAAGAAAAACAACTCCCTTTGATCTTGTAGTTCCTGAGCTAAATAGAATAAAACCTCTACAGGGTGGGTTTTTCCCAGGTTGCCCGAATACATGATAACAAACTTGTCTTCCAAACCCCACTGCTCGACGAATGGGTTTTGAGCCTTGGGGATGGGCTTCAAAAAGCTATTGTCGGTCCAAATCGGAACGACGTCTATAGGACGATTTCCAGCGTATTTGGAAACCTTCTTCCTCATGCCTTCACTGAGTGTGATGATTTTTCTAGCATTTGCAAGAACCTTTCGATTCGCTCTGGTCCAAAACCTATAAATCAGTGATTTAGAAGATACATAGCCGTATTCCTCAAGTGCATCTGGGTACAAGTCGTACACCAGTATATCGTAAGTATTTCCCGTGAGCAGGGGAATAAAGGTCGCTGTCGGCGGATTGGTGATGATTAGGAGGTCTGACTTACGATACTTGGTAAGAACGAGATAGAGCATCTGCAAGGTGCATATACCCCAGGTCCAAATTCTTTTTACCGCTGTGCTTTGGTCGTACTTGATGACTTTTTCCCAAACTACGCTTTCTGGTACTTTTTTACGCCGCTCCCTTATCGTCCCGGCCACGATAGCTTGGTGTGTATATTCTTTTTGATAAGCCTCAAGTATATCAATTTGCAGATAGCCAGAGGCTTGGTCAAGGATGACGATGGATTTATCTTTTATTGCCATTTGGGTTTGATTCAGCTATTTCGTAGAACTAGAAATCAGAAGACGCTTGTAGAGCCTAAGGTAGTCTTGGTAGCGGTCTTGCTTGTCAAATTGCGCAAGGGCCCGCTCGCGGCACAATTGCCGGATGGTGGCTCGGTCCTGTGCGCATAGCTCCACAATAGCACCGGCTAGGGCGGCTACATTCCCTACCTCAACGATACGCCCCGTTTCCGGGCTGACGGCTTCCGGGCAGCCGCCGGTGCGGTAGGCTGCGATCGGCGTGCCGCAAGCCAGCGCTTCTATGTTGGTATTGGGGAAGTTGTCCTGAAACGTAGGGTTGGCGTACACCTCGGCACGGGCATAAAGGGCGTTCAGCTCGGCCAGGCTTTCGGTACGGGGAATGCCGAGGATGCCCGGTGGCAGTGCGTTGATTTGCGCTTTAGAAAGCCCCACTAGCACAATGCGGTAGGCTTCGGGGAGCTGATTGCGGAGCTGGACAAACTCTTTCAGCCCTTTGCGCTCGTCCCAGGTACTCGCTACGCCCAGTACTACTTTGGCATTCCCGAAGGCATATTTTTCCAATAAGGAATGGTCATAATCTGGCTGAAACGCTTGGGTATCTACTCCATTGTGGATGACGCATACTGGCACGTCCCGCAGGTACGATTGCGCCAGTTGCCGCGCCAGCCAGTGCGAGGGCGTGACCAGCTGTAGGTTTCGTGCGGATTGGAATAGCTGCCGTTTATCTTGGTAGTTGGCGCGGGAATTGTCCAGCCCCCAACTGCGGGGGTACTTGTCTTTCTTGGGGCAACTGTGGCACTGCGTCTTCCAGCGTTCGCAGCCGATGGAGTCGTAAAAGGTGCAGTGCCCCGTAAACGACCAGCAATCGTGCAGCGTCCAGACCACCGGAATATCAGAGTCCGCAAAGAAGCGGAACAGTACCCCGATATGCAGGTAATACCCGTGGATGTTGTGCATCCCAATCACATCGGGACGGATAGCTTGTATACGTCGTATCAAGGCCTCCGTAGCCCGCTTGGAGCCAAAGCCGTGGCGGTCCAATAGCGCCGTTTTTAGTCCGTGGGCCAGTATATCGGCTTGATTGCCAATTTTGATGAGCTTAGACTTACTCGGCCGGTCGCTCCGCCCGTAGGCGATGTAGCTTTCGTGCCCATTGGCTAGCATGACCTGCCCGATGTCTTCGGC
>CAZNSK010000226.1:0-7569 GCA_964575505.1 uncultured Phaeodactylibacter sp.
TTCTTGCTAGATCAAGCCGCAATAGGTTCTGAGGGTTGGTTTTTCGCTTTTGGTGCACTTTTCGTCTTTTGGATTGCGCTTTTGGCACCTATCGCCGCTAAACCAGCCATTAGCCAGAATACATCTACGCTCCCCACATAGTATTGCCCGGAAGCAAACGTTTTCCAAAGCCAATCGCCAGTAACCAGGCCATTCACAATCGGGATGGCAAGAGCAGCTATAGCCCCCAAACGGAGATAATTCAGGTTAAGCTTCCGGAAATCGTTCCAACGCAGCCCCAGCAGTGTGAGCAGCAGCCAGCCGATGAAAAATACGGCGTTGACGTAAAAGACCCGCTCCGCCAGCTCCATAGGCAGCAGCTTATTCGCTAGAAAGAGCAAGCTGGTGGCAGGGAAAAGGCTTAGGCATACCGCCAGATTGGCCTTGGTTACGCGGTGGTGAAAGCGTTGCTGCTTATCGGTATAGTTTTTATTATTTCTCGCTTGCTGCCACAGCAAAACACCACTCAGCAGCATAAAGCAGGTGATCATAGCCAAGATAAAGTAAATCCCTTTCAGCAGCAGCCCGCCGAAAGTGCCAAAGTGCAGTTTGGTGATGATATTGAGTACCGACTTAGTATAAGAGCTTTCGCCGGGCAGGTTCTGGCTTACTAATTCGCCGCTGTTGAGCGCAAAGGTGAGCTGCCCGGTACCCCCAATGCTCATTTCATCATCAAAATAAAAGGAAGCGATGCCATCTGAGCGGCTATGGTGGCGTACTGTGATTACCGATACGGGTATGCCTGGCAGTTGCTTCCGTACCCGCTCGTAGTACTTATCAAGGCTGGCGTGGTCTATCTTTGGCGCATCTTCGCGCAGCGGGATGGCGCTTTCGGGCCGCACCGCTCCCAGCACCGCCTGCGTATCGCCGCCGAACAGTATGAAAGCGCTCGGGACCAGCAGCAGGGTCAGCAAACCGAATAGCGCCCCAGTTACCGCGTAGACGACCTGGAACGGCAAGCCAATAATCCCCAAGACGGTATGCGCGTTAGTCCATATCTGTTTCCACTTGCCGCGCACGGTAAAGGCATAAAACTTTTGGAGCAGGTTTTTCCAGTGGATGAGCACCCCCGTCAGAATAGCGAACAGCAGGAATACAGCGATAAAGCCCGACAGGTACTCGCCTCCGGGCAACTGGCCAAAAAAGTGCAGCTCGTACAACGTTTCACCCACCGTAGTAGCCGGCCCGCTGGAAAGCGTCACCTGATAGTCTGCTGCGGTATTAATCAAGGCTTTAAAACGGCGGGGGCTTCCGTCTTCGGATTGCTCCGCGCCAAAAAATTGCACATAGGGAACCATTTCATTGGGGAGCCGAAGGGAAAAGTGCTCCGCTTCCGCAAAAGCAGGATTAGCGGCTTTGATGCTGCTGAGCACTCGGCTGAAATCGACCGCGGCGGGAGCTTCGAAGCGGGCCTGTGGGTTTTCCCAGCGCAACAGTTCGTGCCGGAACAGGGCAAAGGCTCCGGTATAAAAAATAATAAACAGCGCAGCGCTCGTAACAATCCCCGTTACGGTATGGGTGTGAAAGAAGATATTGTGTGCCCGCTTGGGGAGTGCTTTAAGTTTCATAATGGCTGCTGTTTTACAAACCCAGATAGATCAGCCCACTACAGGCCAGAATACCCAGCAAGTAAATACCCCAGGCGTGCCAGCCATTCCGGAACAGAAAAGCGCCTGCCATCAGCCCGACCCAGAGAAAGAAAGTGAGAAAGGCAGAGGTGATCACCATAGAGCCTTTGTTGTCCAGATAGGCGCCAATAGCCAACTGCAATGCAAGGGCAAGGATAAACCCGCCAAGAACCCCTGCTGATATTTTCAGCGCCCGCTGCCTGGGGCTGGATAAGTATTTTGGATTCGCTGGCATCTCAGTTTTTTGGATTTATAAAATAGGCGATCAGCGGAAGGGATACGACCGTCAGGCTGAGGAGGCACATCCAGGCAAATGCCCAGACCAAAAGGCCCGTGGCCCAGCCGTATTCCAGGCCGTAAAATACCGCCGCCAGTAGGCTGAGCAGCCCACCCGCTAGCGCAGACAAGGGGCCTGCTTCACGGATGGGGGTAGCCCAATGCTGGAATACAGCCGGCAGATACTTCGACCGGCCGTAAAAAAGCAAACTGCTGATCAGCAATAAAAAAAGCTGCATCGTTTAGCGTTTTGACAGTTTCAGCAATTGGAAGCCAAGGCCTCCCTGCGAAATATTGAACTGCTCACTGGCCTCATTCGTCTCAGGGTCGATCCGGTAGAAACCATTAAAAGTGCCGCCGTTGGCGGTCATTTGCGTAAAGATAGTGCCGTCGTAATTGTACATGTACGGGTAACCAAAGCCTGCTGTCTGTGGCATGCCCTCCACGTAAGCCGCCGTTTGTGCTACTAGGTCGATCTCAATCACCCGCTGTGATTCGTCAGCAAACACCAAAAACTGTAACTGCTGGTATTCCGCATCCGTAATCGTCCCAGCAGCCAGCTTTTGCAGGAGCTGCATCACTTCCGGGGACTCCGTCCCGCCCGTGCCGATACCGTAGGCTTTGTTATTGCCTGCACCCACCATGCTTACGAACAACTGAAAGGCGTTGTTGGTCAGGCCTACTGCGTTGATGGGGTTCCAGCTGTAGTCCAAGTCAAACTCTGAATTGGTATTGATTTTCAAAATTTGCGGGCGGGAACGCTCTGCCGCCGTGGGGCCTACCTGCAAGTCAAGGCCGTAGGAGCCCTGCGCGATGAGGTACAAGTTGCCGGCTTCGTCCAGCACTACATTGCGTTCGCCCCGGAAAATAGGATAGGTCGCCTCCGGGTGCGTGATAGTCTTCTCCCGGCTCAGGCTCGCTACATCTATGACCTCCACATAGATATTGACATCGTCGTAAAATTGCCCGGTATTAGGGTCATTGAAGTATAGCGCGGCGTAGATTTTGCCCGTGTTCGGATTGTGATAAAGGCCCGACACGCCGCGGTCGAAATCCTCACCCTCCGGCAGCGGGGAGTTATCGCTAAGGTCAATCGCGCTGATATCCTCCATAGTGCTGGGGTTAAACGCGTAGACGGTCAACTCCCGAAAACTGGTGTAGAAGCCCAACTCTTCATCGATGATCTCAATAACGGAGGTCAGGTTAAGGGTTGGGATGCTGCCGATTTCCTCTAACTGCCCGTTCTCTGCATCAATCGCGTATTTGACCACGCCCTGATTGACACCATCTGTAGGCGAACCGAAGAGGAAAGGCCCGAGCGTACGCCGCGCATTGAACACCGGAAAGGACTGGTACTGCGTCAGGTCAATATTGCCTTCTGGCAGTTCCTCGAAGTAACCGCCGTAGGTCACTGAGCCCGCCGAGCTGTTGGCCGCAGAAGTAATCCAGTAGCCGGAAGTTTTGTAGGGGCTTTCTAATGCTACTTCCTTGGTGGCATCATCGGACTCTGTGCCCTGCGTCACCGTGAGGCTGACCGTGTAAATACCTGACCGTTCGTAGGTGTGTGTTGGGTTTTCCTCACTTGAAGAATTGCCGTCGCCGAAGTCCCAGCTAAAGCTTTCCGCCTCGGTGGAAGTACTGGTAAACGCTACCTGTAGCGGGTCATCGCTGCTCACTTCAAAGCTGAAGTCAGCCTGTAGCATGCCGGACGGCATAGGCTCATCGTCATCGCAGGCCGTAAAGGTGGCTGCCGCCAAAATGGCGAGTGCCAAGAACCAATTAGATTTTAGTAAGTATTGCACGTTTATGGTTTTTAAAATTTACGAAAAGTATAAGTCAGTTTCATGTTGAAATTACGCCCCGGCCGTGGAATGCTGAAATTGTCGAAAATATCAGCGTTTAGCAGGTTATTTACATTTGCCGAAAGGCGGAGTTTGCGCTGCCAGAAAGTGTATGCCACCCCTGCGTCGATACGGTGCTGTTCAGGCACGTAGTTGGCGGGGTCGTAGGTTTGCGCCACGTTGATAAAGTTGAATTCGTCTACGAATTTGTGCTGCACATAGAACTGAAGCCGGTTATCTTGCTCCAGTATAGCGGGAAACTCATAGCTCAAACGGGCATTCGTGAAAAACTTGGGCACATTGGGAAAGTCAGTGCCCACCAAAAACTGCGCGCTCGGGTTGTTGGCCGCAATAGATTCGTACACCTGCTGTAGCCGCGTGACATTGAACTGCAGCCGCAGCCGCAGCCGGAATTCCACAAAGCAATCGCCTTCCACGCCCAGGGTCTCTACTTCCTCGGCATTGCGAAATTGCTGGAAGACCTCCGTAGTCCGGTAGATGATGTCGTTTTGCTTGCGCAGAAAACCGTTCAGGCCTGCCCCAAAGCGCCAAGGGTCAGCTGAGCCGGTGTACGACAAGCCAAGGTTGAAATTATCACTCGTTTCCGGGCTTAACTCTACATTGGGCAGCAGGTTGGCGCCATTGCCAAAGTATTGAAAGAACGTAGGGATACGTATAGCAGATTCATACGATGCCCTCAGGAAAAAGCCCCGCCAGAGGTCGAATTTCGCCGTTGCGTAGTAGCCTGGCATACCTTCTTGCCGGGTCACTTCGGTAGCCGACCGCCGCTCAAATCCACGGATGACGAAAGTATACCACTTGCCAGCCAGTGCTAATGTCAGCCGCTCGCCCAGTAGTTTATGCTGGTACTCCAGCCCGAGGATATTCTTGGTTAAGTACTGGTCTTTTTGTAGGAAGTCTTGCTCCAGCGGGCGTGTCTCATCTCGCCCGGTGGTATGCTGGTGAGCCAGCAGGTTGCTCAGCTGAAGCCTGCCCCGCTCACTGACCTCCCAGTCCAGCGTAGCACGATGGGCAATATTGTTAAAATCGCGGTCGGAAAGTGTATTGTTGGACAGTTCCCCCCGCATATTCGGATTGCGGTTGATGACTGCTCCGCTCCAGCTGTAAATATTGGCGGTGGTATCAACAAACAAGACGTTATTGCGGGAAAGGCTGGCTGTGCTGCTCAACTGCCATTTTGGCGAAAGCCGCTTCTCGTACACCGCTGATGCTGCCATCGCATTGCCGCGGTAAGTCGCCTCCCCAAAGGCTAACTGGGTGATGGCACCGCCGTTCTGAAGTTCCTTATAGTAATCGATGTAGGAAACGCCGATCCGGAACTTATCCGCCCAGGGTTTGCCCCGCACATCAAGGGTAGCGCTGCCGAAACCGAGCCGGTAGGCATCGTGGAATCGTTCTATTTCCTGCTCCTCGCGGGCTTCCCATACGTAGGCACGCATACGGTAGTTGTTGTCGGAGTAGTTATAAGTCGCGTCGGCACTGATCACTACGCCCTCCGAGAGTTTATAGTTAAAATGGGCATTAGCCTGATGGGTATTGAAAGAGCCATATCCGTAGCTGGCTTTGAATTCATTGTAGGGTTGCTGCCGGGTGATAATGTTAATCCCGCCGCCCAGTGCATCAGTACCTACGTCGATGGGCAACACGCCTTTATAAACATCCACACGGCTGATTTGCTCTACCGGCAAATTGGTAATGCTTAGTTGCGGGTAAATGAACTCCAGCGGCAGTCCGTCCAGATAGGTCCGAACTGCAGTGCCACTTAGCCCGTTGATGCTGATATCCGCCCGGTCGCCAAAGGAGCCGGAAGTGCGCACATTGACGCCCGGCAGCTGCTCAATGGCTTCGGAAAGATCCTTCACACGCCCTTCCAGCTGCGAAAGTTCAACACTTTCGATTTGTATGGCCTGGCTTTCCTGATGGGTAGAAGCCGACTGCCCGGTCACTATGGCTTCGCTTAGCAAAGCCGCTGATGGTTTCAGTTCTATATCGGCCTCCATCTGCGGCTGATCCACGTAAACGGGTTGCTGGTAAGGTGCAGCGCCGATATAGCTGACAGTAAGCGTGTATTTACCATACGGCACTTGTTCGAAAGTGAATGTACCGGATGCTCCCACCGTTGCAATGACATTAGCCGGCCTAAGCTTGACGTGAGCACCAATGGCTGGGGCATCCTCTAGAAATACCTGGCCATTGACCAAGGCAGTTGAAGTCTGCGCTGAACCCGTCCATACACCAGTCAGGCATGCGAGAAGATTCAATATTTTCCGTAGAGCAAGCCTTGCGTTCATGTGCCTTTAGCTTAATTTTCAGCGGCAAAGATAAGCTCAGGAAGGATTGGGTGGTAGGTTTATCTAGACTTATTCTAAATAATACCTATGGCTAGTTAACCAGATAAGACCCAAGGGTCGCTAGTTGTAGGTAGGTTACCTAAATGTAGGTACACGGAACAGGGGAGTGAAGTGATTGCTGGGCACTTTTCATGCCTGTAAAACCACCCGCCCCGTTAGGCATAGGCTATGCCTACATCATACTAGCTCTCGACATACCGTTAGAGGAAAATTCCACTGCTTGAGGGTCAGCCCTAATTGGTATAAATCGCAATCAATATTTTAGAATCTGATCTTTCGCATGCGAAAGATCAGATTCTAAAACGATTTGGACACTTCGTTGAAGATGAAGTTCTCGAAAATAGCCCCTCTTTGGTAGTAGGTAAGCAATTGCTCTGAGGTGTTGATGCCCAATAATGCACAAGCAAGGCCGGTGTCGCGGAAATAGAGTTTAGAAGATTTTACAAGGTGTTTTTTAAAATTGCGGAAATAGGGTTGTAAAAATACTTGATCTGGATGCGAGGCCTGAGCCGCCGGGCCCGGATTTATCATCTGCGCCGCCTCTCTTCACGGGAATGCTCCATTTTGCTGAGGGGTAATACTTCCCTCTCGTCAAATGTCAATAAAAAGATAAACGTTTTGTGATACATGGATAGCAATAAGGGGAGCCCTAAATTGTAGCCTCTGATTGATTCACGGCCTAAACCTTTATTATGAAAATGGTTTCACTTATTGTTTTCGCGCTTGCCTGCTTGGGGGTAGCCGACCGGCTGCTGGCACAAGAACGGGTGTATGATTTGAGCGATTATAAAGCGCGGTATGAACTGCGGCCAGGTATGCGGCTGTACCTTTTTTCTGATTTTGATGGGGATTATGCCAGAGCGCAAGAAGCTTTCCAAAGCGGGCGGCTGTATTCTTCCACCAGTTGGTTTATGAACCGGAATACTGATCAGCGCATCTCCTTTTGGAGTTTAAACAGTTGGATGAACCTTTCCTTTGGAAGTCCAGGCAGCTAGCCGCATTATCAATAATAATGGCAGCATCTCTCTAACCGGGGGCTTACAGCTGGGCCACTACGTCGACTTGTCAAAGGTCAACAGTGAGGATACAGAGAACGATGCCCAAGGCTGGTCAGGAGAATTATACCTGGCCTACAGCCGCAAGTGGTTGCCCATCTCCCGAATGGAGTTTTCTTGGGATAATACCCTGGCCGTCACCCGGGTCTTTCAGTCGAACGCGGATGTGGATTCCAGCAATTTCTTTGCTAACGAACAGTTGAATTCTCGTTTATTGATGCAGTACTTTATTAATTACCAATGGTCGTTCGCCGCTGCTGTGGGTTTCGATTTGCGGTATGAACGGGCTCCTGATCAACTTCGGTTTATGCCGAACTTTAGTTTTAGAACCCATTATTTTTTCTTTTAGGCTGTCTTA
>CAZNSK010000227.1:0-7517 GCA_964575505.1 uncultured Phaeodactylibacter sp.
GCACAAAATAACTTCGCCTATTCTAGGTAACTTATTACTGCGCGACCCCTAACGCCGATTTCTACAACCTCATTCCCCAAGGTTTCCATATCCCTGATGAATACTACGACAAACGTACCCTGGAGATGGGCTTGATCCCAGTATATGATGGTAATGGCCGCTCAGGCGTCATTGATCAAGAAGGGAATTGGGTAGTTGAGCCTCAGTCTTTTAATTATCAAGTAATGGCCCCCAGCCTGGTTAAACAGCACCGGGGAAACCGGACCCGCGATGCAAAAGGCCTGGCGCTGTTCCGCTATGCCGATGGTCGCCTTTCTTCCATTGGCACCTATCAATACCTGGGTGATGAAGTGGCCTACGGCCGGTTGTGTGCCGGAGATTTTGAGGGAAACACCCTGGAGGAAAGCGGTAACCTGAAGATGGGCGTGATCGATACTTTGGGCAATGTCGTACTGCCTTTCAGGCATCGGCAGACGAAGATAGAAGGCCAGACAATCATCGCCTTTGACCGCCAGGTGAAAGGGCACAGTACTTACGTCTACGGGTACAGCCTGGATGGGCAAAAGGTTTTTGAATTGCCCTGCAACAATATCTACGATACGGTCATCCCTTCCTTGCTGAAGATCATCAAGGGCAAAAAGGAGGGGCTGATCCGGTCAGACGGTAAACTGCTCCTGGCGCCTACACAAGAATGGATCCGGGTCTACCCTGAACTGGGCTTCGTTCAGTACGCCAACGAAACAGCTGGGACGATACTGGCTGACCTGGACGGGGGTCAGCTGTTTCAACACGACGAAGAGATGCAGCCGGAGCAGCGGGTGGCCGGCGATTATTTGATCCTCTCCAACAGAAAAACAGTGGTGCTGGATGAGGATTTTAAGCCAGTAAGCACTTTCGACGGGCGTTTCGGAAAGCAGTATCCGCAGCTTTCTCCCGCAATCGCTTCAATTGAAGCCCGCAAACCTTATTTTATCCATCTGGAGACGGGCGTGGAATACCGGGCACCATAGGGGCAGCGCAGTGCTTGCTCTATGGTGATAAAATACAAAGCAGGGCTGGCAAGCGCTTACGGGGAATGCCGTGGTGGGCTTTAATCGATCGGGTGAGCCTTGGGCTTTGCAGCCGCTTGCAATTTCGCCCACGCCGCCTCCACGTGCCGCTCTTCCACGTAGGTTTGGCCAATGACCATCCGCAGCACGTACCGGCCTTCGATTTTGGTATGGGTAAGAAAGAGCGCGCCGCTTGAATTGACGCGTTCCAGCAATCCCTGATTCAGCGTATTGAGCGCTGATTCCGAAGCGCCCTTTGGCCGGTAGCGAAAGCAGGTCAGGTTGAGGAAAGGCGGCAGCAGCAGTTCGAACTCATCGGAATCCTCCACCCATTTGGCAAACTTTGCATTCAGGCGGACATGGTAACGCAGGCGCTCCTGTAAGCCATTGAGGCCAAAACTGCGCATGACAAACCAAAGCTTGAGCGCCCGGAACCGCCGGCCCAGCGCAATGCCCCAGTCCCGGTAGTCGTTCACTTGCCCGCGGGTGCGCGTCTTGAGGTACTCGGGCAAAATATCAAAAGCCTGAACGAGGAGGTCGGCATTTTTAACGTAATAAGCAGTGCAATCAAAATTGGTGAACAGCCATTTATGGGGGTTAAAAACAAAGCTGTCGGCCTGTTCTATCCCTGCTATCATCCATTGGTATTCCGGCAGGATGAGGGCGGAGCCGGCGTAAGCTGCATCAATGTGGTGCCATACCTCGTGGCGGGCGCAGATGGCGCTGATTTCCGGGATGGGGTCGACGGCTAGCGTGCTGGTCGTGCCTAATGCGGTAACGACGCAGCAGGGCAGGTACCCTTCCGCAATATCTTGCTCAATTTGTGCCTCCAGAGCTGCCGGGCGCATGCGCAATTGGCGGTCTACCGGGATTTTGATGAGGTTGCGGCGGCCGATGCCGGCGATTTTTACGGCTTTCTCAATGGAGGAGTGGGTTTGAGTAGAACAGTAGACTCGTAGATTGGGCGGCACGCCAGTCTCGTTCGCCTGGAAATGGGTCACCTTTTCCCGGGCGGTGAGGATGGCGACAAGGGTAGCCGAGGAGGCGGTGTCTTGGATTACCCCTTCCCAGCTTTTGGGTATCCCCATGGCATGCTGCAACCATTCCATCATACGCTCCTCCAGCTCAGCAGCGGCGGGTGAGGTTTCCCAGATCATGCACTGTGCCCCCATTGCAGCGGTCATCATTTCGGCGTAGACCGATTCTACAGAGCTGTTGGCCGGGAAGTAGGCGTGGAAGTTGGGGTGCTGCCAATGCGTCATGCCAGGCAGTATGATACGGTCCATGTCTTTCAGGATGGCTTCCAGGCCTTCGCCCGACTCCGGCATCTGTTCCGGAAGGGCCCGGGTGATATCCCCCGGGGCAGCCTGCGATTTTACGGGCTTGTTTTCTAGCTGGTTGAAATACTGCTGTATCCAGTCGGTAATAGTGCCGGCGTAGCGGTGGAAGTCTTTACGGTCGATCATGAACGGTTATTGGCATTTCAGCGTGAAGTAGGCTTTGTTGGACTCCATGGGGTTGGGCTCCAGTATTTTGATGGCTCGCCAGTACCGGTTATACGTTTTGCCTGCGCCACCGAGCCGCCAGGTGGAGGAAATTGTTTTGGAGCCAGGGCCGTCAAATGTAAGCGTTTCCACAGGGCCTGTGGCACCATCGCTACGGATCAATCGGTAAGAAACTGTACCACTGCCGCCGATGACCGATACCCGTCCGGAAAATTCGATACGTTTAGGGCACTCCCCGGTGAAGTTGGAAGGGTCGGCCCTCATGCTAGCCTCGATGACCCTAAAGCCCTTCCGGGCGGGTTCGTCGCAACGTAAGGTAAAGGCTGCTTTTTCGGAAACGATAGCGTTGGGTTCCGCGATTTCAAGGGCCTGCCAGTAATTTTGGTAGTTTTTTCCTGGCCCGCCCAGGGTCCAGGTATTGATCACCTTTCTGGAGCCCGCGCTGGCAAAGTTGAGCGTTTCCCATTGGCCCTTGGCGCCATCGCTGCGGATAAACCGGTACCGGACTTTCCCGCCACCGCCCTGAGCGGTTATGAGGCCTGAAAAAGTGATTTTCCGGGGGCAGGCGCCCTGGTATTGATCAGGGGTAGCCGAGAGCTGAACCTGGGTGACTCTAAAGGGCTTGGGCTGCTCTGCTGTCGTGTTTACTTTCGTTTGGCAACGGTCGCCGGTATAGCCGGGCGGGCACTCGCATTGGCCATTGTTGCACACGCCGCCGTTGAGGCATGTTATGGATTCGCAGGGGTCGGTTTGCTCAGTTGCTACATTGGCGGTTTGCGGCTCGCCTTCCGGCTGTTGCCCAGTGGTGGTGATGTAATACAAACTCAGGCCAAGTAGAAGCAGGAGCCCTCCGATGGCCCACCAAGCGATACGGTTGTTGCTGGTGGAGGGCGCAGCCGGGGCTTCGGCTCTTGCCCGGGGCTTGGCCAGATTAGTGACGATGAGCAGCAGGGCATTGCTGATGCGGTTTTCTTCCAATTGGGCATCCTGCTGGCTGATGGTCCCGCTGGCGATTTTATTTTGTAAGCTGCCTAACCGGATTTCCAATTGCAGGATTTGCGTCAGCATTTCCTGGTCCTGGACCTGGGCCTTCAGCAAATCGATGCATGCTGCAACTTTGCCCTTGCTAAGCAAGCCTCTGGCTTCCTGAAGAACATCTTGATTCATGGCTGTCAGTGCTTATAATTATGACTCCACTATAATACGGAAAACCACCAGATTGGGCAATTAATCGGGTACTGATTACTCAGCCACCGAAAAAACGGGCGACCAGCATTTTGACTACGGAGGATTTTAGTACGCTGTACTGTTCAATTTGCCGGGCGGAAAGCAAAGGGAACAATTCTTCTTCCTTCTGGCCAATCAACTTTTGCATGTAAAAGTAAGCGGAGAAGTGGTTCATGCCGGTATCGATGACTTCCCGCTGCACACGGCGGGCGTATTCGAGGTTAAGCTGGTGCACAGCTTCCACCTGCTGATCGAGCAGCGGCAGTTCCGCCCTCATACGGTCGGTTTGGTAGCGGGCGCGCTCCTCCGGCGTGCCGTAGTCCTCCTGAGCGGGCAAGAGGGAAGCCAGGCCCAGGCAAATGCAGATAAGGAAGGCTATTCTGGTCATTGGATTAGGCATAAAAACAGTATTTCAATAAGGACTGCAGAGGCATGGCTGTTGTTGCGCTTGCAGCCTCTTCGAAGTGTCCGCCAGACCTCATTTATTGCCATTGTGGCGATGGCTGTGCACCGGCTTGGAAGACTGATGGTGCACTTTGTGCAGCCGCTAGAACAGGTGCGGGAGGAGCATCAGCCGGTGGCCCCAGTTAAAGTAGGTGTCGTGGAGGGCGACGAGCAGAAAAAGGAAAGGGGGAGGTAGGCCCAGCCGTAGGCAAAAGGCTCCCTGTAGATTTTCGTGAAGCCCGCCTGCCGCAGGAGGTACAAGCCCACGCCCATGAGCCCGAAAATCAGGGCCGTGTAGGCCGAATGGGCGATTTCAGCGCGCATATGCAGCCAGTTGGGCCAACGCCCCTGAATGCTTAGGCACCGGAAAAACCGGCGGCCAAGCTGGTAGAAAATGAGAAAGGTCAAGCTGGCAATAGGAGGGAGCGGAAAAAATAGCCAGGGCAGTGAGCAGTCAGCCTGTCAGCAGCCCAAAGTATTTGATCAGGTAGTGCATGATCGGCAGCTATTAAAAACCGGGCTGCCGCGCATGTTGCAGCAGCCCGGGCTAGGATTACCAAATTGGGGTACGGCGCGGGCGTTTGCCCGCCAAAAAAGGTGCTTATAGTGCCTGCTATTCCAGGCTTAGTATAGATCAATGGTGTAAGAATGGCCATTGATGATAAGGGTTACAGCGCCGCCTCCGTTGAAGACCAGGTCGCCTTCGAAAGATTGGGCGTTGCCCTCCGGGCCAGTGATTACGATAATGGCTTCCCCGGTACCTGAGACGATTTGCTTGGTGCCTTTGTCGACGTTAAGGCCATTCAGGGTAATGGTAATAGTAGAGGTGAAACTGTTTAGGTTGCGGACTTTGGACTCCTGCCTGCCACTGCGCTCGTAGGTGCCGTTGAATACGTAGTTGGCACCGGTAAAGAGTTGGCCTATGGTCCAATTGCTGTTGGAGGCGTCATCCGAATGCATTCGGGTAGTCTCGTACGTGCCGTTAGCCGTAGTAAGTAAGTTGAGCGCCACAGGGATGTTGGCGGCGTTGCAGTCTACGCCCCATTCCCAGGTAAAGGTGTAATCAGCAGCGATATTGCTTTCGTTGACGCTTCGGACGAAGGTAGAATCGAAGGTTTCGCCGCAGGGGGAGCCACCCGACTTCTCGGTATAGGTCTCGGCTAAATCGGTGGTTTCGTCGATTTCCTGGCCCATGCCTTGGGTGGAGGCCTGAAGAGCACCGGTCATGGCATCTATGGCATCTTCCTCGGTGAGCTTTTGCATAGCTTCGGGAGTGTTATCCTGCTTAGCGGAGTCGCAGGAAGTCAGGCCAAAGCTAGAAAAGAGGATTGTGCCGATGAGGATTAGGGATTGGAATTTGATCTCCATGATGTTTGATTTTGTTGTTGATGAACGGTTCGGAATAAAAATGCAGGGATTGGGGCGGGGGCGAAAATATCTTCAACGTACGGTGGTGCTTTTTCAATCAACGGTAGGGCGGGCTAACCTCAGCCGTGGTTTGAAAACAAAGCATCATGTATTGAAAGGGTAAAGGCGGATCGTCCTTCAGGCTTGCTGTCCCGCCCGAGGCGAGCCTGGAATGATCAGGTATCCCGAATCAACCCTTAGTAGCCATTGAAGGAGATGTAAATTGTTCCTTACTGACTGATTTGCTATTTTCGCCTTCCTTACTTCACTCCTAAATACCATGTACCGTATGTCCTATACCAACCTCCTTATCGACGAGCAAGATGGCGTGCTCATTCTGACCCTGAACCGCCCTAAAGCCATGAATGCCCTCAACACCAAGACCATGATGGAGCTTCGGCACTTCTTCAGTGAGGATGCGCCGCAGCGGGCGGGCCTGAAAGGCGTTATCCTGACGGGGGCTGGAGAAAAAGCTTTCGTTGCCGGTGCGGATATCAAAGAGTTTCTGGCATTGGACACGCAAAAGGGGCAGGACATGGCACAGCGTGGCCAGGATGTTTTCTTCCTGATTGAGCGTTTCCCCAAGCCTGTCATTGCGCTTGTTAATGGTTTTGCCCTCGGAGGCGGCTGCGAACTCGCCATGGCGTGCCATCTGCGCATTGCCACGGAAAATGCCCGCTTTGGGCAGCCGGAGGTCAACCTTGGCATCATTCCGGGTTACGGGGGCACGCAGCGCCTGATTCAGTACCTTGGCAAGACGAAAGCTACCGAATTGTTGCTAACCGGCGATATGATCGGTGCGGATGAGGCCTTCCGGCTGGGGCTGCTTAATTATGTACTGCCGCAGGGCGAAGCACTGGACAAAGCGAGGGCGCTTATCGGGAAAATTGCCAAGAAAGGGCCGGTTGCGATTGCTAAAGTCATTGAGTCAATCAATGCTTATTTCCAGTACGACGAAGACGGCTTTGCCCGGGAAGTTCAGGAATTTGGGCATACGACCGGCACGGAGGATTTCCGCGAAGGCGCAGCCGCGTTTATTGAGAAGCGCCCGGCTAACTTTAAAGGGGCATAATTATGACTAAGCGTAGTGCTGGCTTACTGTTGTACCGGTACCGGAAGGGCCAGGCTGAAGTCTTCCTCGTGCACATGGGCGGGCCATTCTGGAAAAATAAAGACAAAGGTGCCTGGACCATCCCGAAGGACGAATATACCGACGAGGACCCGCTCCTGGTGGCAAAGCGCGAATTTCGGGAAGAAACCGGCCTGGAACCGCCCAAGGGCCCCTATGAAGCATTGGAGCCTATCCGGCAGTCGGGTGGGAAAGTGGTACAGGCCTTCCGGGCAGAAGGCAATGTGAATCCTGAGGCCTTAAAGAGCAATACTTTTGAAATGGAGTGGCCACCCAAGTCCGGCCGGCAACAATCCTTTCCAGAAGTAGACCGTGGAGGGTGGTTCACCCTTGAATCGGCTATGGACTATATTCTGAAAAGTCAGCGGGCATTGCTTGAACAAGTGAAGTAGATCAGCTCCTCACAGGTGTGTGTATCAAATTGCACAAAACAGAAAGTGACCACCGGCTATCAAAGTGCGATAGCTGCTGGGGTAGAGCTTCCCGCTCTGCTCCAGCTTATCCACGAATGCTGCCAGGCTATTCAAATAGTGCAATTTGTTATTAGGGTAAACGCATCAAAATGAGAACATGCCACGGAACACGTCACGGAACACGTTAAATTGGGTGGCGGCTGCCGAAATTGCATGTTCGAGGGACGAGTCCCGCAAAGCGGGATAAAGTCTTGCAATTTCTAGCGTTTTTGCTTCCTTTTTTGGTCCCGGTTTACCGGGAAAAAAAGGAAGAGCCTAGCCCAAACGAACCCGTACGTGGCCG
>CAZNSK010000228.1:0-4248 GCA_964575505.1 uncultured Phaeodactylibacter sp.
GCACCGGCACGCCCATGGTTTCCAGGTATTCCAGCGTCAGGCGCAAATCGAGGATAGACTTGGCGCCGGCGCAGACCACCGCTACGTTGGTCCGGGCCAGTTCCTGCAAATCCGCAGAAATATCCATCGTCTGTTGCGCGCCCCGGTGCACCCCGCCTATGCCGCCGGTAGCAAATACCCGGATGCCCGCCAGGGCTGCGATGATCATGGTGGCCGCTACGGTCGTGGCTCCGTCTGCTTTCCGCGCTACCAGCACCGGCAGGTCCCGCCGGCTCACTTTGGTAACGGCTGTGCCTTTCTTTCCCAGGTAGGCAATCTCGTCTTCCGACAAACCGGCCCGGAGCTGCCCGCCGATCACGGCGATCGTTGCAGGCACCGCACCGCTCTCCCGCACGGCGGCTTCTACCTGCAGGGCGGTCTCCACATTTTTCGGGTAAGGCATGCCGTGGGAGATGATGGTGGACTCGAGAGCCACTACCGGCTGCCTGTTTTGCAGGGCTTCCGCAACGGTTGGGGTGAGGTGAAGGTGGATCTGCGATTTCATATTGAATCGGTTTTATAGCATGATTGCCAGTTTCACCCCAGCTTACTCAGCAGCCCACCCAGCAACTTCGCTGCATTTTTTACCACTTCGGAATCTTCCACCGGGATTTTAAGATACGACTGCCCGCTTTTTTCATCTTTTTCGACAATCTCCTCCACCAGCGCCTGCGTGGCCTTTTCGTCCGACAAAGTTTGCGAGAGCCGACCGAGGAAGCTGAGCCCTTCTGATAACAGCCCCGCTCCGGAGGAGGGAGAAGATTGCCCGGCGCCTAGGGAACCGCCCCGCTTCGGTTCAGGCTTCGCTTCCGGCTCCGGCGCGTCGTCTTCCCACCAGGCATCAAGCGCGGCCTCAGCGGGTTCCATTTTTTCGGATGGCTCGCTGGCAGATGCCTTTTCGAGGTCTTCGTCACTGCTGGGTTCGGCAGCCTCATGGTCTGGCACCTGCGTATTTTTCACGCGCTCCAGCTCTTCCATGAAGTCTTTAAACTTGCGGTCGTTCATAAACACGCTGTCCTGAGCCGTGTCGAGTACGGCTTCCGCCAATGAAGACTTGAACTGCAGCGTTTGTACCATGCGGTGCTCTATGGTGCCTTCAGCAATCAGATTGATGACCTGCACCTGCCGCTCCTGCCCGATGCGGAAGACCCGCCCGATACGCTGCTCCAGCACCGCCGGGTTCCAGGGCAGGTCCAGATTGACCACCAGGGAGGCTTTCTGCAAATTGAGGCCCACACCGCCGGCATCGGTCGACAAAAATACCCGGCAACCCGGGTCTTCCCGAAAACGGTCGAGCAGCCCGCCCCGCTTGCTGCCCGGAATGCCGCCGTGCAGATAAGCAAAGGGGATCTCCCGTGCTTCCAGCTCCTGTGCGACGATGCGGGTCATGCGCTCCCACTGACTGAAGATGACGGCGCTTTCGCCTTCCTCGGCCAGGCGTTCTTCCAGAATGTAAAAGAGTTCTTCGATTTTGGTATCATGCCGCGTTTGTTGGTCGACCAGGTAGGTGCTGTTGCAGGACATGCGCATGAGGTTGAGGCAGCTCAGCAGGCGACGGCGGTCTTTTTCGTTGAGAAAGCCCATACGCTGCCATTTGGCCACCAACTGCGCCACATCCGAATCGTAGCTGTTGTGCAGCTCCATCTGCCGGGGCGTCATCGGCACCAACAGTTGCTGATCCTGCCGGGTGGGCAATTGTTTCAGCACCTGCCGCTTGCGCCGGCGGATCATCACATGGCTAAGCTTTTTGTAGATGGCATCCAGGTTTTTGTAGCCGCGTACCACCCCCTTTTCATCTTTTACCTGATGCCGGTAAAGCAACAGGTAGAGTGGGCCGAGCAGGTATTGGTCCAAAAACTGCACGATGGAGTACAAGTCTTCCAGCTTATTCTCAAGCGGAGTGCCGGTGAGTGCAATCCGGTAAGGCGCCTCCAGCCGCTTTACGGCCCGGGATATCTTAGTGTCCCAGTTCTTGATCCGTTGCGCTTCGTCGATGATAATCAGGTCAGGGTTGGCCGCATTCAGATAGGGGTAGTCGCGGGCAACAACGTTGTAGGTGAGGATTTTATAGGTATGCTCAAAGTTGTTGTACTGCTCCCGCCGTTTGTGGGCAGGCCCTTCCACCACATGGGCTTTTATGCCGGTGAAACGCTCAATCTCGGAGTGCCACTGATACTTCAGGGAGGTGGGGCATATGATGTACACATTGCCGATGCCAAGCTCACGGCGGTACAGTTCCGCTGCGGCGATTGCTTGCAGGGTTTTGCCCAGGCCCATCTCATCCGCAATGAGGCAGCGGCCCGCTCTGAAGGCAAAGAGGACGCCTTCCGTTTGGTAGGGGTAGAGCTTCGCATCCACCAAGCCGTCCAGGCTGCCCGGGGTTTTAGCGATGGCAGCTGCTCTGCGGCCCCGCTGTTCGTCGGCCCGCTTCTGAATAACAAAGTCCAGGGCATCAGTGTAGCAACGGAAGGTGGAGGAGATCGCTTTTGCTTTTTCCAGAAACTGGTCAAATTCGAGGTAAGCATGCTCATAAAGCACGCCCGCTTCATCAAAATACCCCTTGGCCAGCTTTTTCAGCGCTTCCGCCTCTTCACCGCCCAAGCGCAGGCGCAGGCGTCGCGCTTCCCCGTACTCCAGGTAAACCGAGCTGTAGTGCCGCTCCGGGGGTGGCTTGCGGAAATGCTGCTTGTTGCCGTAGGTATGGTAAAGCTTGTGCAGCGCCCATTCAATGTGCTTGCAGGTACCGAGCCCATTCGTTTTGAAGTCCATGCACTCACAGTAGTTGTGCCCCGGCTCCTGCCCGCGCAGGGCTACCCGGTAGCGGCTGTTCCGCTCCGGATTAATGACCGTGAAGTCTGACCACACCGGGTGCTCCCCCTCATTGACCAGCTCAAAGGCCTGCTCCGGCCCAAACTGCTTGCGCAGGCTCAGCTGCCAGTCGCGCAGGCTCAGCTCCTCCGGCTGCCGGTAATAACTTACTTTTTTGGGCTTTTTCTTCTTCTTTTCGGTTTTCTTTTTTGCCATTCGTGTTCAATCTTGTGTTGATACCGCATAAATTCAGGTAAGGGCAGCTATGGGATGGCTACATCCAAAGTACACGGATTGCTTTGCCCTCATGTTGTTTCTCCTCTCGTCTGATCCGCTCCTCCCAGGGCAGTTCCTTAGAAGACTTTGTCTCAAAGATCATCAGGTAACCTTGCTTTTGCCCAAGTTTATCCATGTAGCGGGCGAGCTGCCGTAATCCATCCGGTAAAGTATAATTATCATAGTGGATTTTCAACTCAATGGGTACAACCTGATCCTTCCAGAATACTGCCAGGTCTGTCCTTCCGTTGCCGACCGCCATTTCCCGCTCGATACGGCCACCACCATTCACCACCCTTTGCAGGAACGCCATGAGCAACAATTGATGCCCGGCTTCCTTGTAGGTGAAGCGCTCCAGCCAGGACTCAGAATGCCGCCGGTAAAAATCAACAAAAGCTTTCAGCAGTTTATCCATCATCAAGCGCCCCTGCTCATCCAGATACCAGGCTGTTTCCGAAATCTCCTCTGGGAAACTCTCCTGCAGAGGCGAATTGAGTATGCGGGTGACGATTTCCCGATAAATCGGGTTCGCAAACCGGATAGGGCTCTTTTGCGTGATCAGCCCCAGGTCCCGGCAGTAGCGGATGGAGTCATCGAGCGTGTCAAACTCCAGCGGGCTGCCTTCGATGATGCTCATTACAATTTTGCGCACCCGCTCTTCCCTGACCTTATCGGCCAGGCTATCCAGGTGCGTTTGCCGCTGCTCTATGAGGCGCTCTTTGGCTTCGATGACCATGTCTGGCGTGATGGCCTTGCTGTGGTCATTGCGCAGCATTTTGACAATGATTTCGTTGGCTAGCGCATTGGTCAGCCAGGGCTGCCCGCCTGCGTATTCGTATATTTTTTCGAATACGGCATCCGAAAATTCCTGGCCGGTGTCTTCAGTGTGTTGGCTTAATAAGCCTCTGACTTCTTCTCTGGTGAAAACAGGGAGGAAAAAGGATGCTGCCTTCACATTGAACGGCGAGCCCGCGCCAATCGAAGGATTATCTGCCCGCGCCCGGGTGCGGTACTCCCGAATATCCCGCAGCCCTACAAGAGCGATGGATTGAGGAAACCCCTGCGGCCGAGTTTGAAAGCCATCCCGGAACTGCCGCAGCACTGCAATAAGAACATCGTCATAAA
>CAZNSK010000228.1:4348-7469 GCA_964575505.1 uncultured Phaeodactylibacter sp.
GTTTGAAAGCCATCCCGGAACTGCCGCAGCACTGCAATAAGAACATCGTCATAAAGTGAATCCACCTCATCCACCAATAAAACCAAGGGTTTATCCAGAGCTTTGCTCCAATCACTTAGATACTGCCGGAATAATTGCGCCCCTGCCTTATATTGAGTAGGGCTTGGGGGCAATTCGGCCCCACTCAAAAAAACCTGAGCCGTTTGGTAGAGCGACTGAATGAAGACCTCATTGGCATCTGAAACCGAAATACTGGGATACCCCGCTGATTCCAAAGAGCAGACAGCCGCGGTGTATTTCCCTTCCCGGTTCAGCCGGTGCGCCAACTGATGCAGGAAAGTCGTCTTGCCCGTTTGCCGGGGCGCATGGATAAGGAAGTATTGCTTGGCTTCTATAAGATGGTAAATCTCATCAAACATACCCCGAAAGGGCTCCACCATATAGTGATCCTCCGGATTACACAAGCCCGTCGTATTGAAAAATCGCTTCATAAAGTAAAGTTAAGCAATATCCAACAGCCTCACGCATTCGCGCCAACCCCTATCGAGGCCCGACAGCTGAGTTTTCGCAGGCCTTTCAGGAACTGGAAAGCGGTATGGGTGTTTTATTTACCTTTGTAGTCTATTAAAAATTCCAGAGATGAAGCTGAAGTTTATGCTGGCCCTACTGCTGGGCCTTACCCTGGCCGCCTGCAACAAAGACACCGATGAGCGTACCGATGAGGAAAAAATCCTCGACTATTTGGAGGAAAACAACCTAACGGCTGACCGGCATGAATCGGGATTGTACTATGCCATAGAGGAAGCTGGCTCAAGTGGCCGGCCTGCGCTTGAAGACTCGGTAACAGTACGTTACAAAGGCATGCTGCTGGACGGGCATGTCTTTGATCAGACGCCGGGCAATAACACCGTTACTTTTCCACTGACCAATCTGATTACAGGCTGGCAGATCGGCATCCCGCTGATTGGGAAGGGGGGAGCAATCACGCTGTATACGCCTTCCAACCTGGGTTATGGCAATCGGTCCGTGGGTAGCATCCCTGCCGGGTCGGTGCTGATTTTTGAGATTGATTTAGTGGATTTCAAATAGGAGGTTGCAGCAGGCTGGGTCTCCGGCCGCGATTCCAAAATCGCCGCCGGAGTAGCTACTGCCTCCCAAGTCAGGTGGCGGCCTCGGAGCCTCGACCTGACTACCCTAAAAGCGCCACGCCAAAACCCGCGTGCGCTTCTGGCCAGCTGCCAAAGGGATGATTTCCACCGCTTTGGCCTCCGCTTTTTCCAGGGCCTGTTCCAACGGCTCCAAATTATCTTTTTGGGACACCAAGCTGGTAAACCAACCGACCTGCTGCCCGTAGATTTGGCTCTCTTTGATGAACTGCAGAAGAAACGACCGCTCCCCGCCTTCCGTCCACAGCTCGGCGGGCTGCCCGGCCACGGCGCGCCCCACCTTGCCCAGCCTGAGGTGCTTCCGCTTGCGGGCATTGGCCTCAGCCGCCTCAGCTTCGGAAGCGTAAAAGGGCGGGTTGCACACGGTAGCGTGGAAGAAGTCATTCTCACGGATGATGCCCTCCAAAATAAAATGGGGGTCCTTCTGCTGGCGCAGCCGAGTGCCGTTTTGCAGTACCGGGTTAATGCCGATCAGCGCTTTCGCCGTCTTCAGGGCGAGCTTGTCCACCTCCGTGCCCACCATAGACCAATCGTAGAGGCGCTGCCCCAGGATGGCATAAATCAGGTTGGCCCCCGTACCGATGTCCAGAATGCGGATGTCTTTGCCCGTCAGCAGGGGGCCACCGGCCGCCAGCAGGTCGGCCAGATGGTGCAGGTAGTCGGCCCGGCCCGGCACCGGCGGGCACAGGTAGCCCTCGGGGATGTCCCAATGCTGCAGGCCGTAGTGCCCGATCAGCAAGGCGGTATTCAGGGCTTTTACCGCTTCCGGGTCTGAAAAGGAGATCGTGGGCTCGCCCGCGGGGTTATTGATCACATGTGGTTGCAGGGGCGGATAGGCTTTAACGAGCCTGGCAAAATCATAACCATCGCGGTGGAGGTTGCGGGGGTGTAGGGTGCTCATGTGGGTTGTGTTTTGGGGCTGTGGATGCGGCAGCAAGGTAGTAGATATTACGGACATCGCGGGAGTGTACACTCAAATGTGTCTACTGCACAACTACTGCAGCTAAGCCGTTAGCACTGCGTCCTCCCTGCCTAACCAGCAGGTAGATGCGCCTTTACGTGCGGCACACATTTTTGAATACCCTCCCAAGAAGGATTTGGGCATTGAAAACCCACCATTGAAAGCAAGAACCAGGCATTGCAATAGTAGCTACTTCTCAATAGGTGGTATTGAAACGTAGCTCAAAAAGAACTATATTACTATTCTAATCAAATTAGCATGCCAGCAACATTCACCATCTCCATTGACCGGCTCGACGAGGCGCTCATAAAAGAGTTGAAAGAGAAATACCGGGGCGCAGAGTTGGAAATCACCATCCGGCGGCAGGAAGAGGCTTCCCTCTTAAGCGATGACGAATTCTGGTCGCTCATCGACCTGCTCGACTGGCAGCAGAAAACCGATGATGCCATTACCGCCCCATTGGTGCAGGCACTAGCCGCGTTACCCGTCAGTAAAATCTTCGGGTTCCAAGAGCGGCTGGCCGAAAAACTGCATGCGCTGGACCAGGAAATCCTGGCGCGTCAGTACCCGGATTACCCCATACGGTTCTCGGTAGATGGTTTCTTGTACGACCGCCTGTGTGTAGTCGCCAATGGCCGCAAAAGCTACGAAGCGGTCATCAACGACCCATCCCTGATGCCTACGACTGTTTCTTTCGAGCCCCTGCTATACGTAGCGGATACCGCCTACCGGCAAAAGACCGGGCACGCTATGGACTACCTGCCAACGGTCTCTTACGAAACCTATTCGAATACAGCCGGATGGCCTGCTAAAGCTTAGAGGATGGCGATATCTTTTCATGGGAATTCAAAACGGAATCCGAAACCTCACCACCTTTATGAAATCATTGATACTGTAGATGATGATGTTGTTAAATATGGCATCAGCGCTGAAGAGATAGAAGAAGACGGCTATTCCAGCCGAATGCGCGCTCAAGTCAGCTTTGCTAATCTAT
>CAZNSK010000229.1:0-7307 GCA_964575505.1 uncultured Phaeodactylibacter sp.
TAGCCAGGCAGGCGCAGTTAGCGTGCAAAAGAACGAGTCTAAATCGGTAAGTTACCTTAGGTAGCAGATACATCCGCCGTTTCGTACAGCGGAAACTGCGACATGAAGATATTAACTTCCTGCCGGATTTCAGCTATCAGGCTATCATTTTCTGCGTTTGTAATCACCGCATCGATCCATTCCACAATTTTTTGGCAGTCTGCTTCCTTCAGCCCGCGGGTGGTTACGGCCGCTGCGCCCACCCGTATACCGGAAGTGACGAAGGGGGACTGGGTATCGAAGGGGACCATATTTTTGTTGACGGTGATGTCTGCCTCGCCGAGTTTTTGCTCAGCGAGCTTTCCGGTGACGCCCTTTGACCGCAAGTCGAGCAGCATGAGGTGGTTATCTGTGCCGCCGGAAATCAGCTGGTAGCCTTTCTCGACAAAGACGCTAGCCATAGCCTGGGCATTCCGGACCACCTGCTCGGTATAGGCCTTGAAGCCAGGTTGCAGTGCTTCACCGAAGGCCACCGCCTTAGCAGCAATAATATGCTCCAGGGGGCCACCCTGCATCCCTGGGAATACGCCGCTGTTGAGAATGGAAGACATCTTTATCGGATTGCCCTTTTTTGTGGTGCGCCCCCAGGGGTTGTCAAAATTCTCTCCCATCATAATGATGCCGCCCCTTGGGCCGCGCAGGGTTTTGTGAGTGGTGGACGTCACGATATGGCAGTGCGGGAGCGGGTCATTCAGCAAGCCGGCGGCAATCAGCCCGGCGGGGTGGGCAATATCTGCCAGCAAAAATGCGCCAACTTTGTCTGCTATTTCGCGGAAGCGGGCGTAGTCCCAATCCCGGGAATAGGCTGAAGCCCCGCATATGATAAGCTTAGGTTTGACCTCCAGGGCCTTGGCTTCCACTTTGTCCATATCGATGAGCCCGGTGTCTTGCTCCACACCGTAGAAGTGAGGCTGGTACACCTTGCCGGAATAATTGACCGGAGAGCCATGGGAGAGGTGGCCGCCGTGGGCCAGGTCAAACCCGAGGATGGCATCCCCGGGCTGAAGAATGGCCAGAAAAACCGCGGCGTTGGCCTGAGCGCCAGAATGGGGCTGGACGTTGGCGTAAGCTGCGCCGAACAACTCCTTGAGCCGGTCGATAGCCAATTGCTCTACCTCATCTACCACTTCGCAACCGCCGTAGTAGCGTTTGCCAGGATACCCCTCCGCGTACTTGTTGGTCAGCACACTGCCTGCCGCTTCCATCACCTGCGGGCTCGTAAAATTTTCAGAAGCGATCAGCTCAATCCCTCTTTGCTGGCGATTGAGCTCTTGGTCGATCAGATTGAACAGCTTGGTATCTCTCATGATAAACGGGTACAGTTTAAAAATGCGAAGTCCGGTTTGGCGGTGGACGGGCAGGCTGCCGCCCTCCTACCAGACAATTGAAACCACAAAAGTAACGGCTTTCCGAATAAGAAGAAAACAGAACCTGCTTTTTGACAGAACTATTATGCCTCAATGGCCGCAAAAAACCTGTCCGGCGGGCGTGTCCGGGTGGCCGCTTTGGAGTACCTGATGATTTTGAAAATGCGCCCCGTCGAGCACCTGCCGGATAAAGTGCCCTACCACATCTTGCTTTTGGTAAAAGTAGGCTCCGGCGAAGCTATGCCCGCCACCGCAAAAGGAGTGCAGAACGACCGGGGCCCCAATTCGGTGGTAGTGCTCGTAAATAGCGTGGGACCCAAACAGCATGAGCCACCCCGGCGCATCCGGAGTACAGTAGTGGTGCGATGCTGTGGCGTAAGGGACAACCGGGTCGGCGCTGCCGTGAAACAGCAGGGCTGGAATGGCAGTGGCCGGCGTGATGCCATTCAAATCCATAATGGCCCCGGCTCCGCCGATCAGTCCGGCGTATCGGAATTTTTTGGGCAGGCGGTTGGCGTACAGGCTCATCACCTCGCGATCCCAGTAGGCCGCGTGCAGTACGGTTTCGGCGCCGGCACTGCTGCCCGCGATAAAGACCTGTGAGGGGTCAATGCCGTATTCGTCGGCCCGCTCCAGAAAAAACCGCGTTGCTTGCCACAGCTGATTAACCGCCAGCCGAATGGCATGGATTTTTTCCGAGAGGATACCGTCGCAGCTAAAACTTTTGTTTTTCATATACAGCGTATAGCTGATAGTGGCAGCCACCATGCCTTGCTCCGACAAGTATCTGCACAGGGCGTGCCCGCCGCTCCGGTCTCCCGTGGCAAAGCCTCCGCCGTGCACGTAAATAACCAGTGGCTTAAGTGCAGGGGTGAGGGTTTGCGGCTGAAAAAGGTCCAACTGCAAGGCCGTTGTGTCTTGCTCCCAGTACGTCAGCGTGGTAAAAGGCGCTTGGGCGAGGGTGGAGGTGCAAATCAGCCATGCTGCTGCTGCCAATGCTATATTCTTCATAATAAATTATTGTTTGTGAGCTGAAATTAACATTATTGTTATCATTTTCTGCAACTGAGATACGTTCCAGACAGTATAATTGAACGGCAGGCGCTTTTGCGTAAATGCAGACATGAAGCAGGTTCGCTTCCTATACCAGCGTCGCACCCCCTTCATTCTGCGTATACCTTTGGCACTGCTGCCTTCGTTATAGAGCGACTAAAACCAAACCTTAGATGCGTATCAATCCCCATCTGCCTTTTTTTCTGCTGCTCCTATTTGGAGGCCTGGCTGCTCTACCTTTGCAGGCAGCATCGGCTCGATACCGCTGTATGTGGCGGGAAGACCCAGCCACGACTATGGTCATCGGCTGGGATCAAATCAGCGGCCATAGCCCGGTACTGTATTACGACGAGATCGACTTCGGCGGGCAGGCGCAAGCCTACCGCTACCAAAAACAGCCCGACCGCTACATACAGGCCAAGGGTATGAACAATCAATTTGTGCGCCTCACCGGGCTGCGCCCCAACACGGTGTACTACTTCGTCATCAAAGATAGCGAGGGCACGAGCCGCCGGATGTCGTTCCAAACCGCTCCCGACCAGCCCGATCAGCCCCTGTCGATCATCGCCGGGGGGGACTCCCGCAATAACCGGGCAGCACGGGTGGAAGCCAACCGCCTAGTGAGCAAGCTCCGGCCCCACTTCGTCGTCTTTGCAGGCGATATGACCGGCGGGGACACCAACGAGAACTGGCGCAATTGGTTTGACGACTGGCAGCAGACCATCGGCAGCGACGGGCGCTTATTCCCCATTGTTCCGGCCCGGGGCAACCACGAACGGGAAAACGCCTCCATTACCGAGCTTTTTGACGTCAGCAACACCGAAGTGTACTACGGCCTGACCTTCGGCGGCAACCTCTTCCGCCTCTATACCCTCAATTCGCTCATCGCACCCGCCGGGCGGCAGGCCATATGGCTGGAAGGCGACCTGGAGGCCAACCAAAGCGTCACCTGGAAGATGGCGCAGTACCATCAGGGCATGCGCCCTCATACCCGCAACAAACCGGAAAAAGATGAACTCTACAACAACTGGGCCCGCTTGTTTTACAATTATGGGGTTGACCTCGTCCTAGAATCTGACGCCCACGTAGTCAAAACCACTTACCCCCTGCGCCCTTTCCGGGGAGCAGGCAGCGACGAGGGCTTCATCCGGGATGATCAGCGCGGCACCATTTACTTTGGCGAAGGCTGCTGGGGCGCACCGCTCCGGAAAGCCGATGACCCCAAGCAATGGACCCGGGCGTTCGGCAGTTTCAATCAATTCAAGTGGATTTTCGTCAGCCAGCAGCGCATGGAAATCCGCACCATCCGTACTACCAATACGCAAAACGTAGCCGAAGTAAGCCACAATAATATTTTCGAGCTGCCCATCGGCCTGTCAGTTTGGAACCCCAAAAGCGGAGACGTCATCCAAATCCTCAACGAGCGGATGGCACAGCATAACCGGCCTATCCGGCCACCGTTACAACCTCCTGCCCCTTCAAAAGGCCAGGGCCGCCGCGATAACCCGCCGGAGGCCACCGCCCCTAACCCAGGCGGCGCCACACCACCGCCTGCCTCTAAAGAAGATCCTGCCGACCGCAACGACTGGTCTGTATTTACGAAAGTAATGCCAGATGCTAATGACATTATTACCGTTAAGTTCGACATGCCCCGCCCCGGGCCCCTGGCCATGCAGCTGATCGACCGGAACTGGGCCATCAAGCTGCGCGCCAACCTGCCGCAGGAGGAAGCCGGGCAGCAGGTCAAGCAGTTGACCCTTACAGACCTGCCCAAGGGAGAGTACTTGCTCATCATCCGGTCCGGCAAGCAGGTGCTGCGCAAATATCAAGTGGTCAAACGGTGAAGTTTTGTAGCTTTGGGCAGCAAAATCTCGTCCATGGCTCAATCCCTAGATGCAATCAAAAAGCCGATCGAAGAAGAACTGAGCGCTTTCGAATCCCACTTTCGGAATGCAATGCGCAGCTCCGTGCCCTTGCTCGATAAAATTACTTACTACATCGTAAGGCGCAAAGGCAAGCAGGTCCGGCCTATGTTCGTGTTCTTGTCTGCCAAGATCTGCGGAGCCGTTAACGAGTCTACTTATTCGGCTGCCTCATTGGTGGAGCTGCTGCATACCGCTACCCTGGTGCACGACGATGTGGTGGACGACTCCTTCGAGCGCCGCGGCTTTTTTTCGGTGAATGCTCTTTGGAAAAACAAAATTGCGGTACTGGTCGGCGATTACTTCCTATCGCAGGGCCTGCTGATGGCCTTGCGCAACAAGGAATACCGCTTACTGGAGATCGTTTCCAATGCCGTTAAAGCTATGAGCGAAGGGGAACTGCTGCAGATCGAAAAAGCGCGCCGGCTGGATATTAAGGAAAACATTTACTACGAAATCATCCGTCAGAAAACCGCCTCTCTCATTGCCTCGGCCTGCAGCGCAGGTGCCGCCTCAGCTACTGATGACGAATCTACGATTGAGAAGATGCGGCTGTTCGGGGAAAAAATCGGTATCGCCTTTCAAATCCGGGATGACTTGTTTGACTACGGTACCGACGACGTAGGCAAGCCACTGGGGATCGATATCAAAGAGAAAAAAATGACCCTACCGCTGATTTATGCATTGGACCAGGCCTCCCCTTCCGACCGGCGCCGGGTCATCAATATCATCAAACGCTACAGTGAGCAGCCGGAAAAGGTAAGGGAGGTAGTAGACTTTGTGCGCGCCAGCGGCGGGCTCGATTACGCCAAAGCCGCCATGCTGCGGTACCGCTCGGAAGCCTTTGAGCTCCTCAACCAGTTTCAGGAGGCACCGGCCCGGCAATCTTTGGAAGACCTCGTCGTATTTGTAACGGAGCGGAAACGATAAAAAGAGCCCGCGCCAGTGCACGGGCTCGAAACCACTCTCTTGCCGAGCCTTACCAAGGCTTGACATTATGAAAACTGTTACCTCTTTAACCGGCCTTCAGGAAGCGGGCTGTTTGGGGCTGGCCGCCCCGGCTCCACCACCGCACCGTATACCAACCGACCTGCCAACCGGCAACCTTGATTCGTGCTTCCGCCTCTACTGCCCCAATAGCTGCCGGATAGACACCGAGGGCGCCGGACCGTTTCAGGCATTGGGATGAAACGGGATTCAAGGCCATCCCTAATATCAGGACTACTAGTGGAGTGTTTCAGAAATGACTAACCGAAGAAACCCAGTAAAACCAGGGCGCCCAAGCGTGAAATACGCTGTGCTATTTCGGACTAGTCGCACTAGCAAAACCTTCTGCATCATTTGCTTTTTCAACAAAGGTACAGGCAGCCGGCGTGGGTGGGTTGTACAAAATTGCTAATCCTGAAAAGCGAAGGCCCGAAGGGCACCGAGGAGCCGGTCGAGGTCGCTCCTCAGGGTATAAACATTGGGGGTGATCCGCACGCCGTCAATGTCTTCCCACTGAATACCTACCGTATGGATTTTGTAGTCCCGAAAAAGGAAACGGTTCAGGTCCAGGCCTGACTTGCCTTCAAAGCCAATATTGGCGATGGCACCGGCTAAATCAGGATTGTAGGGCGTGTACGACCGGAAGCCCGGCAAGCCTAGGGCCTGATCCATCCAATACTGCCGCAGGTACTTCAGCCGCGCTGCCTTACGAGCACCACCAATCATGTCATGAAATTGAATGGCGTGGCTTATCGCCTGTTCTATAGCAAAGGAACGGGTACCCAAGTGCTCAAATTTCCGAATATCGCTGCTTTCCGGGTCAGGGGCAGCCAATAGCGGATACAGGGCCTTGATCTTTTCCCTGCGCACATAGAGCATACCGCTGCCGAACGGAGCGCACAGCCATTTGTGCAGGCTCGTCCCGAGGTAGTCGCACTGCAGGTCGTCAATCTTGAAATCCAGGTGCACGAAGGAGTGAGCCGCGTCAACGATTACCGCTATGCCCCGGGCCCGGGCCTGCTCGGCAATAGCCCGCACGGGGAGCACCTGCCCGTTCCAGTTGATCATATGGGTGAGGTGGACCACCCGTGTCCGGTTGGTGAACTGAGCGGTGTAACGCTCGGCAATGGCTTTCGGGTCCTCCATTGGCACCTCTAGGTCGGCCCAGACGAGCTTGATGCCGTTGCGGTGAGCCCGCTGCTTCCAGGCGTTAATCATATTCGGATAATCGTACCTGCTCATTACCACTTCGTCTCCCGCCTGCAGTTCCAGCCCGAAGATGACCGTTTCCAGGGCTTCCGAAGCGTTACGGTTGATGGCAATTTCTTCAGCATCACACCCGGCCAGGGCAGCGAGCCTGGACCGAAGCGGCTCCCGCCCTTTGTCCAGTATCCGCCACATATAATAGGAAGGGGCTTCGTTGCTCAGGCGGTTGTAGTGCTCTACGGCTTCCTGTACGACCTTGGGAGAGGGGCTTACCCCACCGTTGTTAAGGTTCATAATGTTGGGGGAAACCGTGTAGGACTGCCTGACCAGCCGCCAGAAGTCTTCATCATCTACCCTGGGCTGCTGGCTGGCGGCTGTCTGCAGGGCCAGGCCGAGGTCGGACCCAAAAAATGGAAGCATGGATAAGCCAGCAAATTGGCCAACCTGAGAGAGGAAATTCCGGCGAGTAGGCATACTAGTTTGTGTTGTTTTAAAAGCTTAAGATACGAAATCTTAAGTGGACCCTGCCCGGTATTGAGATGGCGGCACCCCGATATAGCGCTTGAAAGTGCGGCTGAAGTACTGCAGGTCGCTGTAGCCGCAAGCGGTAGCAATATCGGAGATGCGCGCTTCAGTGGCGCTCAGCAGATGAGCAGCTCTTTGCAGCCGCTGCTGCTGTATATAGTCCGCCAACCCAAAATTTGTGATTTCTGACTTGCTCTTTTTCCACCTC
>CAZNSK010000230.1:0-7204 GCA_964575505.1 uncultured Phaeodactylibacter sp.
TTATTTCTTTACCAGCCCAATGCTGTTAACATTCAGAGGCGGGCTGCTAACTTTGGGTGAACTTTCCTGGAAACCAATTCTTTACACCATTATGTCTAAGACCATCCTTATTACAGGCGCTTCATCTGGTTTGGGCTACGCGCTTGCCCGGGAACTTGATCAGCAAGGATACACTGTTTTCGGCACCAGCCGCAAGCCCCGGGAAGATTGGGGCGGAGTGCGCATGTTGCAAATGGACGTGCGTGACCAACTGAGCGTAGAGCAGGCCGTAGAGCAGCTGCTGCGGGAATCCGGCAGTATCGATATCGCTATTAATAATGCGGGCATTGGTATTGCCGGCCCATTGGAGGAGTGCGACATGGAGCATGTCGCTCAGGTTTTAGACACCAACGTCATGGGGGTGATACGGGTCTGTAAGGCCGTAATCCCTCATATGCGGCAAAGCGGCAAAGGGCAGATTTTTACCATTAGTTCCATCGGGGCTAGGGTAGGCCTGCCTTACCGGAGTGTCTACTGCGCCAGCAAGTCTGCGGTTGATTTGATTACAGAGTCTTTGCGGATTGAAACGCAGCGCTTTGGCATACAAGTCATTGGCATTCACGCCGGGGACATACAGACCAACATCAATGCCCACCGCATCAAAGATTATGACCCGGAGGGCCCCTACGCCGAAAGTTTCGAACGGGCCTACGCGATTATCGATCAGGAAGTGGAGGAGGGCAAACCGGCTGAGGAGGTAGCCCGTAGCATCGCCCGGCTCATTGGCCGGCGCAGGCTCCACCCTTTCTACGCCATTGGCAAGCCCTTGCAGCGGCTTTCGCTTTTTCTGAAGCGCCTTTTGCCAGGAATATGGTTCGAACGCATTATTTCCCGCTATTCTGGCGTTTAACTTTTGTATTATTACACGAATCTGTTTAGTTTATGAAACCTCAAATAATAACCAATTCCAACATGACACGCACACATCTATTGTTCCTCCTGCTGCCATTGATCGCCCTGCTAAGCTGTGGAGACTCTGACCGTATGGCGGATGAAGATAAAAGCCAGGATAAACTCGCAGAGGAAATCATGGCCCTTGAAGATTTGCTTAAAAAGCAGATGGACAACCCAACCTTGGATACGGCCTCAGCGGTTACTTTTATAGAAAAGACGGAAGTATATGCTTCCAAATTTGAGCAGGACTCCCTGACGCCAAAGTTTTTGTTTAGCGCAGCTGCTGTAGCCCGGGGTATAGGCGAATACGAAGAAGCGGTGCAGTTGTGGGCGCAGGTCGAAGAAGGCCACCTCGGGTATGAAAAGCAGCCCGAATCCATATTTTTCCAGGCTTTCACCTATGATAATGACCTTCAGGATATGCCGAAGGCAATAGAAAAGTACGAGAAATTCCTGATCCAATACCCCAAGCACCCTATTGCCAAGGATGCCCGCATGCTGCTCAAAGTAGCGCAATCCGGCAAATCGCCCAATCAGGTGGTTAAGGAATTTCAGGAACAGCAAAACCAAGCAACGGAATAAATAAGTAGTATGATGCAAAGTACGGTTCAATTACGGATAGGCGGCCTGCTGCTGCTTTGGTCTCTGATGGCTAACCTGCCAATCGCTGCCCAAGGCATTGAGTTCTTTAATGGTACCTGGGAAGAAGCACTGGAAATAGCCGCTCAGGAAGACAAAGTGATCTTTGTAGACGCATATGCCGAGTGGTGCGGCCCTTGCAAGCGGATGGCGCGCAACGTATTCCCACAGGAAGAAGTGGGCGACTTTTTCAATCAGCACTTCATCAATATGAAGATCGACATGGAGAAAGGCATGGGGCTGGAGTTCCGCAAAAAGTACCCGGTTTCCGCTTTCCCGACATTATTCTTTATCGATGCAGGCGGCGAGGTCGTTCAGCAAGCCCGCGGTGCTCAACAGGTAGATGGGCTCATCAAGCTGGGCAAGTCGGCGCTGGCTAAGGCAGACAACCTGGAGGCTTACCAGAAAAAGTACGAGGAAGGGGCGAGGGACCCAGCCTTCTTATATCAGTATATCCGGGCACTGAATAATTCCGGCGAATCCAGCCTTAAAGTAGCGAATAACTATTTCGATACCGATCCTGACCTGAGTACGGAATTTAACCAGAAGATGCTCTTTGAAGCAGTAACTGAAGCAGACTCCAAGCTCTTTTCCATGCTCATGCAACGGCGCTCCGCTGTGGAGGCCCTCGTCGGGGAACAGGCGGTGCAAAGCCGGATCCGTTCAGCCTGCGAAGCAACGGTCAAGAAGGCACTGGAATTCGATAGCGAAATGCTGCTGGAAGAAGCCATCAGCAAAGCCGATGCCCACCTCGGCGAGGATGCCCGGGCCTTTGAGCTGGAGGCAGAAATGGCATTCTACCAATCCCGGGCCGCAGCTGATGACTATCGGAAAGCTGCCAAAAAGTATGCTAAAAAGTGTATTGACGAAGACCCGGATGCCCTGACTGCTCTGGCAAAAAATATGGTGGAGGCCTTTAAGCATGACCCCAAAGTGATGAAGGAAGCAGAAGACATTGCCGAGGCAGCGGCCAGCCAGGCCAGCAAGTACCAGCATGTTCTTATCTATTCCAACATCCTGCTGCACAACGGCGACAAACCGGCTGCTGTAGAGGCAGCCCGCCGGGCTTTGGAAATAGCCGAGTCGGAAAGCCCTTTGGCCGTCCGGGCAGTAGAACATTACATCCAGCAAATCCAATAAACAACCCGATATGAAAAATCTTTTGATAGCCCTGCTGCTACTGGCTACGTTTGCCCAACTTGGGGTAGCTCAGGAAGGCATACAGTTTGAAGAGGGCAACTGGAAAAAAATCCTGGCGAAAGCGCAAGCTAAAGACCAGCTGATCTTCGTGGATGCCTACGCCACCTGGTGCGGCCCCTGCAAAATGATGGCCAAGAACGTCTTTACCCAGCAGGCAGTAGGCGATTACTACAATAGCAATTTTGTCAATGCAAAAATTGACATGGAGAAAGGCGAAGGCGTAGGCCTGGCCCGGAAGTACAACGTCCGTGCTTACCCTACCCTGCTCTTCATCAATGCCGATGGGCAGCTGGTCCACCGCGGGGTGGGCTACAAAGATGCCGAAGCTTTCATTCAGTTGGGCAAAGAAGCCCAGGACCCCTCCAAGCAGATCGGTGCCCTGCAGCGCAAGTTTGAGAATGGCGAGCGCGACCCGGCGTTTCTGAAGAACTACGCCCTGGCAGCGGCAAATGCTATGGCGCCCAATGCCAATGAAATTGCCAGCGCCTACCTCAGCACCCAGAAAGACTGGACGGGGGAAACAGAAATGCAGCTGGTATTCCAGGCGGCTGATGATCCGGCCGACCCCTACTTCCAGGAAATCATCAAGCACCGGGAGGCTTACGAAGCGATGTACAATGAGCAGTACGTAAGCGGCAAGCTGCAGCGGGTCATTGCCCTTTCGCTGGATGAAGAGGAGAGCGAAGCCGCAATGATGCAGAAAGCAGAGTCGCTCTTTACGAAGGCTTATCCCGATAACCCCGGGCCGGTATATGCCAATTTCAGGATGAGGTACTACCAGGCCAACCGACCGGAGCTGTACCCTCAGGCTGCGGTGGATTATCTTAAGGAATACCCCTCCGAAGATGCAAATGAGCTGAATGCTATTGCCTGGTCATTTTACGAGGATGTGGATGACGAAGCCATGCTGAAAGAGGCCGTCAAGTGGGCGGAATCCTCCGTTGCGCTCAACTCCACCTTTTACAACAATGACACCTTGGCGGCGCTTTACTACAAGCTCGGCAAAAAGCAAAAGGCTAAAGCCGCAGCAGAAAAAGCCATCAAAATGGCCAAAGCATCCGGGGAGGACTATTCCGAGACGAAGGAACTGCTCGAAAAAATAGAGCGTCTGTAAGATTGGCCGTACCTTCACGCGCCAGGAATTTAACCAATACTATGGCTCAAGAACAAGAACAGCCCAAACGCACTGACGTCAACACGCTTGGTGAGTTTGGGCTTATTAATCATTTGACTAAGCCCTTCGCCCTTCGGCAGCGGTCTTCCGTTACAGGCGTAGGAGACGATGCAGCGGTGATTGATAATGGCAAAGCACTCACCATCGTTTCTACCGATATGCTGGTCGAGGGGATCCACTTCGATCTGATGTATACCCCCCTGAAACACCTGGGGTACAAATCCGTTATTGTCAACCTTTCTGATATCTACGCCATGAATGCCGAGCCGAAACAAGTCACTGTTTCGGTAGCTCTTTCCAACCGTTTTTCCGTGGAAGCCATGGAAGAGCTGTACGCCGGCATACGCAAAGCTTGCGATATGTATAATGTGGACCTGGTTGGAGGGGATACCACCTCTTCTCCCAAGGGCCTGATCATAAGCGTCACGGCCATTGGCCAGGGGCATAAAGAGCGGCTCACGTACCGGAATACTGCCCGGGTGGGCGATTTGATCTGCATAAGCGGGAATCTCGGGGCGGCTTACATGGGGCTGCAAATCCTGGAGCGGGAGAAACAGCTGTACTTGTCTGACCCGGGGCTGCAGCCCAAACTGGAGGGGCACGATTACCTGCTGGAGCGGCAGCTGAAGCCGGAAGCCCGCAAAGATATGATAGAGGCTTTTGCCAAGGCCGGCCTGGTCCCCACTTCCATGATCGATATTTCCGACGGGCTGGCCTCTGAGCTTTTCCACATCGCGACCCAATCCGGAGTAGGGGTGCTGCTGGAGGAAAGCGGCGTGCCTATCCACGAGGACGCCCAGTTTCAGGCCATCGACTTCAATATGGACCCCATCACCGTTGCTCTGAGCGGTGGCGAAGACTACGAGCTTTTATTCACGGTAGCGCCGGAAGATTTGGAAAAAGTCAAGTATATGCCCGACCTCTACATCGCCGGCGAGATTGTGCCGCAAGCGGATGGGCTGAAGCTCAATTCCAAGGGCGGTAAATTGCATGACCTCACGGCTCAGGGCTGGGCGCACTTTAATACCTCAGGGCAATAAAACAACAAAATGATGAGAACAAGGCTTTGGATGCTGGCCGCTGTATTGCTGCTCAACAGCTGTGGCTCAGAAAGCGGCTCCAGCGAAAGCGTGCCGCCACCGCCGGCTCAGGAGAAAGTGGCGGTCCCTAAATTTGAAAGGGACTCCGCACTGGCCTTTGTAGCCAAACAGGTCAGTTTTGGCCCCCGCGTGCCTAATATGGAGGCCCACCGGCAAACCAAAGCGTGGCTGGTGGCTCAGTTTGAGCGCTTCGGGGCTAAAGTCATAGAACAAGATTTTGAAGCAGAAGCCTATACCGGGGCGACCCTGCAGGGTACCAATATCATAGCCCAGTTCAATCCGGGGGCCGGTAAACGGGTGCTGCTCGGCGCGCATTGGGACACCCGCCCGTTCGCTGATTCGCCCATCAACGAAGAACGCCGGGAGGAGCCTATTCTGGGGGCCGATGACGGGGGCAGCGGCGTGGCGGTCCTGCTGGAAGTCGCCCGCCAGTTACAGGCCAACCCCATCAGCCTGGGCGTAGACATTGTGCTGTTCGATGCGGAAGACTACGGGGAAAGCGGAGGGGATAACCCCGATTCCTATGCCTTGGGGTCTCAATACTGGGCACGGAACCCGCATGTGACGGGCGCCCGGCAGCCGCAGTACGGCATCCTGTTGGATATGGTTGGTGCCCGGGGGGCGCGGTTCCCGAAAGAATATTTCTCCATGCAGTTTGCGCCCCAGCTGGTGAATAAAGTCTGGTCGCTGGCGCAGAAAATGGGGTATAGCAACTACTTTGTCAATGAGCAAGGCGGGGCCATTACCGATGACCACTATTATGTCAATACCATTGCCCGTATCCCGATGATTGACATCATCAACCGGGCCCGGGGTACGCAAACGGGGTTTGGGGAGCACTGGCACACCCACAAGGACGATATGGACATCATCGATAAGCGGGTGCTCCGGGCCGTCGGGCAGGTCGTGCTCGCTGTGCTCTACCGTGAAGCCAATGGCGATTTTTAAAACAGCCCGCCACCCGGTGGAGCGGTAACATCGGATTTGCGCCCCCGCCGAAATCAATGAATAGCCCCGCCATTCTGGCTTCATCGGTTAGCCTGTCCGGCAATACATCGCCGGGCAGGCTAATTTTATGCCCGCTCCCCCACAAAAAAGTGACACTTTCCAGGATAATTCGCAATCTGTTTAAAACAAGCTGTTTTGGGCTTAACTGCCTGTAAAAGAGGGTTTTAAGTACTAGGTGTTTGCTTGATGCACTGATTGACAGGGCTGATTAGGGCAAAAAAATTGTTTTAAAGCTTGACAAAAACAAACATTTTGTGCATTTTTGTATGCGTAACTACTTTGATAGCATATGAACCTGCAAGTATATATCAGCAAAAAAGGGACAAAAGTTGTAGCCGCCACCGAGCTGCACCAGGCCCTACAGCTTACCGACCATCACTACGCGGCCAATGTGAAGCGTTGGCTGAGTGATATTTACGAGTTCCGGGACGGCATCCGGCGCCCCGAAAAACTGCGGGACTTTGCCAGCCGGAAGACACCCGGCAACCGGATTCTGAAGGACTATTACCTGACGGTGGAACTGGCCAAGCTTATCTGCCTGAGCACAAAGAGCAAAGTGAAGTTGAAATATGCAAAGTGGCTGGCCCACGCTGAAGCCGACGAACAAAAAGCCAATAAGCTCACCCAGGAGCAGGTTTTAAAGGTATTGGAGCTTACCAAAGCCATGAGCATGGTCTCCTGCCAGGAAGCAGCCGAGAAAAGCCACCTTAAAGTATACGAAACACGCAACGGCGGGCAGTCTGTCAATTGGTGGAAGTACCGTGCTCAGCTCATGGGGTACTCAGCACAGGCGCTGCGGCACAAACTGTCGGCTATGGGAAAACCAGTGCACGGGAAAACCCAACGGCAGATGCTCTTGCAATTGGACCCCTGCGAGCCTATCCGGGCCGCTATTATCGACTTGTTTATGGCTATGGGCAAAAATGAAGATTTTGCCTGTAGTATGGGCGACTTGGCTAAACGCTTTGCCAAAGAGTTCAATATTGAAGTGCAGGATGACCGGAGTGGCATGGCTTCGCTCTTTGCGCCCCACGCCAATGACCGGCTTGTCCGGGAAATACAAGCCTTTGAGCCTAAGCAGCCGTTGAATGCCTGGTCTTAGGGGTCGCGCAGTAATAAGTTACCTAGAATAGGCGAAGTTATTTTGTGC
>CAZNSK010000231.1:0-7027 GCA_964575505.1 uncultured Phaeodactylibacter sp.
TACGAAGGGTGCTACGATACCCTCCTCAAACAAGGGGCGGAGGCGGGCCGTATCTTTACGGCTCAGGTACCCGGCTCCTTCGAGCTGCCCGCCGGCGCTAAAATGATGATCGACAAGCACAAACTGGATGCGGTCATCTGCCTGGGCTGCGTGATCAAAGGCGAAACGGCTCACAATGAGTATATTAATCAGGCGGTGGCCAGCGGGCTCACTAACCTAAGTATGGTGTACGGCAAGCCCTTTATTTTTGGGGTGCTGACGCCGAATACCGAGGAGCAGGCCCGGGACCGGGCGGGCGGCAAGCACGGCAATAAGGGCGTGGAAGCCGCCGTAACCGCTATACGTATGGCCGCTTTAAAAGAATCTTTGAAAGCGGCACAATCCCGTATCGGTTTTTCTTAGCACCAACTGCACACCCAAAATACCGCAATATGAAAATCCACATTATCGAAACCGGGTACTTCAAGCTGGATGGAGGCGCTATGTTTGGCGTAGTGCCGAAGACGCTTTGGCAAAAGAAAAACAAGCCGGACGAGAACAACCTCTGCACCTGGTCGATGCGCTGCCTGCTCATTGAGCACGGCGACCGGCGCATACTGGTTGATACCGGCATCGGCGACAAGCAGGATGAGAAGTTCCGTTCCCACTTTGAGCCCCACGGCGAGGCCACCCTGCGGGGCAGCCTGAAAAAAGCCGGTTTTGAGGCGGAGGAGATTACCGATGTGCTGCTGACCCACCTCCATTTCGACCACGTTGGGGGCGCTGTCAGTTACAATGCCGCCGGGCAGCTCGTGCCAACGTTCCCCAATGCTACCTACTGGTCTAACGAAGTGCACTACAACTGGGCTTATTACCCCAATCCCAGAGAGCGCGCTTCCTTCCTGCAGGAAAACTTCGTCCCACTGAAAAAAGCAGGGGTACTTCAGTTTATCGACGTTCAAAAAGAAGACCTGGAGTGGCTGCCGGGTTTCCGCATCCGGTTTGCGTACGGGCATACGGAGGCTATGATGGTCCCCATATTTGAGCAAGGCGGACATACCCTCATCTACTGTGCGGATGTCATCCCCTCTTCTTTCCACATCGGCATGCCTTACATCATGAGCTATGACCTTCGGCCTTTGGATACCATGCGCGAAAAGGGCCGTATCCTGGAGGATGGCGTCGACCGGGGGCACTATTTGTTTTTTGAACACGACCCAGCGACCGCCTGCGTCAAAGTGGAGCGCAACGACCGGGGGCGTATTGCCAAGGGCGAGCAAGTTGATATCGAAGCCCTTTTCCAATAATGAATATTTCCTGACAACCGATGGGCTGCCGGCGGGTTATTTCGGCAGTTCATCTTACAACAAAACAAACCTAAACTTCATGAATATCCCTATCTCTTCCCGGACCTGCCGAGCAATTGCTATCGCCCTTACGATAGGATTATGGACAAGTACCGCCCTGGCGCAAACTGATGCCGCCCTGCAACTTCAGGTGGATGTGGTCTACCTGGCGTCTGACCTTTTGCAGGGCCGGGAAACGGGCAAGAAAGGCGAGCGCATGGCGGCTGATTACATCGCCTACCGCTTCGAAGAAATTGGATTGGAGCCAAAAGGCTACGGCGGCGAGTGGTACCAGGATTTTGAGGTGCAGTACAAAGCCCATCCACACGCCAAAGAAACGGAAACGCGCACCGCCCGGAATGTCATTGGCTATCTGGACAACGGAGCAGAGCATACGATTGTCATCGGCGCGCACTATGATCATCTGGGGCATGGTATCATGGGGTCCCGCCACACAGGCGACCCAGCCATCCACAATGGGGCAGATGATAACGCGAGTGGTGTAGCCGGGCTATTCCGTCTGGCCGAAGCCTTGTCTGAAAACAAAGCCTCTAACAACAACTACCTGTTCATTGCCTTTTCGGGAGAGGAAATGGGCTTATTTGGCTCTAAGTACTACGTCAAAAACCCGACCATCAACCTGAAGAAGGTTAACTATATGCTGAACCTGGACATGGTGGGCCGCCTGAATGAAGAAAAAAGCTTGTCTGTTAACGGGGTAGGCACTTCTTCACTATGGAAAGAAGCTCTCGCTGAATTGTATGTAGGCGGTATTACTACCGTAGATTCCGAGTCAGGTATCGGGGCTAGTGACCATACCTCATTCTATCTTGAGGATATCCCTGTGCTGCACTTCTTTACTGGAGCTCATGATGATTACCATAAGCCGGAGGATGATGCTGAGCTTATCAATTTCAAAGGGCTGCTGCTTACTACTGATTTCATCCTGGCGCTGATTGAGGAAATGGACGATGCAGGCAAACTGCCCTTCACTAAGACTAAGGACGAGCAGGAGAGCCGCCGTGCTGCAGAATACAAAGTGACACTTGGCGTAATGCCGGACTACGTCTTTCAGGGCCCCGGCATGCGCATCGATGGCGTCATGCAGGGGCGTACGGCGGATAAGGCAGGCCTGGAAAAAGGGGATGTCGTCTTGAGAATCGGCGATACCGATGTGGAAGACATCTACGGTTACATGGAAGGTTTGGCGAAGTTTGAAAAGGGCGATAAGACCACCGTGGTGGTCAAGCGGGGCGAGGAAGAACTGGAGCTGGAGGTTACGTTCTAAATCAAATCCAATGACCAATAAAGAAATCGCACAGCACTTTCGGCAGCTCGGGCAGTTGATGGAGCTGCACGGGGAAAACCCGTTCAAAATCCGTTCCTATCAGAGTGCTTACCGCAATCTGCGTGCCTATGAGCAACCCCTCTCAGAGCTGAGCGCCGAGGAAATTGGCAGCATCAAAGGTGTCGGCAAAGCCATCAGCGGCAAAATTCAGGAGCTGCTCGATGCCGGGCAGATGGCTACCCTGGAAAAATACCGGGCCAAGACACCGGAAGGCATTCAGGAAATGCTCAACATCAAAGGCTTCGGCCCCAAGAAAATCATGGCGGTCTGGGAAGGGCTGGGCGTGGAGTCCGTAGGCGAGCTCCTCTACGCGGTCAACGAAAACCGCTTGGTGGAACTCAAAGGCTTCGGGGCCAAGACGCAGGAAGAACTCCGCAAAAAGCTGGAGTACTACCAAAAGTCTAAAAACCGCTTCCACTACGCCGCTGTAGAGGCGGAAGCAGCGCACCTGCTCGAAGCCATCCAAAAAGCACTGCCCGAAGTGCCTGTTGATTATTGTGGTGCGATTCGACGCAAAGCTGTGGTTATCGATGAAATAGAAATCCTGGTGGGGCAGGAGGGAGCCGCTGAAGTGCTGGCTAACCTGGGCGTGCTGAAGGAGGTAAGCCCCGAAGGTGACGCACATGCCGCCAAGACCGCCACCGAAGCAGAGGTACCCGTTAAGATTTTCACCTGCCCGGCAGCCGACTTTGGCACCCAACTCTTTACGCTTACCGCCAATAATGCCTTCCTGGAAGCCGTAACTGCACAAGCCCCCGCTGCGGACTGGGGCGGTCAAGCTGACGAGCCTGCCGTTTTCAATATCCTGGAACTGCCCTACATGGCCCCGGAGCTGCGCGAGCAGGCCTGGGCACTGGAGCGCGCCCGCAGCAACGACCTGCCCGAGCTCATTACGGAGGCCGATATAAAGGGCGTCGTACACGCTCACACCACCTACAGCGATGGGGCCCACACCTTACGGGAAATGGCGGAGTATGCCAAAGCCCAGGGCTTTCAGTACCTGGGCCTGACTGACCATTCCAAGTCTGCATTCTACGCCAACGGGCTAAAGCCGGAGCGCGTATTCGAACAAATGGAGGAAGTGGATGCCCTGAATCAGGAACTGGCCCCTTTCCGCATCTTCAAAGGCATAGAAAGCGATATCCTCAACGATGGCAGCCTGGACTACGAGGAAGACGTACTGAGAGCCTTTGACTTCATCATCGCCTCCGTCCACAGCAATCTGCGCATGGACGAAGACAAAGCCACACAGCGCCTCATCACGGCGATTGAAAACCCCTACACCACGATGCTTGGCCACCCCACCGGCCGGCTGCTGCTGTCCCGCCCCGGCTACCCCATCGACCACCAAAAGGTCCTGGATGCCTGCGCGGCCAATGGCGTAAGCGTGGAAATCAATGCCAACCCCTACCGCCTGGACTTGGACTGGAGCTGGGTGCCCTATGCGCTGGAAAAAGGCATCCGGTTATGCATCAACCCCGATGCCCACAGCAAAGCCGGCATCCACGACATCCGCTACGGCGTACTGGCGGCCCGCAAAGGGGGGCTGGCAGCGGAACATTGCCTAAATGCCTTGCCGGTCGATGCTTTTGCAGAGGCGTTGACAAAATAGGCAGCTCCGTTGAATATAAGACATTTTAATAAACAAGTACGGCAGCATAGCTATTTGTAAGTAGATTGTTTTGTAACTTACCTGATCTTTAAGGACTTGTACGGCAATCCCATGACCATTAGAAACGACTACTTATGATGCAACGATACACGATTCTGTTTTCCCTCCTGATCCTTGCCGCTACTTCTCTGGCTGGGCAGGTAGACTTCCGGGTGATTGGTGCTGCTCAGCAGATTGATAAGATCATGAAGAGCGATTTCTACATCGCTGAAATCCGGGATGACCGGGATTTTAAATCCAACCTTGGTATTGTAAACCGCGGGGTGGATTTTGATATTAAGCGGCCTCTGATCGCAGAGATGTCTTTTTTTGACAACCTCAAGTCCCGCCTCAACGGCTGGCTGCTGCATGAAGAAGGAGCTGTACCCATCGTACTTCGCATTCAGGAGCTGTACTTGTGGGAAACCCTCTACCGGGAGCGGGAAAAAGGGGCTGGCTACATTCGCCTCGATCTCGCTTTTGAGGCGCCGGGCAAACCCGCCCAAACGATTGCCGTGACGCTTTCTGGCGAACACCTGACGGTTGCCAAAGGGCATTCGCCCCGTATGGAGGATGCGTTTTACCGTTGCCTGCAGCACTATCAGGAGCGCTGGGAAAACGGTAGCTTTCAGGTCGCGGCTAAAGTGAACAGCCCGGCTGCCCCGGGCGCCGGCCTCAAAGCGGCTGCGAACTTCCTGGATTTAAAGAAAGGCCGCCACTTGCCATTCCCCGGCAAGCTAAAACGCCTCCTGGGCCGGCAGGAGCGCTTTAAGCTGCGCAACCAGCAACAGCGGGAAAGAAGCGCTTTCTACGCATTTATCGATGGCGACGATTGGTTTATCCGCGGGGACGCCTACCCGGGTGGGGATAGCTACTACACCCGGGTGTTGGAAAAAGGGCGGTTTCTCTTTTTAACCGATAAGGTCCGGTTTCCGCTCAAGTCTGCCTTTACAGAAAAGGGTATCCCTTCCGGAAAAATGGTAGGTATTCTGATTGATATGAAAACCGGGTTGCCGCAGATTGTAACCGACGAATTAATCGCAGAATTGATTGAGCCTTACCCCGATTTGAAGAAAAAGTACCTCTTTCAGAATATCCTCGATTATCCGGTGCAACTGGAACGGGTGCGGAAAGTAGTGGCTGAGGTGAATCGGCGGAGTTGAAGCCGCTGTGCTCATATAGTGTAGCCGCCATCTGCCGTATATACCCCGCCGGTACAGTAGCTGCTGGCTGGCGCGGCCAGGAAAAGGGCTAATCCGGCCACCTCCTCTACCGACCCCACCCGCGGAATCGGCAGTTGCGCCAGGGCATACTTCAGGATTTTCTCATTGCTCCACAGGGCTTCGCTGAACTTGGTCTTGATCAAGCCAGGGCAGATGACATTCGCCCGTACGCCCTGCGGGCCCCATTCCTTAGCCATTACCTTCGTCAGGGAAATCAGTGCTGCTTTGCTCACGCTGTAAATGCCCAGCTGATGCTCCGGGCTCAATCCGCCCACACTGCTGATGTTAATTATGGAGCCCCCGTCAGCTTTCAGGTGGGGGAGTGCCCGCTTGCACAGCTCAAAGGGGCCTTTGACGTTGACGTCCATAATCTTGTCGTAGGCCCAGGCCTCCGTATTTTCTACCGGCCCGAATACCGGATTGGCAGCGGCGTTATTAACGATGATATCGATCCCGCCAAACGCCTCAAGGGTACGGTCGATCAGGGCTTGGAGCTCGTCGGGCTTACCGGCATTGGCGGCAACAGGCAGGCTTCGCTCTCCCAGCGCCTTAGCCACCTGGTCCACGGCTTCCTGTTTGCGGCTGGAGACGACGACGTTGGCACTCGCTTCGTGCAGGGCATGGGCAATAGCCTCCCCAATGCCTTTGCTGGCACCGGTGATGATAGCGGTCTTGCCTTGGAGTTGGAATTGGTCTTGGATGGGCATACGCGGTTTTTGACCGGCAACATAATTCATTAGGGGGAATAAAAAAAGCTGTGTGGCAGGGCAACACAGCTTTTTCGGTTTTCTTGCAGAAAAAGTCCTATTGGGATTGAGCGGTAAAGGCCTGACCAGTTCCCCCAATTGTTATCGGAGCAGCACCTGCAAGGGCTCGAGGGGCAAAAAATCTAGCAAGAAATTCGGCCTAGCCGCACTAGTGGAGTGTTTCAGAAATGACTAACCGAAGAAACCCAGTAAAACCAGGGCGCCCAAGCGTGAAATACGCTGTGCTATTTCGGACTAGTCGCACTAGAGGTGCAACCGCTCCTTTCGGTTCAGCAGCACTTCTTCCGATTCGCGCCGGTCGGGGTCATCCACACAGCAGTCTACAGGGCAAACCGCTGCGCACTGCGGCTCCTCGTGGAAGCCCACACACTCGGTGCACTTGTCGGGGACAATGTAGTACAGGTCGTCCGAGACCGGCTCATGCTGGGCATCGGCGTCCACTTCCGTGCCGTCTTCCAATTGGTAGGAACCGTTTACGCCGGTCCCATCGGAAATGGCCCATTCCACACCGCCTTCGTAAATCGCATTGTTGGGGCATTCGGGCTCACAGGCACCGCAGTTAATGCATTCGTCTGTTATTATGATGGCCATATCTTGATCACTTTTTTATCCTTAACTTACCAATCCAACACCGGGTAGCGGGGTTGGTTTTTCAAACGGGGCAAAAATAAGGTGGCAGGTGGGAATATGCAAGGAAAGAGGCGGCCTCCGGC
>CAZNSK010000232.1:0-1623 GCA_964575505.1 uncultured Phaeodactylibacter sp.
CCGTTCGGGATTTTAACCCTATAAGTAGTACGCATGCATGGCACACAAAAGCGCCTGGCCCCACTCCGGAACCAGGCGCTATCTCATTCTAGCATTTAATCCGTCTGGATAGACTGATTATCTGCTCTTCAGGAATTTCACTACTTGTGGCGCACCCTCAGCAGTTCTCACTTCGAGGAAGTAAGTGCCAGGCGCCAGGTTGGATACATCCCAGGTCATATGTGTATCAGGTGTCCGAAGCTGCCGCTTGTCAATCGCTTGACCCAGCTGATTACGCAGTGTAATCGCGGACAATTCAGGTAGTTCTGTACCGAACTGGACCGTGAGCTCAGAAGAAGCAGGGTTAGGATAAACCTCAATGTTCAGGCTCTCAGCCGTCAGTTCTGCTTCCATGTCCATGCCCTGTACCGTGCCATCCGGGTTATTCAGAGTAGCCAGGCTCAGGTTGCCGGAAGATGGTGTGCTTCCAGCAACACCGACATTGCTGAATACAGCTGTGATTGGGCCGCCGCTCTGAGATTGCTTGTAGGCAATCATACCTACTGTGATGCACTCATCAAGAGCAATATGAAGCTGTCTCCATGGCGTCCAGCTGCCCGGTGTGCCCGTTACGCTGTACCGTGCAACAACTGCACCAGTAGGTGTACGGCCGATTTCGAGCCAGAACGGCTCCGGCGCAATAGCCATACCTTCAAGGTCCCAGTTGCGCTCGCCGCCGGTGCTGGTACGGTGCTCCCACACCAATACACTCTCGCTATTGTACTTCAGTACCGCAGCGTACTTCGCATTGGAGGCGTTGCCGTCCCGAACGAATACACCCGCAAATCCACCTTCGCTAATTGACTCCACCTTGACACGGATACCGACGTTATCATCCAAACCGCAGAGCGTGCGGGAAATCGTGGCTTGATTGTCGTTATGCTTGTCGTAAAGGTTCAATGGAGAACCAGCGACGATAGTGAACTCCTCTTCGCAAGGATTGTAGCTGTACTCGTTGCCTGAACCAGGGTTGCCAATGTCAACGCCTTCCCATGGCTTGGGCAGTGCAGTCTTATCAGAAACCTCAATAGTTGCTGTACAAGTAGCTTCGTTGCCACAGTCATCCTCAGCAGTAACAACTACTTCTGTCAATCCGCCCACATCGTCACAGTCGACAATAGCTGGGGTAATATCTGTGAAGATAACTTCACTGCAGTTGTCAAAGGTCGCGTCCGGAGACAGGTCCAACAGAATCTCTGGCGTCAGTGGGCGCTTGCCATTTGGCTTAAGTGGAACAACTTTACCGCTCACACAAGCCAGGGTTGGTGGTGTATTGTCTTCAACGGTAATTGTCTGCACCTTAGTGGTAGAGTTGCCACAGTCATCAGTCAATACCCATGTACGGGTAATGATAACTTCACCTTCGCAGGCCCCGTCTTCGTATTCAGTAGAGAATTTCGCATCCAGGTCGGAAGTGCAGTTATCAGCTTCATCCGTCACATCTCCAGTTACAGCCGGCGAGTCATCAAACTCACAGTCGGCATCTGCAAAGATGGTGATATCAGCCGGCACGGTGAAGGTCGGGTCCGTATTGTCCTCTACGGTAATGGTCTGATCTTTGGAAACAGAGTTGCCGCAGTCGTC
>CAZNSK010000232.1:1723-6969 GCA_964575505.1 uncultured Phaeodactylibacter sp.
TATCAGCCGGCACGGTGAAGGTCGGGTCGATATTGTCCTCTACGGTAATGGTCTGATCTTTGGAAACAGAGTTGCCGCAGTCGTCCACCAGCGTCCACGTACGGGTGATGACCACCTCGCCTTCGCAGCTGCCCGGCACGATCGCGTCGCTGAACGTCGCATCCAGGCTCGTGGTGCAGTTGTCATCCTCGTCGGTCACGTCACCTGTCGCAGCCACAGATGCATCGTAGTTGCAGTCCGCATCCGTGAAGATGGTGATATCAGCCGGCACGGTGAAGGTCGGGTCGATATTGTCCTCTACGGTAATGGTCTGCACTTTAGTGATCATATTCCCACAGCCGTCGTCGAGCGACCAAGTGCGGGTGATGACCACCTCGCCTTCGCAGCTGCCCTCAGCAATTTGATCACTGAAGGATGCCTCAAGGTCAGTAGCGCAATTATCGGATTCATCGGTCACATCACCGGTTGCATCTACAGAAGCGTCGTAGTTGCAATCCGCATCTGTGAAGATGGTGATATCATCCGGAACTGTAAAGTCAGGATCGGTATCATCGATAATGGTGAACACCTGAGATTGGTCCTGGAAGTTATTGCAGTTGTCAAAAACTCGGAATACGACTTCAATCTGGCGCTCGCAATCGGTAACGAGAAGATCGTTGATCGCCGCGACAAAGAGTTTCTGGTCGTCTTTGAAAGTGCAGTCGTCAGAGAAGTCCGTCGGGCCCTGAATCGTTTTACCGGCAACGGTAAAAGTAAAGGGCACACCACCCATAGACACCGGGTTGTTCAGGTCGGCAACCAAAGAGGTTGTTGCAGTAGCAGGGCAATCCGCACCGTCGTCCGTCTTCAGAGTCATATCAGAAAGGGGTGCGAAATTGGGCTTCTGGTCATCAATAATGGTAAACACCTGGGACTGGTCCCGGAAGTTGTTGCAGTTGTCAAAGACCCGGAAAACGACCTCAATTTGGCGCTGACAGTCATTGACCGGGCTGGTAATGACATCAGCGACATACAAGGGCTGATCGTCCTTAAAGGTGCAATCGTCGGAATAATCAGTCGGGCCCTGAATCGTTTTACCGGCAACGGTAAAGGTAAAGGGCACACCTCCCATAGCAACGGGGTTGTTCAGGTCAGGGACCAATGAAGTCGTGGCGTTAGCCGGGCACTGTGCGTTGTCAATGAAAGTCGTCAACGTCTTGTCCTGAAGCGGCGCGAAATTGGGCTTCTGTTCATCAATAATGGTAAACACCTGGGACTGGTCCCGGAAGTTGTTGCAGTTGTCAAAGACCCGGAAAACGACCTCAATTTGGCGCTGACAGTCATTGACCGGGCTGGTAATGACATCAGCGACATACAAGGGCTGATCGTCCTTAAAGGTGCAATCGTCGGAATAATCAGTCGGGCCCTGAATCGTTTTACCGGCAACGGTAAAGGTAAAGGGCACACCTCCCATAGCAACGGGGTTGTTCAGGTCAGGGACCAATGAAGTCGTGGCGTTAGCCGGGCACTGTGCGTTGTCAATGAAAGTCGTCAACGTCTTGTCCTGAAGCGGCGCAAAGTTAGGCTTCTGATCATCCCGGATTACCCAGTATTGGGTGTAGAAGCGCTGATTGCCACGCCCGTCTTCCAAACGGTAAATCACCCGCATATCCCGCTCACAAGCGTCGGCATCCTGCCCTACATCGGTGTTGACGACCTGCACTACAATGCTCATCTCTGAGAGGTCTGCGCAATTGTCGCTCACCATATCGGTGGGAGTGCTGAAATCAGCGCCGGCTACTTTGAAGTTAACGGAAGTGCCGGGTGTGATGGACTGCCCTTGTGTCAAGCCCTGAAGCATGGCGTTCGCAGGGCATACGTTGTTTTGTGTGGTAGGCAGTTCGTACTCCTCAAGGTTATCTGCCTCCTTATTGAAGTTTGGCTTTTCATCGTCTTTAACAGTAACGGTAAAGCTACAGTCATCCTGATTAGAGCCGCCATCGGTTACGACGTAGGTGATGTTGTTCACGCCTTCGCCCAGTGTCGTCATGTACAGGTCGCCCTGTGCCACTACGGATGGAGCGCCGCCATTCACGCTGATCGTTAGTTCGACTGGCGCACAAGCACCATTTTCTTCAGTTGGGTTGGTCCAGGAAGCCATGGCTGTGCAATCTCCGGTACCGTTATTGCTGGTATTGACCTCAACTGGCGCCGGGCATGTAATGGCCGGTGCTGGCTTCACGCCAATGAATACAGAGCGGAAATCATCATTGCCGCAACCGGAAAGATCCTCCGCAACAAAGTTGAGCCGGACCCACACAATCTGGTTGCTGCTGTGGCTCAGATTCGCAATGTAGTCGGACAGGACCGTACCGGCTGCAATGCCGCCTGTGACTGGCCCGTAGCCATTGCTGTAACCGCCACCGCTGCAGTCGCCGCCAATTTTGTGATCAGCGCTGACCAGCTTGAACTGGAAATCAGTACCTTCCACAAGCCCCTTGGCTTCAGATACCAAGTCCAGGTTAGCTTCATCCCCATTGCATACTTCGTTGGCGTTGGGGCAGAAAGCACTCGGTGGGTTTTTAAAGTCGAAACCGATTTTAGGCTGAGGCTTGACACCTACGAAGATAGACTCAAAGTCGTCATTGCCACAACCGGAAAGGTCTTCTGCTACAAAGTTGAGGCGGACCCATACAATGTGCGTGCCATCGTGGCTCAGGTTCGCTACGTAGTCAGAGAGGACAGTGCCGGCTGCAATGCCGCCAGTAACAGGCCCGTAGCCATTGCTGTAGCCGCCGCCGCTGCAGTCGCCACCAATTTTGTGATCAGCACTGACCAGCTTGAACTGGAAATCAGTACCTTCCACCAATAGGTTGGCGCCGGAGACCAAGTCGACATCCACCTCATCCCCATTGCATACTTCGTTAGCATTGGGGCAAAAAGCGCTGGGCGGGTTGGCAAAGACAAAGTCGAGCTCCGGCTTTGGCAGTATGCCCACGAATACGGACTCAAAATCGTTGCTGCCGCAGGCGGAAAGGTCCTCGGCTACAAAGCCTAATTTCAACCATACTACATCTGCACCATCGTGGCTCAGGTTCGCTACATACTCGGAGAGGACAGTGCCGGCTGCAATGCCTCCGGAAACCGGGCCGTAACCACTGCTGTAACCACCTCCGCTACAGCTGCCTCCAACCTTGAAGTCTACACTGTTGAGCTTGAATTGGAAGTCCGTACCTTCGGTAAGGCCAGATACGCCGGAAACCAGGTCAATATCCACTTCGTCACCGTTGCATACGTCATTAGCATTCGGGCAGTACGCGCTGGGCGGGTTGCTGAATGCGAAGTCGAGCTCAGGCTCCGGAAGCACGCTTACTGTCTTAGTAGCAGTATTGATGCAGCCATTTGCATCTTCAAGCGTAAGCTCTACCGTATAATTTACCGGAGCAATGCCCGTATTGCTTGGGAATGTAACCTCCGCACGGCGGCGGCCGCTTACATCGCCGAATTGCCCCTGCAGATCAATGGAGCCCGAAGGGGTGACGTTCCATGTGTAAGTATTGACATTACCGCCGGGTGCAGGGTTGCCAATATTAGCCAGGTAAACGCCAGTGCCACCGGAGCAGACTTCATCAAATGGAAAGCTGGCAAAGGATAAAATGCTGACTGCCGGGCTTTCCAGTACAGTAGCCTCAAAACCGGTTACGACCGTGCTCTCGCAGCTGGAAGTAGTGCTTGCAGTCTTAACCTCGAAAACCCAAGTACCATACACAGCCGGAGCATTGCCATTGGCTACCCCGCGCATAGTGAGCTTCTCACCTGCTGCGCCGCCGGTAATACGGAACTCATTGTTCACTTCACCATCAGAGAAATCTAAGGGAAGTGACCCGGCAAACTGACTGCCGACGGGTGCGCTTGTAAGCGTCCATACAATGGTTTCATCAGTACCGGGCGCAAGCGTAGTAAGTTGCCTGGAACCATTGTCTGGTTCAGGAGCGCAATACTCAACCGTTTGCTGGCCGGCAGTTGGAGGCGCAATGCTGCATTGCGCGCTTAAATCCGATAGGGGCAGAACAAAAAAGGAAATGATCAAAGACACTACTGACAAAGTACCGCCCTGCGGTCGCTCTTTTAGCAGTGTGTCCCCCCATAAAAGTTTAGTGTACGTCATAAACTGGTTGTTTGATTTATTGTTAGCACAGGGCTGCTGTTCAGAGCAGCTGAAACAGCCGGTCTGCTAACGTTGTGAATATTTGAAAAGCCGAAATACTGATCTGGAAGCCAGCTTACTGGGTTGTACAGCCGTTTCCAAATGGTTTCTTGGATTTAAGACATAGCTTATAACCTGGAATAAGTGCACGTCCGGAGATTACCGGCAGCTCTTCCAGAACCAGACTTTTGTAGATAGCCCATACGTACCAAAGGCAACACGGCGTCGAAGAAGTGACACTCATTGTTGGCTAAGGATAGTATTCTCAAAGAATCGTCAGGGTCTTCATCCGGCAACGGTGAAGCCCATCGATAAAGGGCAATAGGGAGATTGGTCTGCTCTGATAGATAAGGGGGACAACAGGAGGGGGGAAATAACTAGAGCTTGGACTAATTTTTTTGTTCCCTGAGCGATTTTGAGGGTTGAACGACCCAACGCTCACCCGCATTTAGTAGGTTGTGTAATTAGGAACCTATTCAAAAGACATTTTGAATAGTGTGCATATTTAAGAAGTGCATATTTGATATCTATTGGTGCATAGTTACTAAGTATTTTTGAGGTTTCAAAGCCTAAAAAAGGAATGGAGCAAATAATACCGGGTTAAACCGATTAAGCCCGCAATATTTTCCGCTTCAACCGGTATTATAGAAGAAAATCACTAATGTGTGCTTCTTTTTGAATAGATGAAATAGAAAACAAAGGGCTTCGCCAATTTAATAAGCTAAAAGGCAACGACCTGAATATAGCCCGACTTGGTTCAGCTGGGAAAAGCTACTGCCGTTTAACTGTTTTTCTCTTTCTTCAGGGCTTCAATTTCCTCAGCTACCCGTTCAGCCTCGGCTGATTTTTCCGCATAGGCTTTGATATCGCCGCCCCGTTGTATCTCCATGGCTTCTTCCATGAGCTTCAGGTACTTTTTTTCCAGTTTCTTGATAGGGTCTTTCTTAAAGAGTCCGAACATCGTATGTGTTTTTGCAAGCAAAACAGTGCTTTGCAAAAATTGTTGCAATCGAGTAGGAGACAAAGGTAGTTAATTAAGCTACCTTTGTCGTCCTCTCAC
>CAZNSK010000233.1:0-6864 GCA_964575505.1 uncultured Phaeodactylibacter sp.
GCTGAAAAAATAGCTGCGCCATAATTTCACAAATCTTAAGTTGTTGGACTATAGTATTGCTTACTTGACGACCAGCGTCGGTATATGCTCATTGACGGCGAGCAACTTTTCAGTCACACTGCCCAGGAGCAGCAGCTCTACCTTGGAGTGCCCTTTGGCCCCCATGACGATCATATCTGCTTCCTGCTCGTTGGCAAAGTCCATCAAATACTGAGCAATACCCGGTGCTTCTTGCATAATGAGCTCAATCCGGATTTGGTCTTTATGGTCCGGGAAGTGCGTATTGAGGAATGCTTCGAATGCCTCCTCGTGGTCTTTGCGGAGCATCTTTTCGAACTGCTCCCGCGTGCGCTGAATCTTGTAGACGCTGAGGTTGGGCATTTCGTAAATATTGACGGCCACAATCTCGGCGGGCTGCTCCAGGCTTTCGTTTAGAGAGAGTGCTGTGCGCATCGCATCGATTGAGTTCTGAGAAAAGTCGATAGGCACCAAGATTCGCTTGAGTTGTACCTTAGACTGGTCAGGCACGATCAAGGTATTGCCGGGAGCCCGGCGAGCCAGGTTTTTAGCAAGAATGCCGTGCCGGCTTACGCCGCTTTTTTGCCCAATAATCACCAAGTCCGACTGCACATCTTTGGCATCTTCCAAAAGCTGCTCCAGCGGAGCCCCTTCCTTGACATCAAACTGTACGTGCATGCCCTCGTGGGTGCTCATACGGGCACGGATTTCTGCCTCCATTTTGGCTACGACCTCATCGTTGATCTCGTAGTTGCTGACCTTACCATCTCCCTCACGCCCCAACATGGAGTTGAGCACGTCAAAACGGGGCAATACATGCAAAAAATAGATAGCCCCGGTAGGCACCTGATTCGTCAGATAGTCCAGATACTCCAAAGTCTTGCTATCGGTGCTCCCCAACTCCAGGGCAAGCATCCCCTGACGGATTTGGAAAGGCTCGACTTTTTGGCTTTTGCTTGTATTCATTGTAGCGTGGCTTAAGGACATCATATTTGATTAGGAATTTTTCTAGTTCAAATGTAGCCTTAGCCCACCCCATATGCGATGATAATAATCAAAGCGGAACAATGACTTTTATCAAATACTGTACATTTGCGGCAAATAACAGACAATGGACCTGATCTACGTGTTGGACATTTCTGGCACCTTTGTTTTTGCGGTAAGCGGCATGCTGACCGCCGCAAATAAGCGGTTTGACTTGTTCGGAGGCATTGTCATCGCCTTCGTCACCGCCGTCGGCGGAGGCAGCCTCCGGGATGTGCTGATCGGGGCAACGCCAGTAGGGTGGATGCAAGACCTCAACTACCTCACTGCTATTGCCGGCGGTGCGCTCTTCGGGTATGCGTTCCAGCCATACATTTACATGCTCCGGCGCACCCTCTTCCTTTTCGATACCATCGGGATTGGTTTATTTACCATACTGGGCCTTACCAAAACCCTCGAATTTGGGGCTTCGCCTGTCATTGCAGTGATGATGGGCACCGTCTCTGCCGTATTCGGCGGGGTCATACGCGATACCCTTTGCAATATAGAGCCGTTGATATTCCGAAGTGAAATTTACGCTACCGCCTGCCTGGCGGGCGCTGTATTGTTTTTGGCCCTGCAACGGTGGGGCATCGCGTACGATTACAGTGTCATAAGCACCGTCAGCTTCATTATCCTGCTGCGCACCGGGGCAGTCCGCTACCACTGGGGGCTGCCGGAGGCGGGGCGCAAGTCTAGCCCGGCGGATGATAATTGAAGCTCAAACTGCTTGCCTTTTTCGCGAAAGCGCACCTCAACCGGAAAGGGGTGCGCCGGTTGTCCGGTGGGGTACCAGGTTTTCTTCCTCTCATCAACCACAATAAACAAGCCTTCCGGGCTCCCTAGAGCACTAAACGTTTCCTGGTTGCCGGAGTACAGCGGCACTCCCGCTACCGCCTGAAGCCGAGCGGAGGCTGGGGCTACCTCCCGGACCGGCAGCCCGATTTCGCTAACCGAGCGGATCTGGGCTGCGCTAAAGTCTTTGCCGGGCGATTCCGGCAAGTCCCGCCGGGCAATGAATTCGACGATATTGCCGGCAGGGTCCCAAAAGTACATGGCGTAGGCGTTCCAATTGGAAAAGTCCACCAATAAGTGGCCTTGCTCATCCGGGAGCACGGTTACCCGTTCCTGCAGCCACTGCAGCGCAGGCTCGTATTGGTAGGGAGGAATATTGAAAGCAAAGTGGTAGTGGCAGGGAGACGCGTAGGGTTCAAAGAAAAGGCTGGTGCAGGGGGTACGCAATTCAAAACTACCGCCCCTGCCCCACTCCCCGGGCAAGCCCAGTGTTTGGGTATAGAAATGGTACTGTTTTTCTGGTAAATGGGTCCGCAACCGCAGCTTTTCGATAACCATAATATTCAAAGTAGGGAGCCCAGAGGAATAAGTCAAGGCGGCCGCTCCACCAAGCCAGAAAACAGTTGCCAATGTTGAAAATGGTCCGTATTTTTATAGAAATAAACCCCATTCCCTATGAAAAACGCATCACTAAAGTATCTCGCCCTCTATTTGCTGAGCCTCGCCCCTTTGGCGAAAGTCCAAGCTCAGGGCACTGCTTCTCCTTTATTTCAATTGACAGCCCCAATCCGGGCCACCACTGCGGCGGGGGCAGCGGTGGTCATGAATCAACTGGCCAGCCAAAAACTGCCGGAAGACAACACCCGGCAGCTGGTGCAAAAAATGGCCGAACAGATTCAAGCGCTCCCCTCCCTGACGCCCGCCCGCCGGCAACAGCTGGCGCAACACCTCGGAAAGCTGGAGGCCCGGTACCACACCAGTATTCAGCTGGAGGAAACGGATTTCGCCAAGGCCTACTTCCGGCCGGGCATGGATTTTGACCAGCTCCTGTCAGCGGTTTCTCAGGCTGTGAGGGCCCACGCGGAAGGCAGGGAAAGCAGCCGCTATTATGTCCAGGAAACAGCCCGGCCCTGTGCGTCAGCACCAGCCGGCACCCGCTCAATGCACCCCCCTCATTTTATCGACCCCTCGGCCTCGGTACCCATTCAAACCGAAGTATCCGGCCAAACCCTTGACGCCAATGGCCAGGTATTTCAGCTGCGTACCTTGCATGGCTTCCCCGGCAGCGCCTCACCGGAAGTCTACCGTCAGCATGTTGGCTGGACAGGGCCCCTGGGCAATGCCGAGAGCCGTATTGTAGAAATCGCTTACAGCCAGGGCAGTGCTCCCGAGGCCGTACTCCAAGCCTTTATCAACGATAAGAATAGCCTTGGCCTGTCTTTCTCCGGTTATGTGCTGGTGTACGACACCGCCTACCGGTTCAAGCGCGGTTATAGCTATACGGAGGGTAGGCTGCAGGAGAGCCAGCAATTAAAGCTGAAGCGGGAGCCATTGGCAATGGCGCAGGGCTACCCTATTGGAGCCCATACCTGCCAGCAGCAACTTATTGTCACTTCAGGGCCAGAGGCGGCCGATACCTATCCGCTGCCCGACCTTTGCTACCAGGCGGTGTGGAATATCCAATTCGCGGTGAAAGGCTCTTATCTGGACATTAATTCGTACCTGGACTAGCCAGATTGGGAAGGGCGGCGGAATAGTTCAGGCAGCATCAGCGCCAGCCCCACCATAATAGAGACATCAGCAAAGTTGAAGATACCAGTGCGTAGATTGGGGAACCCCATATTCATAAAATCGACAACCTGGTTGTACAACAGGCGGTCGTACACGTTGCTTATCCCCCCGCCCAGGATAAAGGCAAAGGCTAAGATTTGCAGCCTGGTCAGGCTGGCGGAAAACAAGGTGTATCCCAGCAAGCCGATAAGCAGGAGCACCGGCAGCACTTTAAGGCCCCAGTACCGGAGCTGTTCTGACATGTCGGCCCCCAGGCTAAGGAAGGCCCCCCGGTTTTCAACAAAAGAAAGGCGGAAAAAATCACCCAGGTAGGAGATGGGCGGTGCGCCCATAAGCTGTTCCCGGGCGATACTCTTAGTGGCCTGGTCTAATACGATATTGGCGACCATAACTCCTAACACAAGCGCTATCCGTTTTCCATCTACAGTGGTCTTCATGGTTAGTATTCCGTTTTGTCTGGTTTGTCAACCCAAAGCTGCATGGCGTTCAGGCTTTCCGCCCGCAAGCATTGCAGGGTGGGAATATGGCGTTGCGCGATCGGGCGGCTGATTTCTTCGTAAATAAACCCATCATCAAAGCCTACTGCGCTGGCATCCTCCCGGGTGCAAGCGTAGACCAGCCTGGCCGGGCGCGCCCAGTAAATAGCGCCCAGGCACATAGGGCATGGCTCACAGGAGGTATACAGCGTGCAACCATTCAACTGAAAGCTGCCCCGTTGCTGACAAGCTTCCCGAATGGCAACGACTTCAGCGTGGGCGGTGGGGTCAGCATCGGCCAAGACCCGGTTCTGGCCCTGGCCAATGATTTGCCCGTCCTGCACCACCACAGCCCCAAATGGCCCCCCGAGGCCCTCGCGGACCCCAGCTTTGGCCAGCTCAATAGCCGCCCTCATGAACTCCTCATCTCCCATTTCTGGTTTTTGCCTGCAAGATACAATTTACGCGCCGAGATGGAAATCCCTATATTTAGCCCGACGAACATCCAACGACGATTATGACACAACCGGTATTCACCAATGACGCTATCATCCTGGGGCTGCTTATTGTAGTGCTAGCCCTGGTATTTGTGACCTCCAGCAGCGAAAAACCTGGATGGAAGAAATTCTATACCTACGTACCTCCACTGCTGCTCTGCTATTTTTTGCCGGCTTTGCTGCACTGGCCGCTGGGCCTGATCGCACCGAGCTGGTATGATGTGGCAGGCCTGGCGGAATATCTCCGCGACAACGGCATCGCCCCTAACCTGCCGGAAACGGCCAACTGGGGCATGGTCAAACAAGTGCTCATCGACCAGAACATCCCCAAGGCGGACCTCAAGCCATTTGTGGTCAAATCGCAGCTTTACTTCGTAGCTTCCCGCTACTTGCTGCCTGCTAGTTTAGTGCTGCTTTGCTTAGGCATTGATTTTAAAGGCATTCTGAACCTCGGCCCGAAGGCGCTCATCATGTTTGTAGCAGCTACATTCGGGATCATCCTGGGCGGCCCCATTGCCTTGCTTCTGATTGTAAATTTTTTCCCCGATTTGATTCCTGTAACCAGTGACGAGCTTTGGCGGGGGCTGTCTACCGTAGCCGGCAGCTGGATTGGGGGTGGCGCCAATCAAACCGCTATGAAGGAAATCTTTGAGGTCGGAGACAATCTCTTTGCCTCGATGATCGTAGTCGATGTAGTGGTCGCCAACATCTGGATGGGTTTCCTACTGTACGGGGCCAGCATTTCCGACCGCCTCGACCAGCGGCTCAAAGCAGACAACAGCGCAATTACCGACCTCAAGCAACGGGTTTCCGACTACCAGGCCAGCGTGGCTAAAATTCCAACCACGACCGAAACTTTCGTCCTGTTAGCCGTTGCCTTTGGTGGCGTCGCCCTTGCCCACTGGGGCTCAGATGTGATCGTACCTTGGGTATCGCAGTTTAAAGCCAGCCTGGAAGCAGCCCGGCTCAATTCCCTGATGTCTGGCTTTTTCTGGCTTATCGTCGTTGCGACGACCCTGGGCCTGGGTTTGTCTTTCTCCGGGGCAAGAACGCTGGAGGGGGTGGGCGCCTCGAGGTGGGGCAGTATTTTTATCTATATCCTGGTCGCCACCATCGGCATGAAGATGAACCTGGGGGAGGTCCTTCAAAACCTCGGCCTGTTTGCCATCGGCATAGTCTGGATGCTGATTCATGTCACTACTTTGCTCCTTACAGCCAAGGTGATCCGGGCCCCCTTCTTCTTCGTAGCGGTAGGAAGCCAGGCCAACGTCGGCGGAGCTGCTTCAGCACCTATCGTGGCTTCTGCATTTAGCCCTGCCCTTGCGCCGGTGGGCGTCCTGATGGCCGTACTTGGCTATGCACTGGGCACCTATGGCGCACTAATTTGCGCATTTCTGATGCAGGGCGTTGCCGTTGGTTAAAACTCCGACGCGGTCTACTAAAATAATTTTAGTTTTTCGCTAATAAAAGCAGCGATTTTTTAACTCAGCCCTCATTTTTTAGAGATTTTCAAATCAGCGTATTTAACAAAGAGCTTTACTGAGGATATGTCAGTAAAGCTCTTTGATTTTAGATATTTTCTATTTTTTATAATTTTTATTTGATAAATTTGCAATAAACAGCCGACTACATTAAATTTGTAACATCAAACGTAGCAAAAGTGTTGCAAATTCTAAAAATACTGTGAGTTGGCGAAACTGGCAGCCGCGCCCTCCCGTCTCGGGGGTGGAGATTATGGGATTAGCCTTAGGGCGAAACCACTCCGTGCAGGTTCGAGTCCTGCCCTTACAGCAACCCAAGCGCTGAACGAAGCGCTCTGATTTTTCTCAATACTGTGAGGTGGCGAAACTGGCAGCCGCGCCCTCCCGTCTCGGGGGTGGAGATTATGGGACTAGCCCCAGGGCGAAACCACTCCGTGCAGGTTCGAGTCCTGCCCTTACAGCAACCCAAGCGCTGAACGAAGCGCTCTGATTTTCTCAATACTGTGAGGTGGCGAAATTGGCAGCCGCGCCCTCCCGTCTCGGGGGTGGAGATTATGGGATTAGCCCCAGGGCGAAACCACTCCGTGCAGGTTCGAGTCCTGCTCTCACAGCATAAGGCAGCAAATCTATAGCTGCTAGTTTTAGGGCTACTCCAATGTCATCTCGGGTAGCCTCGCTGAAGCACTAATGCCAGCGCGTTGAGCGGACTATCCGTTCCAATAACATCAGCAACTTTTTCATTGTAGTATAAACTGGTTCCCTAATACTTCAAATAGCGCACAA
>CAZNSK010000234.1:0-6809 GCA_964575505.1 uncultured Phaeodactylibacter sp.
TTTGTCCGGAAGGAGGTTTTCAAACATACGATGGTTCAGTTCGTCGTGTAAGGGTGGCCTGCCAAAATAGGAAAAACGGGGCAATTGCGTCTGTTTTTATTACGCTTTACCTATTTTCACCCTATTAAACAGACGGTGCCTGCACCATTAAGTGAAAGTGATGAACTTAGATACCTCCAACAGAACCTACCGGCAGCTCATGGGCAACGGGCTGATTTACACTGTGCCCCGCTTTCAGCGTGATTACAGCTGGACGAGTACGGAGTGGGACGACCTGTGGCAGGATATTGAGGCGCTCTTTGAAGAAGGAGGAGAGCAGGAGCATTATATGGGGTATTTGGTCTTGCAATCGAGAGACAGCAAAAACTTTGATGTCATAGACGGTCAGCAGCGTTTAACGACTTTGAGCATATTGGTGCTGGCGGTTTTGGGCAACCTGCAGAACCTGATTGATAACGGTATAGAATCGGACCCGAATCAACGGCGCTTAGACCAATTGCGCAGTGCCTTTATTGGCTATCTTGATCCAGTTACGCTCATCCCCAAAAGCAAGCTCTACCTCAACCGGAATAACAACAACCTGTATCAGCGCTACCTGGTGCCGCTGGAACCGGCTCCAAGACGAAACCTGAAAGCGACGGAGCACCTAATGCGGAAGGCTTACGACTGGCTCTATGATCAGGTAAAAAAGCGCTTTGCCTCCAATCAAAATGGAGCGGAACTGGCACAGTTTATTGATTCCTTATCGGACAAACTCTTCTTCACGGTCATCACGGTAAATGATGAACTGAATGCCTATAAGGTTTTTGAAACCTTAAATGCGAGAGGGGTTAAGCTGTCCTCGACGGATCTGTTAAAGAACTACCTTTTTTCGGTGGTACACAGTCAGGAAGGCGATGAGCACGAGCTGCGCGAAATCGAAGATCAGTGGGAACGGCTGGTTGGGGTGATCGGTAACGAAAGCCTGCCCGACTTCCTGCGTGCCTATTGGAACAGTAAAAACCGGTTTGTACGCCATGCAGAACTTTTTAAACGGGTAAGGGAGCGGATAGCCGGAAAGAAAGCGGTCTTTGACTTGATCCGGGATGTAGAGCAAAACGCGCAGGTCTACGCCGCTTTGCCTCATGCGGAGGATAGCCTTTGGAATAACGAACAGGCTGAATACATCAAATATTTGCGGATGTTCAATGTCCGGCAGTTGTACCCATTGCTGCTGGCCGCTCACCACAAACTACAGCCGGGAGATTTTACGGGTCTGCTGCGCGCCTGTTGTATCATTTCATTCCGGTATAATGTCATCGGGAGCTTAGCGGCAAATGAGCAGGAAAGGGTGTACAACCGGGTTGCTGTGCAGCTTTCATCTGACGAAATTAGGGGGTTACAGCAAGTGCTTACCGCTTTAAAGCCCATTTATATAGCCGATGATAAATTCAGAGGCGATTTTACGGATAAAGTACTGCGGACGACTCAGGCCCGAAACAAGCGGATCGTCCGGTATATCCTATTCGAGATAGAACGGCATACTTCGGGAAGCAGCTATGATTTTGAGAGTGATGCGTACAATATTGAGCACATCATGCCGGAGTCGCTGCAGGAAGCATGGGATCATATCGGCGACAGAGATCACGAACAGTTCCTGTACCGTCTGGGCAATATGACGATACTCAACAAATCGGCAAATCGGGAGATAGGCAATAAAGGGTTCGAAACCAAGCGGGAGGCTTTTGCACAAAGTGAATTCGCAATCACCCAACGGATAGCCAGTGAGAACAACCGGTGGGACCCCGACCGAATTGCTGCGCACCAAAAATGGCTGGCCCGGCAGGCAACGGCTATTTGGAGGATAGCTCAGTTGAGTGACTGAAGGCAAGGGCAGTTTGCGAACATAGCAAAGCGCTAAGTCAAATGTTATAAAGTGGAATATGTTTCACTGCGCCTGTAAGCTCGTCGCGTTGTGGTTGTAAATTAAAAATAGAAAAAACAGGATAAAGGCACCGTTTTTGCCCTGGTTTTCCTATTTTCATGTAATTAAAAAGCCAGCAGCGGTGTTATATATAACTCTCACAAGCAAAGCGATCTAAAAAACCTAACCACATGGATGCACCAAAAGGCTCTACCATCAAACGGATACAAAACGATTCCACCCTGCTGGAGAAGTTGATGAACATCATTATCAACCGGGGGCACAAGGAGGATTCCATTGAGGTCAATGGTGGTAAGGTCAAGATTGTGCGCATCAAGTCCGTTCACCGTAATATTCAGGATGCGGAACAATGAATATTGCATTAGGCGCGCTGCTGCTGTTCCTGCTTTTTATTCCCGGACTGCTCTTCCGGACGGCTTTTCTGAAAAGCGATTCCCTCAAAAGTAACATTGATACCACTGTCCTCAATGAGCTGTTGTTCGTCAGCGTACCAGCGCTGGTCTTACATTGGTTTGGCATGCTGATCGTGGAGGCGTACCTGGGATTAGAAGTCCGGCTGGATCAATTTTACTACCTGATCACGGGCGCAAAGGACAGCACGCAGATTGATTTTGTAGTCATCAAAAGCAGCCTGCCGGGATTTACAGGTTACCTTATCCTTGCCTCAGTGGTTGCAGTGTCCCTGGGCATGATTTTGCAGCGGGTGGTCATCCACTGGGACCTGGACAGCAAATATCCTTTCCTGCGCTTGTCCAATGAATGGGAGCGCCTCCTCAGCGGGCGGGTACTGGGGCCGGCCTACCACAAAAAAATAGAATTTATTCAGGTGGATGTGCTGACTTCCGGGGATGAAGGCGATATGCTCTACTGCGGTATCCTGGAGAAATACACCCTCAACAGCAAAGTAGGGCTGGAAAATATCTACATGTCCTCCGTCTACCGGCGGCGGCTCAGCAGCGATTACCAGTCAGCTTCCTCGCTTGCCCCGGAGTTGACGAAGGAGGAAGGCACCAACTTAATGACAGACGTTCTTTCCAAAGATACGGACGACCGCTATTACAACATGCCCGGCGACTACTTCATGATCCCCATCTCCGAAGTCAAAAACATCAACATTACTTACTACGGGGCTTTACCGGAGGCGTAAGCGGCAGATATCGAATGAGCACAACCGGATTATTACTATTTTAGCTCCGAACCACACCCCGCCCATGCAATACATCTCCGTCAGCCTGTACTGCAAAATGATCAACCACGCGCTTAGCGAGGGAGTTGACCGTAGTGCCTTTGACGATCTGCCGGTACCGATGGCAACACTCGATAACATACAAGCCGTGCCCGCTGAGGTGTTCTTCGCCCTGCACGAGCAGCTCGATGAAATCCTCGGGCCTGGCTTTTCCGTAAGGGTAGGGCAGCAGATGAAGATGGACGACTACGGCGTGCTGGGCTTATCCTGGAAGACCTGCGCCAAGGCCGGCGAAATTTACGAACGCAGTGAGCGCTACTTCAAGCTGTTGTCCAATACTTATGTCTTCAAAGTGGAAGCCGCCGGGGAGCTGTCCCGGGTGCACCTGCTGCGCGAGCCCTACCGCCGGGGCGTGGCCCTGTCCAACGAGGCGACCTTTTCGGCAACGGTGGTCGTCCTCCAAGCTATGACCGAGACGGATATCTACCCTACAGAGGTGGCTTTTCAGCACGAAGCGCCCGCTGACCTGAGCAGTCATGAAGCTGCTTTCCAGTGTCCGGTACAATTCAGCCGGCCCCACAATTACATCGCCTATCGTACCGCCGACCTGAACTGCCGCACCGCCAAAGCCGATGTCAGTATCAACCGTTTCCTGGTGGAAAGGGTAGAGGAGGAGGCCAAAGGGATCGAGGTCAGCCCCCTGAAAGTAGCCGCCGATGTGGAAGCCCTCATCAAAGATGCCCTGCCCGGGGGCATCCCCGGCATCCTGCAAATCGGGGAGCATATGGGCATGAGCAGCCGGACCCTCACCCGCCGATTGTCAGAAAGCGGGCTCTCCTTTCGGGAAATGGTGCGCAATACACAGGAAAAAGTAGCCCGCGAGCTGCTGCAGGGCACTGCCCACTCCGTCGGCGAGATTGCTTTCCAAACCGGCTTTTCCGAACAAAGCGCCTTCAGCCGGGCATTCAAACGCTGGACGGGGCAGTCTCCGGTGGCCTACCGGAGCAACCTGTAACGATTTAAGTATAGGTTATGTCAAGTAACCCCTAAGCTTCTGAATGACTTCGGAGAAGTCATATGTTCGTATCCCCGGTAACTCTATAGTTGACCGACTTCGTAGAAGTCGCACCTTAAGCGAACGCTATAAACGCATCATTTCCCGGCCACACCTCATCCTTCAGACAAAGCCTTACGCCAGTTGGCTCAAAGTGTCATAAGATTGGCAGGCAGGGTCAAGCGCACCCTCCCTTTTTGCCCCAATTTTGCTGTTGTAATCAGAGTTTATTAATGTAGGTTTTGTGTAGGCCATGGATTAGGATTTTTTGCCAGATCAAGGAACGCCCGGAACCTCGTAGCCTTAGCTACGAAGGTGAGGACGTGATGCAGAGCTGGTGAAAAAGGCAATTCAGGGGCATACAAAATTTGCATTAGTAAACTCTATCAAATCAATTAGCAAAATGAAAAAGCCAATCACCCCACTGTTCTTTTCCGGGCTGCTCTTTATGGCAGCCCTGATTTTCTCGGCTTCAAACCTGCCCGTTCCGCCCGCCTCTTACCCGGTGGGTGGAACAACAGGCTTTTCCGCCAACGGCCTTAAAGCCGAAGCTTTCGCCATTCTGGATGCAAAGTGCAATACCTGCCACCGCAGGCAGAATCCTTTCCGGGTCTTTACGCTGAAGAATATGAACCGCCATGCCGCTCGTATTTACAAACAGGTCTTTGTCTACCGGCGCATGCCCAAAGGCAATGCACCCCGGCTGACCGACCTGGAATACCGGACCCTGAAGCTTTGGATTGATGCACTAAACCTCTAAAACCCTACTCGACATGGACTTCTCTATCAAATCCCTTACACTGTTTACCGCAGTAGCCCTTACCGGGCTGTCGGCGGGCCTGTTCTACGCCTGGTCGGTATCCGTTATTCCCGGCACCCGTAAAGTTCCGGACCCGGTTTACCTGGAAACCATGCAAGCCATCAACCGGGCGATTCTGAACCCGGCCTTTTTCCTGATCTTTTTCGGCAGCCCTATCGTGCTAGGCCTCAGCACCTCTCAGCAATCGGACAGCGGGTCCGCATCGGCGGGCGCAACACGAATCCGGTATTCGACTGGAGCAATCCCGATACCTGGGACAACGCCCTCGAAGGCATGGACAAGGTCTACATCGTCTTCTATCCCGACCTGGCCGTGCCGGGCGCCCTTAAAGCGGTACAGCAATTGGCGACAATGGCCCGGATGGCAGGCGTGAAAAAAGCGGTGCTGTTGTCTGGCAAAGGCGAGCGGGAAGCCGAGCGCTGCGAGCAGGTGGTGGCCCGTTCCGGTATGGACTACACCCTGGTGCGCGCATCCTGGTTCAATCAGAATTTTAGCGAAAGCTTCCTGCTGGAGCCCATACTGGCGGGTTATGTTGCCCTGCCCATGCCCGACGCTAAAATCCCGTTTGTGGATGCGGGCGATATCGCAGAGGTCGTTGTGGAAGCCCTGTTGGATGATGCCCACAATGGCAAAACCTACGAAATCACCGGCCCGCAGGCACTGACCTTCCGGGAAGTGGTCCGGGAAATTGAGACAGCCACCGGAAAGCCCATTGCTTTTCAGGCGGTTACTCAGGAAGCATATAACAAAGCCATGAAGGCCGCTGGCCTGCCGGAAGATTACATCTGGCTATTCGATTACCTCTTCCGTGAAGTGCTCAGCAAGCCAGAAAACCAGGTGGTCACCCGGGATGTGGAACGGGTGCTGGGCCGCCCGGCTACCGATTTTACGGCTTATGCTAAAAAGACGGCAGCGGCCGGCATTTGGGATCAGCCGGTGCCGCAGGCTGTATAGGTTTTCGCCTTAGATTACTTTGGACAACACCTCTCGGGCAGTACCCTGAGAGGTGTTGCCCCATTGCTCAAAGGGCCCTACAACTGGCTCGCATTCCGGATCAACACACACAGCTCCTTCCGGTAGCCGTGCGGGTCATGCTGCACAGTACTGTCGGCCAGCTCCTGCAAGGTTTCCCAAGTCAGGTCGCCCTTATGCTCGGAATCCCGCAGCAGCATGCCAAAGCCAGCCGCCGCAGCTGGTAGCCGGAAATTGTCGCTGCCCTTCTCCTGCAGCTCATCTGTGGAGACCGTTTGCTCCAGCAGGCGGCTGCTTTCGCCCGACTGAGGGGGGATGTACCGGAATTTAAGGGTCAGCCACTCCTCGCTGGCACCAGCAGCCGTTTCAGCCCGTTGCTGGTACTTCAGCGGGTCTGCATCCACGGTTTGCGGCAATTCGACGCCAGCGGGTACCATTTCATACAGTGCCGTTACCCGTTGCCCCGCGCCGATCTCGGCGGCATCTTTACTGTCGTCGTTAAAGTCTTCGCGCCGCAGCAGCCGTTTTTCGTAGCCCAGCAGGCGGTAGCCCGCCACTTTAGCCGGGTTGAATTCTACCTGTATCTTGGCATTATCCGCCACGGTGAATAGCGTGCCCGCCAGGGCTTCGCCAAAAATGCGCCTGGCTTCCAGGATGGTGTCGATGTAAGCGTAATTGCCATTGCCGTGCTTGGCGATTTCCGTGAGCTTCCGGTCTTTGTAGTTGCCCATGCCGAAACCGAAGGCCGACAAGTACACGCCCTTGTCCCGTTCTTGCTCCACCAATTCTACCATTTCGGCATCGCTGCTGAAGCCCAGGTTGAAGTCGCCGTCCGTGCAAAGAAGGATGCGGT
>CAZNSK010000235.1:0-6757 GCA_964575505.1 uncultured Phaeodactylibacter sp.
ACAAAAGGAGCGCACCTTCCACCTTTTGAAAACAGCGCTCAAATTTCCGGAAATGGCGGCCGTTGACCTCGCCGACTTTACCGGGCTGCCTCAGGAAACCGTGCAGAAAGTGCTCAACATCATTGCAGAAGGCGACAGCGACAAGCTGCTCGAACACGTGCAGGAGGAGCTGCTGGCTGATATCCCGCTGAGCGCCGAAGATAAGGAGAAGCTGGACCGGCTGATCGGGCAACTTGCTGATTTATAGTGTGGTAACAGCTGGCCTCAAAAACGGGCTACTTCAGCACCATCCCCACATGCGGAATATCATCCTCCAAGTATTCTTCACCCACCTTTTGAAAACCAAACGCTTCGTAAAACCGGGTCAGGTAGACTTGTGCAGAAATCTTTATGGGAACTGTGCCATGGAGGCGGGCGCACCAGGCCATGCTTTCTCGCATCAGGGCTTTGCCGGCACCGGTGCGCCGGGCGCTGGGTGAGGTGACGACCCGCCCGATGGAGGCGTATTCCGGATAGGAAATACCGGGGGGCAGCAAGCGGGCGTAAGCAATCAGCCGGCCGCCGGGGGCGTAGCCCAGCAGGTGGTGCCCGGGCTCGTCTTTACCATCGGCATCCAGATAAGGGCAGTCTTGCTCGACTACGAAGACCTCCTGGCGGAGGGCCAGGCTGTCGTACAGCTCCCGAAGCGATAACCGGTTAAACGGGAGGCAGTTGAAATACAGGGGCATAAGCGGAGTACACAATTGATTTAGGGATAAAAAAGGGCGACTACATGCGGGCCAAAGATAAAGATTCCGATGATGGCTGCACAAATGGCGCAAACGAGCACCCCGCCGGCTGCCGTATCCTTGACCCGGCCCGCCTGAGGATGGTAACCGGGAGATACCAGATCGGTGAGTTCTTCAATGGCGGTATTCAGCCCCTCAGCGCCAAGCACAAGGGCAACGGCCACAAAAGCGAGGCACCATTCCGTGGCCGTGAGCCCCACATAGGCCCCAAAGCTAAGGGCAATGGCCGTAATCACCAGATGAATCTGGGCATTCTGCTGCGTACGAATGGTGTACCACAGCCCGCGGAATGCATCTCTGAAGCTTTTGATTCGCCCTGTCCACATTATTTAGTCGAGTTGTCCGGCAAGCACAACAGCACGCTTGTCCTTTTCTACAGCGCCATCGGGCCGGAAAAGTTCAAAGTAGAAGACATAAACCCCAATTCGGGCCGGGCTGCCATCAGCAGCGATACCATCCCATTTGAAGGTGCCGGTATTCTGAAGGGTTTCGTTATTGACCAGCCGGAGGATTTCCCGCCCCTGGGCATCAAAGACCCAAACATTAGCGGTGTAGCCGGGCTGATCGGTGGTGTAGTCAATCAGCAGTACATCTTCAAAGCCGTCTTCGTCGGGAGAAAACCGGGCACGGGGAATAGCAATGATATCATCAAATACGCCTTCGCGTTCAAAAAATTGGGAGTTAGGCCCGGTAGGTGTAGCAAAGCCGGCTGTAGAGGCCGCTGAGTGCCAGTTGCCGTCGTCTTGTGTGCCCGTCATTGGAGAAATCCGTTCCAGGCTGACCCCGTCTTCGTCATCGAGCAAGGGGTAGTGCAAGTCTTCGGAGTAGTCAAACGAATCCAGGGTGATGCCTTCCAGAATAAGCGTGAGGTTGCCTTCATCATCATCCATAGACGGCAGGTCATTTTCCAGTAAGCGGTCTGGATTGGGCACAGCGTAGCGGGACAGGATATCAGTTGGGTCTTCCGTCAAGACCAGGTAGTCGCCCGGGAAAATCAGCAGGTTGTCTTCTACACTGCCTTCTGTATCTCCGGTCATTTTCAACCGGTTGAGCATTTGCAAGCCCGCCAGGTCAATAATCTTGTCGCTATTGTTGAAAAGCTCTACAAAGTCATTGCCACCGGTGCCTGGGTTGAATAGTATTTCGTTGATGAGGATATCCCCTGCCGCTGCGGGTTCGGGGAGGCCAACCGGAAAAGCCTGGGCCGCCATGGGGTTGCCGATGCAGTCGGTAAGGCTGGTGCTAAAGCTAAGGGAATAAGCCTCACCGGCCGCAAGCGCCCCGTCGAGTAAGAGGAGTACCGTCCGCCCCCCGGGCTGTGTAAGCACATCCAGCACAGGGATACCGGGGGTAAGGGTATAGGCTTCCGTATCGGCAAGGGTGTTAGCATCCATAATTTCGCTAAACTGTACCCGTATCTCCATGCTGCTTTCCGGGGCAACCCGGGCAACAGTAGGCGGAACGCTGTCCAGAGCTGCTCCAAGCAAGCTGTTTACCAGGCCCGGGGTGCCACCGGCGGGGCTAGCGGAAGCCCGCCAGTTGCCCGGGCAGCCGTAGGGGCCTTCCAGGCGGATCAGCTCCAGGCTGTAGCCACCGTCAGCCCGGTCTTCCACCTGGTACCAATCGTCGGTGTAAGCAACGGTGAACAGGGGGTTGCCATCTCCGTCCAGGAGGGTGGCTTCATCCGCCCCGTTAGACAAGGAAGGAAAGCTGTTGACGCCTATCGTCGGGCCGCCGCCGGCAAAGGCCCCGACAAAAGCTTCGTCACAAACGGCTACGTAAGCACCTGGTAGCAACAGGTATTCAGGAAGTTGTTCCGGGCTGCTGCCCGATGCAATTTGTACATCAGCCAGATCAATGACTTTTTCGCTGCGGTTGTAAATTTCCAGGTACTCGGCTTCTGGCAGGGCAACGGCAGGGTTCGGGTCTGGCATCAGCTCAGAAATAATGAGGTCGCCGGGGGCGGCAGGTTGAATATCGTAGTAAATAAAACTGGTTTGCAAACTGCCCGCTGTATTCCCCTCAGCATCCCGTATGCCATTGGCCGTAAGGATATAGGATTGGGTATTCTGAAGGGCCGTGCCGAGGGACAGGTTAACCAGGGTGGGGTCGGCCTGCAGTTCTGCTGAGACTGGTGTCCCAATGCCATTGTCTATACTGAAGTTGGCCGCATTATTGGCCGCCGCCGGTTCGAGAGGCTCGCTGAAGCGGGCGGTGATTTCGAATGCGGTATTGGGTGCTGCTTCCAGCAGGGTAGGCGGGGCCGTATCCACGAATAAGGGGTCGACGAGCACATCGTCCAGGAAGAAGAGCTCGGCCCGGGTGCTGGTGTAGGTGCATACCCATCCGAAAAAGCCAGCTGTAGGATAGGTCAGGTCAGTCGCGGAACCTTCAACGGTAAAGTCCGTACCGCCGCTATAATCGGTTTCCAGTACCCATTCTCCCCCGGGGGAGCGGGTGACCCGTACCCGGGCTTCGGCAGGGTCTTCTCCCACTGCCCCTGCCGTGCCGCTGATGAGCAGGGTAGCGCTATTCCCATCCTGCCGGTACAGCTCTACGGCATCATCGCTGCCGGAAATACCGCCGATTCTCACATAGTAGCCATTGACGCTTCCCGCCAGGTCGGGGGTGGAAGCCGCCAGGTAGACCCGGGCGAAGTTGCTGGAGGAAGGGGAAAAAGCTGTGCGGGCGTAAAAGGACCAGGTGGTAGCTTCATCAGCCGAAGTGGCCGCTGCAGTGTAGAGCAGGCTTTCGTTATTGCTCTCCGGTTCTTGGTGGAGCAATTGCAATTCTCCATCGGTGACCGTAAAGCGGCCGGTGTCGCCCAGCCAGGTTGGGTCGTTGGAGAAATCCCCGTCGGAGAAATCATCAGTGAGTTGGGCGTGGGCAGCAGCGCCAAGCAGCAGGCAGAGTACAGTAAGGTAGCATGCTTTCATGCCCCCAAAAATAGCGAATCCGGCAGAGGTAGCGAAAAGGAATGTTTAGACTTCATGATTTTTTAACGACAAGCTGCCCAAAATCTTTCGCTAATCCCTTGTGGGGCTTATCTTTGCGCTCCATTGAATGAATGACTGCCGGGGGTAGGGGGGTGCCCGCCCTGGCATTAGGTAAAAATTGAGCGTCATGAAATTAGCTGTAGTAGGCGTGACCGGCCTGGTCGGCACGGTGATGTGCCGGGTGCTGGAGGAGCGCAACTTGCCAATTGATGAATTCATCCCTGTTGCCTCCGCCCGGTCGGTGGGCAAACCGGTATCCTTTAGGGGGGCATCGCATACGGTGGTGAGTATGGAAGATGCTATTGCTGCCAAGCCGGATATTGCGATTTTCTCCGCCGGGGGCAGCACTTCCCTGGAGTACGCCCCAAGGTTTGCGGAAGTGGGCACAACAGTTATTGATAACTCCTCTGCCTGGCGCATGGACCCCACTAAAAAGCTGGTGGTGCCGGAAATTAATGCCCGGGACTTGCAGCCGGAGGACCGGATCATTGCCAACCCCAACTGCTCGACCATTCAGATGGTACTGGCGCTGGCCCCCCTGCACCGGGCGTACGGCCTCAAGCGCATTGTGGTTTCTACCTATCAGTCTTTCACCGGTACTGGCATGCAGGCGGTGAAGCAGTATCAGCTGGAGAAAAAAGGCTACGAAGCGGAGGCTGGGGAAAGAGCCTACCCGTACCCGATATTTGAGAATTGCCTGCCACATTGCGATGTCTTCCTGGAAAACGACTACACCAAGGAGGAAATGAAGCTGGTGAATGAAACCCGCAAAATCCTGGGGGCACCTGGTATTGGCATCACCGCCACCGCCGTGCGCGTGCCGGTCAACGGCGGCCATTCCGAGTCGGTTAACATTGAGTTGGAACAGCCCTTTGAGCTAGCCGATGTCATTGATTTGCTGGGCCAGGCACCGGGCATTAAGGTGTTGAATGACCACCGCAATAACGAATACCCTATGCCGAAATTTGCCAAGGACCGGGATGAGGTATTCGTGGGCCGCATCCGCCGGGACGAGTCGGTTGAGCACGGGCTCAATCTTTGGATTGTGGCAGATAATCTGCGTAAAGGGGCGGCGACCAATGCCGTGCAGATCGCTGAACACTTGTTGGCCGAACGCCTGGTGGGGGCTTAGCCGCCGCATATTACCGGGTTATTTATTAATTTTGCAGATACACACGAAAGCAGGGCTTAGGCCCGGCATGCATTTTATATAGACGATTATGAAGACAAAGCTTGTACTTTGGGGGACAAATGCACAGGATGAACGCATACTGGTAGCGGTTGAACTCCTCGCCAATGAAAACCAGATGAAAATCTACACCTTCCCAGAAACGGTAGCGACGGACGAGTTCTATCAGAAAATGATGGACGAGTGGCGCAACGATAAGGAAGTGGCGTTTCCGGAAGCGCATATGGTCACAGAGCGGGGGCTCAACGTCTCGGACTCCTTGCTGCCGGAGAGCATTAAGGTAGAACGCACCGACCTGCTTTCACGGGCGCAGACGGAATGGCAGTTCATCGTCCTTTCCTCTAAGCTCAGCCAGGCGTACCAGTCTGAGCTGGAAGACCTGCGCGACCGAATCAGCCGCCTGGAGGGCTTTGATAAGCAGATTTGGGAAGAGCTCAAAGGGTTCTGGGACAAAGTGCAGGAGCAGGTGCGCGACCGCAACCTGTTCCGCGACCACGCCAACCAATTGCGCGACCGGACCAATGAGTTGTTTGGCGAAATGAAGGACCTGCGCAGCAAAATGGATCAGGAGTTCAAGTCGAAGTCTAAAGAACGCTTCGAAGAATTTATGGCTACCCTGAATGAGCTGGAGGAGAAGGTGAAGGAGAATAAGCGGCTGCAGAGCGTCTTCGAAGAGCTGAAGAAAGTACAGCGGCAATTCAAGAATACTAAATTTACCCGCGATGACCGCAACAAGGTCTGGAAGCGCCTCGATGGCATGTTCAAAGAGGTAAAAGAAAAACGCTTTGGCGAATCTGCCGGGCAAGACCGTTCGCCCCTTGAGCGGCTCCAAAAGCGTTATAAGGGCTTGCAGGGCGCTATCGACCGCATGCAGCATTCAATCAAGCGCGATAAAGATGAGCTTAGCTTTCAGCAGCGCAAAATTGACTCTACCGATGGCCAGCTGGAGGCGCAAATCCGGACCGCCAAGATTAAAATGGTAGAGGAACGGATCAACTCCAAGGCGGTCAAGCTGGATGATATGCTCAAGACGAAGTCCGACTTGGAGCGCCGAATGAAGGTCCTGGAAGAAAAAGAAGCCAAGCGGCGGGAGCAACAGCAGGTCAAAAAGGCCCAAAAAGAGGTGGAGGCGAAGATCAAGCAACAGATGGAAGAAGAAGCCAAAGCCCGCAAAGCAGAAGCGGATAAGCTCAAAGACGCCGCTAAGGCCATTCAGGGCAAAGCGGAAGCGGGTAAGGCTGCTGCCGAAAACTCAGAAAAAAGCGGGGGCAAGCACGAAGACACGCTCCCGGAGGCTGTCTCTGCAACCCTCGGCGAATCTCTGGAGGATGTCGTGGATACGGTAAAGGCTGTAGCTATGGTGGTCTCAGATAAAATCAACGAGGCGGTTGAAGATTGGCAGCAGCAAGGTGCTGATGAAAAAAAGAAATCCTAAAAGAAAATCGTATCACTTATTACTGCCTGCCCGCCTGCCGTACCGCCAGGTGGGCAGGCGGGCAGGTCCGTCAAACTACTAAAGTGCAGCATTGATAGACGATAAAACGCTGCTGCGAAGGGCTCAATGGCAATAGCTGTTGGGCCCTTCGATATTTAGGTTTTAGGCTTTTGACCGGCGTACCGAACCACTGCGGAAAACGATAGTGCGGTGCCCGTCCATATCCCCAATGCGGAAATTAGTTGTAAACTGGTATTCGAGAGCAGCAGGGGTAAGGCCCAGAGTATTGGGACTGAACCTAAGGGGTCGCGCAGTAATAAGTTACCTAGAATAGGCGAAGTTATTTTGT
>CAZNSK010000236.1:0-6575 GCA_964575505.1 uncultured Phaeodactylibacter sp.
GGTTGTCCTGAAGCTGAGGGCGGATATCCTCCGGCGCTTCCGCCAGCATTTCGCGCAAAATTTGAGCGGCGATTTCATCTGTTTTTTGCAAATCAGCCAGATTGCCGGAGGTGCATACCCACCGGAATGGGCCAAAGCCGTAGTCAAAACACATGGGCCCCATTATATCCTCCACATAGGAAGGGTAGCGGAAGTGGCCCTCCTCCTCGTCCAGCCAGATATCAGCTCCGGAGTTCCCAGCTTCTTTGAGAAAAGCGTTGCCGTAGTCCCAGAAGTACATACCCCGCTCTGCCATAGCATTAATGGCTTTTACATGGCGGCACAGGGTGGCGCGGACCTCAGACATGAAACGCACTTCGTCGGTGCTGAGCAGGGATTTGGCTTCCTCAAAGGTGTAGCCTGCCGGGGCATAGCCAAGCCCTTCGATGTTGTGGAGCGAGGTCTGGTCCGAGCCCAGTTCTACTTTCACATTGTCGCGTACCAACCGCTCCCAAAGGTCTACTACATTGCCCTGATAGATGAGAGAAACCGCCTCCTGGCCCGACCGGGCTGTTTCCAGGCGGGTCAGCAGCTGGCTTAGGTCAGTAAAGACATTTTCCTTTTGGATGTAGCCATCCACGATGCGCTGCTGCACAGCATCCGGGTCGATTTCCGCCACCACGCCTACAGCACCGGTTACCTCGGCGGCTATGGTTTGCGCGCCCGACATGCCGCCGAGCCCGGAAGTGACAAACACCTTGCCCTTCAGGCTGTTTTGCCCCAGGCCCATTTTACGGCCTGCGTTCAAGAGCGTAATCGTAGTGCCGTGCACAATCCCCTGCGGCCCGATATACATAAAAGAACCGGCTGTCATCTGGCCATAGGAAGTTACCCCGAGGGCGTTGTATTTATTCCAATCCTCTTTTTTGGAATAATTGGGGACCATCATCCCGTTCGTGACGACGACCCTTGGGGCTTCGGGGCTCGACGGGAAAAGCCCCAGCGGATGGCCGGAGTAAAGGACAAGCGTCTGCTCCTCCGTCATTTCTGCCAGGTACTGCATGGCCAGCCGGTACTGCGCCCAGTTTTGGAATACTGCGCCATTGCCACCGTAGGTAATAAGCTCATGGGGGTGCTTTGCCACCTTGGGGTCGAGGTTGTTCTGTATCATCAGCATGATGGCGGCTGCCTGCGCTGTGCGGCAGGGGTATTCCTGTATAGGGCGGGCGTACATTTCGTAGTCTGGGCGCAAGCGGTACATGTAAATCCGCCCGTGCCGGTTTAGTTCTTCCGCAAATTCCGGGGCCAGGACTTCGTGGTGTTTCTTGGGAAAGTAGCGGAGCGCATTTTTGAGCGCCAGTGCCCGGTCTTTATGAGAAAGCACCTCGTCAACTACCCGCTTTGGTGCGTGGCTGACATTGGGGTCGTAGGGCTTTAGCGGCGGCAGTTCCGCCGGGATGCCTTCCAGGATGGCTTGTTGAAATTCGGTCATGCTTGGCCTTTTTCGCTAAGGTCGGTTTTTTTTTAACAATTTGTTAGCACCACTAAGCGGCTTTAACGGAAACTCCGCCCTAAAATTAACATTGCTATAGCGCACTATACCCGGATCTATTTGTAAATTTAATACACCAATAGGCGATAAACTATTCGAGCGCTCACATCAGGTTTGACTCCCTGTTGCTCTTTTCGTTACACACTTAAAAAACCTAATAACATGAAACAGTTGATCTACGCGCTTCCGGCGTTGTTTCTCTTTACCACCACTAACCTCCCTTTTGCACAGGACTACTCCATCCGGGCGGTCGTTAAGGAAAAATTCCGCACTTCGGATGCTAATTTTGAAAAGCTCGATGCCGGTACTATCGTTGAGCTTAGTGACTACAGAATCATTGCCGGCAACCCGAACATCCGGATCATGACCGGCGGGCAGGAGCGGACCATCTCCGCCTTTGACCTAAAACATCTTGACTTTCAGCTCAATGACCTTACGACTGATGCTGTTTGGTACCAGCAGTTTCTGCAATCTACGGCGCTCGATCAGCTGTCCAAGAGAGGTTGGGACCAGGAAGTCAGGCGGGAGCTGCAGGAAGAGTACCTGAATTTTCATGAAACCATCACGCTGTTCGATGACCCCTACCTTGATGATTACCTCAACCAGGTACGGCTCCGGCTATTTCCTAAACAACCGGTTGAACGCCACCCGGCTGTGATGCGTATCCGCGTTTATGAATCCGTGGAGCCAGGTACTTTCGCCTGTGCCAATGGCGATTTATTCGTTTCCACAGGCCTTTTGGCCACGCTTCAATCAGAGGAAGAGCTGCTTGGCGTCCTGGCACAGGAGTTTGCCCATATCCTGTTCAACCATTCGGTAGATAATTACCGGAGAAACTTAAGCCGGGAAGCAAGGGCCGCATTTTGGAGCGGCGTCATCACCGTTGCCGCAGCCGTAACCGAAACCGCAGTCGCCAACCAGTCGATCCGCAACGGGACCTTTAGCCCGGTCGACCTGTATGCCTTCGGCGCATTTACGGAATCGATCTCACTCCTATCCAGCGCTATCGCCTTTCAAATCGCTAACCGCCTTGGAATGGAGTACACCCTGGAACAGGAGCAGGAGGCCGACCGGGCAGCACAGACCCTGCTTCAGCACCTCAAGCTCAATGAGCAGGCGCTGTTAAACGCTTACACCCGTATCCACCAAGCCCAAAAAGAAAGCCGGACTTTCAAAATGCAAACCCAGGAAGAACAGCTATACCCACACCTTTACCAGCAGATGCTCAACCTCGGCTATCAATCCAGGCATTCGCTGCCGGCGGCTGACCCTGGTTACATCAGTGCTACTGCCATGGCGCGCCGGAATACCGCCTGGAAAGCTTTCCTGAGTGGAAATTATCAGCGCACACAACAACTGCTGACGACACAGTTAGATGCCGACGCGGCTGTTCTGGAGGATTATATGCTTCAGTCCGTTTTACTCCGCCAGACGTCCAATGAAGCAGGCGATATGGAGCGCGCGATGCTGCTGCTGCGCAAGGCCGAACAGGAAGCCTACGCGCTGTCTCCGGAAATCCATCTGGAAAAAGCGATGGTGCTGCTGCGCCTCGATGAATCAGAGGGTGCCCGCCGGGAATTGGAAAGCTACCGGAAGGCCCTTAAGAAAACCGGAGCCGAATCAGAGCAGGCCGACCGAATGGCTTGGGTAACCCAAATGCTCGAAAAATTATCCAGGGGCAGATAAAAAACGAACTGGCTGCAGTCTCCCACAGCCAGCTCAGCCCTAACCAAATTAAAACCAGGTATTACCAAATTGTAGCTCAACAGCGGGGGCTGGGGCTTTCCTGCCCCCTTTGCTGAACCGGGCACAACGCTTTCACCGCTGTGCTAAAACCAGAGTAGCACACGCTCATAGGCATTAGTGCTATTGCTTAATCCCGCTCCGCCAGCCACTGGGCAACGGCCGGGGTAAGCAGTTTCTGTGAACGGCTGCCAACGAATACGCCAATATGGCCGCCCGGGAATTCCATTAATTCTTTATCCTTGGCCCCCACCAGCTCATTGATTGGCTTGGTAGTCGCCGGGGGCACAATGTGATCGTTCTTTGCATAGATGGTCAGCACCGGCATTTTGATGCGCTGCAGATCAACCTTGCGCCCGCCCAATTCAAATTCGCCTTTGATTATAGTCCGCCAACCCCAAATTTGTGATTTCTGGCTTGCTCTTTTCTCACCTCGCTGCGTTGAAAAGCCTCGCCGATGCTTAGGCATCGCCTACGTTTTCCGCCTTGCGAGCTAAAAAAATAGCTGCGCCATAATTTCACAAATCTTGAGTTGTTGGACTATAGCTTATTTTGCTGGTACATATCCTTGATGAACCGGCGGTAGGCCTCTCCGGCCTGAGCCGGGCTGTCGGCCACCCAATGCTCCATGCGCAGGAAGTTCATAAACCGCCCTTTATTCGCCATAGTTTGTGGCAAAGCCATGTACTTGCGGGCTTTATTCATCGGCTTCAGGAGGTCAAATCCCGTATTGAGGAAATCGCCAGGCACAATGCCGCCGAAACCGTCCACGATGGCATCCACGTCCATATCTTTCGCCCATTTGAATAGCAGCCCCTCATCGTTATCAAAGTCGACTGGGGTCACCAGCGTCACCAGGTTCTTGACTTTCTCCGGAAAGAGCGCTGAATAAATCAGGCTGAAGGTGCCGCCCTGGCATACGCCCAAGAGGTTGATCTTTGACAGGCCGTGCGTTTCCCGGATGTAATCTACGCAGTCGTTGATATTGCCCAGGATGTAGTCCTCCATGGTTTTGTAGCGGTCAACCTTGGTCGGGTACCCCCAATCGATGAGGTAGACATCCAACCCTTCGCTGATCAGTTTGCGGATGAAGCTGCGGTCAGGCTGCAGGTCCATCATTTCCCAACGGTTGACCAAGGCATAAGAAACAAGTACCGGCGTATGGGTAGCTGCTTTGTCCTCCCGTGAGAAGCGGTATAGCTTCACTTTGCCGTCTTCCCAGACCACTTCCCGGGGCGCGGTGGCGATATCGACATCCTGTACGCTGCTGATATTATTCAGCGCATCCGAAGCCGTGTTGACTTGCTCTATGATTTGATCGCTGAGGGTAGAATTGGATGCTGTTGTGCTCATATTGTTGATTTTTACCTGGCAGAGTGGTAGTTGTTGTGTGGCGGGCGGGCGTTGGCACCGGCCCGCGGCACAGCCAACTCGTTATTTCAATAAGACTTTGGCTTGCTTGGCCCAGTTGTCACGCTTGGCGCGCCCCTGAAAGGCTCCAAGGAGTTCGTCAATCATATCGTACTCCGCAGCGCCCATTTTAGAGACCTGCCGGAAGGTGTAGATGCCCAGGTCATTGAGCATGCCTTCGAGTTTAGGCCCTACGCCCTTAATTGCCTTCAGGTCGTCTGCGTCCGAAGCAGAGGTGGTGCCGATTTTGTCCATCAGCACTTTTTTGGAATGGCCTGCAGGGGCGGCAGTGCCCGGCGCTTTCTGCTCTACAGCCGGTTTGCCACTGAGCAGCAGGGCTTTTTCCAGTTCAGCCAGCCGGTGCTCCAAAGCGCGGACCTTGCTGCGCAGGGCGGCCGCCTCTTTAGCAATATCGTCCCCTTCGCTGTTGGTCAGGAACGGCAAGTCGGCGTACATCAGTTCGAGAAGGCGCTCATTATCGCGCTTAATGCGGGTCGCCAGGGCAGAGACTTCGCTCTGCAGCTTGGAATAGGCCGGGGCGTGCAAGACTTCCAGCATGGCTCCTTCCAGTTTATCGATGTAGTGCTTGAAGAAGTTTTGGAAATCCGGCATCTCCTGATCGGCCTTGAATTGGCCCGCCAGCTCCTTGAGGGTATCTGGCAAGGCAAACTGCCCCGACTCATACACCTTGGTTTGCATTTCGGCAGACTTCAGGATGAAAGCGATGTACTGAAACTGAATATCCTGCAATATTTTGCCCATTTCCGTTTCCCGGCCCTGAGCTGCGATGTTGTTGAACGGCGCCAGCTGATCACGCAGGCGGTTGTTGAACTCCGCCGCCATCTCAAAGATGGGCAGGCTGCCGCTGCCGGTAAAGGCTTGCATTTTTTCTTTCCAGGTATCGCTCACGGATTTCCAGTCGGCAGACTGCGTATCCATATAGGAAGTCATGTTGGAAAACCACTTATTGGCCTGCTCAATAATATCACTGGCGCTGCCTACGGGCCGGAAGCCCATCATCTGGTTGACTAACTTTTGGTAAGCCTCGCTGCCAAAGTACTTGTCTACCATCTCCTGGTCGGTCAAGCCGTTCCTGATCAGCCGCTGCAAAGGTTCCCAGTACTTCGACATGAGGTTATACGTATCGAGGAAGCCCGTGTAGTGAGGCCGCATATTGAAGGGCATCTTATCGAGCACTTGCCCGCTGAACCAATCGTGGCTGCCGCCCATCCATTTTTTCCAATTCGACATATTGTCCTGGAAATACTGCATAGGGTTGCCAAAGCTGTCGGGCTGCGGCCATTGCATCCCCATTTGGCCGGCGTTCGACTGGAAGAAATCCGCCCATTTGGGGTAAACTCCGCCTGCATCTCCATATACTTGCGCAGGTGCTCCGGCGTTTGCTGCAGCAAATCCTGAGGGTTGCTTTTCATGGCTTCCTGAAAGAAAGCTTGCTGCTTTTGGTACCACTCTTCGAATAGCTCCTGCCCCGCTTTAGCCGGGTCAGCTTGCTCTTTCTGGAATGGCTTGGCCATCTGGCCGGAAAGCCTGGACCAAAACTCCATGGCTTTCTTTTGCCCCTCTATGATGGTATCGAATTGATTACTCATAATGAATCATGGTTTTGAAAATGGAGGATACGGGCGGCAATCAAGCGCTTAATTGGCGCTCATGTACTCCTGCATCACTTTAGAATTGGCCTTGGTGGTATCATAGAAAGCCTTCATGGAATCCTGGTACAGCGCACTGAGTTTTTTGGTCCGATCCTGTGTTGTCTCCATGGTATTGCTCGCCCACATGTTCTTGAAATACTCAGCCGACTTTTTGTACATGTCCATGCTAAGGAATGGTGCATTAATAAAACGTGTTTTTATGCGCCGTTATTTTTTCT
>CAZNSK010000237.1:0-6559 GCA_964575505.1 uncultured Phaeodactylibacter sp.
CCAAAATCAAAGAAATAAGCGACGGAAGGTTTGAGGTAGAAGAAGGCTTTGAGCGCCATCCGGTAGTGGAAGTAAGCTGGTACGGTGCCCGTGCCTACGCTGCTTGGCTAAGTGAACAAACGGGCCAAAACTACCGCCTGCCTACCGAAGCGGAATGGGAGTATGCAGCCCGGGGCGGGGAAGCCGGCGCAAAGGATGAATTTTTGTACAGCGGCAGTGATGATATTGATGCGGTTGCCTGGTATAGTGGGAATAGTGATAGCCGTACGCATGAGGTGGGGCAGAAGCGGCCGAACCAATTGGGGCTGTACGATATGAGTGGGAATGTTTGGGAGTGGGTGCAGGATTGCTGGCATAAGGACTATAACGGAGCGCCGGGGGATGGAAGTGCCTGGTTGGAAGGCAGTAATGGAGATTGTAGCCGTCGAGTCCTGCGCGGCGGGTCGTGGGACAACATTACTTTCAATTGTCGGGTCGCGGTTCGCGGGTGGAGCTACTCGGGTTACCGGAACGACAGCTTCGGTTTTCGGCTTGCCCGGGACTGATTTACCCTTTGGTTCTTTTAATTCAGCCGGTAGGCTGATTACTCTTTTACTCTTTTCTGTTTGCCGTTTCGGTTTCAATCGGAATAGCGAAATTGGATATCCTTTACCGCCGAAGGCGGTCGGCGCAAATTTTTGTACCTTGTGACTCGGGCAGTCATGTTAAGTGCTAGCCGTCGAGTCCTGCGCGGCGGGTCGTGGAACAACAATACTAACAATTGTCGCGTCGCGAATCGCAATAGGAACAACACGGATAACCGGAACAACAACAACGGTTTTCGGCTTGCCCGGGAGTATGTGCCCACTGTGGGAGCCAGAATTTGCGTGGCCAAGGCTGCGCAGAGCGTGCTTGCTGCATAGTCCGATGGCTGTCCGGTGCCGCTGCCATAGTGCAGTTGCCAAAGACATCGAGGAAGGGCGGGGCTAGTAGCGCAAGCGAACGTCCCTCCTGATGTCTTATAGCTTTTTGAGCCAACCGCCGGTCATGCGGCCCAGGCTTTGGATTTGCTCACTGACGAGCCGGTACTGGCCGGAAGAAATGAATCTTTTCTCATAAGCCAGCCTCCAGAAAAAGCGGAGCTTTTCAAGTTGGAGATTGGCAGTGGTAAGCTTTTCCCGCTTCAGGGATTTACTGCTTCCGTAGTAGGCTTCGATATAGTACTCCAGGAGATCACTACTGAGGTTTTGAAGCCGCTCGCCCAGCAAAAAGCGCTGGTTTTTTGGGAAATTAGCGATGAGGTCGAGGCTTTGCTTGATCAAGTCAAAGCTTTGGCTCAGGATATTGCTTTTATGATAAGGGTTGTCCATTATGAAAAAGTATAAAGGGCTGTATACTGAAATTTCTCAGTTTCAAAATTTGCTGTGTGCATTTAAGAAAGCTTCCAAAGGGAAACGGAAACAAAGCAGCGTAGCCCGGTTCGAAGCAAATCTCGAGTATGAGTTGCTCAACTTAGAAAAGGAGTTGTCAGATCAAATTTACCACCCAGGCCCCTACCGCTCCTTCTTCATCCACGACCCCAAAAAGCGCCTCATCAGCGCAGCGCCCTTCCGCGACCGGGTGGTGCATCATGCAATTTGCAATGTCATAGAACTGCTATTCGAGCGGACATTCATTCACGACAGCTACGCCAACCGCAAGGGCAAAGGTACGCACAAAGCTATCGTGCGCTATCAGCAGTACGCCCGGCAGTATAAGTACGTCTTAAAGTGTGATATCCGGAAGTTTTTTCCCAGCATCGACCACGAGATTTTGAAACAGGAGCTGCGCTGGAAGATCGCCTGCCCGGACACCTTGTGGCTGCTGGACCTCATTATTGATGCCTCCAATCTACAGGAGCCGCATGCCCCCTTTTTTCCGGGCGATGACTTGTTTACCCCCCAACAACGGCGGCGCGGCCTGCCCATCGGCAATTTGACCAGCCAATTCTGGGCGAATGTCTACATGAACCGTTTTGACCACTTTGTCAAAGAGGAACTACGGGTGCCCGGTTACATCCGCTATGTGGACGATTTTGTGTTATTCCATAATTCCACCTCTGCGTTAGCCGAATACCGCCAAGCGGTGCACCACTATTTGGAAAGCTTGAGATTATTGGCTCATCCCAACAAGACGCACATCCATGCTACGCAGCGTGGTGTCCCCTTTCTGGGCTTCCGGGTTTATCCGTACTATCGGGTTTTGCAGAAAGTGAAAACGCATCGTTTTCGTCGGTATTTGCATCGTCAGGTAGGGGCGTATAGAAATGGGACCGTACCTGCACTAAGCCTGGAGCAAAGTCTTAATAGTTGGCTGGGTCATGTGCGATTTGGCCAGTCTCATCGCTTGGAGCGGTATATGATGGATAAACTAATTCGTCATGGTGTGCCTTTAGCACTTAGGCCGCATGGTAGTTTTCAGGTATTTTGAAACAAACGTTTACGAAGCCTTCCCGGATTCGTAAGCGTGCTAAAGATAAAAAGAAGCAAAGGCCAGATCGTTATTTGCGCTGCACGGTGTAGATTGTAGCCTAGTAGGGCTGTAGGCACTTTATTCGCCGTATTTGCAAGATGGGAATCGCGGTGGGAGCTGGGCTGTCAGGCCGCGGCTCCAAGGCCGCTGCCTGCCTTGAGCCAAGTTGTCCCGGCGACTTCAGTCGCCGCAAGCCCCCAAACCGTCGCCTGGGCCGTATTGCCAATCTCCGGACCAGCACAGATGGAAGGGCAGTGCAACGCCCGGCCGTCTGCCAAGCTGCGACTATCGGCGACTGAAGTCGCCGGGACAGTAGGGCTGGCTCCAAGTCAGCCTGCGGGTGGTAGGGCGGAGCGTCAGCCCGTTAGGGTGTACTTTCCCAGTACGCCCTAACTTCATTACAACCTCATTTTTTCAGACCATTCTCGGCTTCTTCCTTTAGTTTCGGCAGGTGCTTCTGTAGTATCGTCCAAACTATAGTGTCATCAATATTGTCGTAGGAATGGATGATTCGGTTTCTGAAAGAAACAATTTGCCTAGTATTTGTCAACTCGAATTGCTCTTCCAGCTTCCTGTAATTATTCACTGCTTCACCCAAGATAGACAGTTGCCGCTCCACTGCACTTTTCGTTTTGGAATCAGCCTGATATTTACTGAATTCATTGACTTCTTCAGTGAATTGTTCGATAAGCTCAATAGCAATAAGTATGTCAGACAAGTACTTCTTCCCTTTCTTCGTCATAGATAAGACGTTTTGATTGTTCTATATCCTTTCTCAAGAAGGGGTTTTTAATGGGTTGATCGGTTAGTAAATCTACCTTTCTTTGCAATAGTACTTCTAATTCGTCCCACAACTCTAAAAGGTGTTCTCCTTTTTCTTCTGGAGGCATAGGCAAGAGTTCTACCACTAAATCAATATCGCTGTGCGTTGCATCAAATTTTCCACTGATGGCGGAGCCAAATACAAATAACTTTGATACGTGATGCCTTTTACAAATTTCAACCAAAGATTGAATATTGTTTTTTAAAATTGGGATGTGTTCGATCTCACGCATGTATTCAAACTTTTCTGTTGCCCTAAGATAACACTTATTCTGGGTATTTCAGTTCCGGTTCGCCGCTATGCGCTATCGGCTGGCAGCGCAACGCCCAGCCGTCTGCCAAGCTGCGACTATCGGCGACTGAAGTCGCCGGGACAGTAGGGCTAGGCTCCACGTCAGCCTGCGAGGGTAGGGCGAAGTGTTAGCCCGTTAGGGTGTACTTTCCTAGTACGCCCTAACTTTGAGTCGAGCCCGTTAGGATGTACTTTCCCAGTACGTCCTAACTTCATTACTGCGTATACAAAAGAGCGTCCCTTACCATTGAGCTGGTAATTGGGAAACCGCCTACCCCCATAGGCTGGACTCCAGCCAGTCTATGGAGGTAGGCTACTGTTGGCACCGCTGGGCAGCGCAACGCCCAGCCGTCTGCCAAGCTGCGACTATCGGCGACTGAAGTCGCCGGGACAGTAGGGCTAGGCTCCACGTCAGCCTGCGAGGGTAGGGCGAAGTGTTAGCCCGTTAGGGTGTACTTTCCTAGTACGCCCTAACTTTGAGTCGAGCCCGTTAGGATGTACTTTCCCAGTACGTCCTAACTTCATTACTGCGTATACAAAAGAGCGTCCCTTACCATTGAGCTGGTAATTGGGAAACCGCCTACCCCCATAGGCTGGACTCCAGCCAGTCTATGGAGGTAGGCTACTGTTGGCACCGCTGGGCAGCGCAGCGCCCGGCCGTCTGCCAAGCTGCGATTATCGGCGACTGAAGTCGCCGGGACAGTAGGGCTAGGCTCCAAGCTATTCTTTGGGTGGTTGGGCGAAGTGTTAGCCCGTTAGGGTGTACTTTTCCAGTACGCCCTAACTTCATTACTGCGTATAAAAAAGAGCGTCCCTTACCATTGAGCTGGTAATTAGAAAACCGCCTACCTCCATAGGCTGGACTCCAGCCAGTCTATGGAGATAGGCTACTGCCGGTACCGCTGGGCAGTGCAGCGCCCGGCCGTCTGCCAAGCTGTGACAATCGGCGACTGAAGTCGCCGGGACAGTACGCTATCAGTCGCCTATGGCCGCTACGAAGTCTGGGCTATCGGGCTTGACGTTGGAGGCAAAGAAGTGGGTCAGTTCTCCCTTTTCGTTGAGGAGGTACTTGCAGAAATTCCAGCTTGGCTCCTGGTCGTTCCAGCCATTCTGTGCGGGGTCGGTAAGCCATTGGTAGAGGGGCGACTTGTCGGCACCCTTCACGTGGACTTTCTCGAACATGGGGAAAGTGACCCCATAGTTGCGCTGACAAAACGCGGCGATCTCGGAGGCAGAACCTGGCTCCTGGCCCATGAAGTCGTTGCAGGGGAAACCAAGCACTACGAACTCGTCCTGGTGGGCGCTGTAGAACTTTTCCCAGTCGGCATACTGCGGCGTATAACCGCACTTGGAGGCGACGTTGAGGACGATGATTTTCTTGCCGCGGTACTGGGACAAATCGACGGGCTCTCCCGCTAGGGAATTGACGGTGAAACTGAAAAAAGAAGTGCTGTCCATAGGGGATGTGTGGTTGGTGGATGTGGTGGCCGCCGCCGGGCGCTCGGCGATCTGGCTTGCGTTGAAACAGGCGGTCAGCAGCGGTAGGCAGGCTATGCCTAAGAGTAGGGAGAATGTGTTTTTCATGTCTAATTAGTTGTTCTAATTTCAAAAAGCGAACGTAAAGCCTGACGAAAAGTTGCAGAATGTTTATTCCGGGCACACCGGGGCATAATTGCCTGAATGAGGGGCCCCTCGTTGAGCCAAGCCCTCCTCCCCAAGCCATCACTTGGGCGGTATTGTCAATCTCTAGACGAGCCCACAGGAGAGATGGCAGCGCAACGGCATGCAACTGCGCACACAATCTAGCGTCTTTTAAGATGGATTTGGTAATTGGGAAACCGCCTACCCCCATAGGCTGGGCCCCAGCCAGTCTATGGAAGTAGGCTACTGCTTGCACCGCTGGACAGGCCAACGCCCAAGTAGTCTGCCGAGCTGCAACTATCGTCAACTGAAGTCGCCGGGACAGCGTGGCTGGGCTCCAAGCCAGCCTGCGGATAGGCCGGCGAAGCGTCCGCCCGTTAGGGTGTACTTTTCGAGTACGCCCTAACTTTATTAGAAGGGGAGAACTTTTTTCATCAAAAAGCGATTAACACCATAGAACAGGATGTTATGAAAATCACCAATAAAAAGGATGAGCTATTGATTTCGATTCCCAAAGGGCTAATTGACGTACAGGATATTCAAGACTTCCTAGATTTCATCCGCTACAAGATGATCATTTCAAAAAGTGAAGCGAAGGAAGCGGAAATCGAGTCGGTAGTAGAAGAAATTAACCGGCAATTAAGGGAGCAAAATCAGTCTTTCGTAGACGCTAGGTTATGAAAATCGTTATCGATACCAATATATTGATTAGCACCTTGATGCGTTCTGATGGTACTGTAGGTAGTTTCCTTTTAAAGTCTCTCCAAGGGTACGAAATGCTCTCCCGCTTGCCTGTAGACGGGCTCGAAGCCAGCCTGCCTTGTCCAACTCCGGCGGCGATTAGGGAATCGCGGCCGGAGCCAGTCAGGTCGCGACTCCGAAGTCGCCACCTGACTTGATCGAGGGATTGGCAGGATCGGAGTAAGGGAAATAGCGTTGAGTTCACCCTTTAGCTTTAACAACCAGACGCTTGCGCCATAGCTGGCTACAGTGCCGGGGCACGGGGGAGACGGGTTGCCCGTGCTGCTGTGGAATAGAGCGTAAAGTCTGCCCTTCGCTTTTGGACTTGAGCCAGGCAGGCGTTGCCGTGCACGGCGTGTATGAGGTGTGAAAGCCCTGCATCAAGCTCCAACGCCCTCACTTCAAGCGCAGCACCTGTCCCCCGCTGGCGGGGGATTCAGGGGGTGGACATTAGAGCTAATTCCTAAAGAAGGTTGACAGGATTAATGAGATGGGATAGCGTTAGGTCCACCCCCCAGCCCCATGCGCATCAGGTTAGAAAATTAACTTAAGTGTAGGAATAAAAAAAAGAGT
>CAZNSK010000238.1:0-6523 GCA_964575505.1 uncultured Phaeodactylibacter sp.
AAGCGGATTGGAGTGGCGGGTCATTGGGGCGCAGGTTGGTCCTCCCTAAAGATAAAAAACGTCTGCCCTGCAAAGCAAGACAGACGCATCAAAACAAAACGAAAAACCAACTTTAAACAAGTTTCTTTACTTGCACTAACTGAATCCGGGAATCGAATGTTGTTAGCGAACCTGTTAATAATTTCTTAAAAGCACCGGATAGTAATTTCGTTTTCAGTGCTTTACAACAGCTTTTTTCAATTTAAGTTTTGTCGTGCTTAAGCGCAAGGCCGCCACCGTCATTTTTATTACATAATGCCGGTTGTCAGACTTGATTTTCTACTCGCCCTTCAACCGCACGGGCAGGCGCAATACTTCGCCATCTCGGTTCACGGTGATTTTCATGACCTCTCCGGCCTGCGCCTGACCGACAATTTCCTGAAGCTCGGGCACGGATTTGATGACGCGCTCATTCACGCCAATAATGATATCCTTGGGCAGGAGGCCCGCCATTTTAGCGGAGCCGCCTTCCACCAGCTTTTCGACAACTACGCCCTGTGTAATGGATACGCCCAGTTCTTCAGCGTAGCCCGCATCCAGCTCGCTAATCTCGACCCCCAGGAAGGCCCGCTGATAGCTGCCGTACTCGATGATATCATCAGCGATGCGGCGCACGAGGTTGACCGGGATGGCAAAGCTGTACCCAGAGAAAACGCCCGATCGGGTCGCAATCGCTGTATTGATGCCCAGCAGGCGGCCTTCGGCATCTACCAGGGCACCGCCGCTATTTCCGGGGTTCACCGCGGCGTCCGTCTGAATGAAAGACTCAATTGCTTTACCGCCACCCAACAAGTTGATGCTGCGGCCCTTAGCGCTAACGATGCCTGCGGTGACCGTAGAGGTCAGGTCAAAGGGGTTGCCAACAGCCAGGACCCATTCTCCAATCTCAGCTTCATCGCTATTGGAAAAGTCCAGGGTCGGAAAACCATTGCCTTCAATTTTAATGACTGCCAGGTCGGATTTTTCTTCCGTCCCAATCACTTTGGCTGTGTACGTGCGGTTATCGAATAGGGTGACTTCCACTTCATCGGCATTGGCTACCACGTGGTTATTAGTGACGATGTAGCCATCAGAGGTATAAAACACCCCCGAGCCAGTGCCGCCCTGAGGTTGGCCGCCTCCGTAGGGATCGCCAAAAAAGAAGCGGAAAGGGTCTTGCCGGTTAGCCGTAGGCTGCGGTGCCATTTTGGAAGAGATATGAACGACCGCCGGCATAGCCTTTGCTGCTGCTGCCTTGAAGTCGAATGGCGCATTGGCAGAGGCCGAAGGCATATTTACGTGGCGCACGGCTTGGGCAAAAGAAGCCGGTGCAGCCACTGTCTGCGGTGCATCGTTTTGCAGGTACTGATTGCCCCCAAGCGTAATTAAACCGCCAATGATGCCAGCCAGGACCAGAGAAAATAGTTGTTTCATATCGGATGATATTTTGTGTGTTTGGATTCTCAATGAATAATGGCAAAAAAACTGTTGTAAAAACCGCTTTGTTACGGATCAATAGTTGGTTTAACAGGAACTTAACAATAAGTATTTGGCAACTGGCAGCTAGGCCTGCGTAAAATGTGGCTGCCTCACGCCCAGCTCATTTGCCTGTATGTGGCGGAATGCTTATATTTAATGGTCATAAGCTTGGCTGTACCTTACCTCGGTACACCACCCCCATATCATCGACCTGCTTACGCCTAGTGCGGCTAAACCGAAAAATTTGACAGTCTTTTCACGCTTGAGTGCTTACTGCCCCGATAGCTATCTGGGTCAACTGTCAAGCGTCTACGGCTCAACCCACTAGTCTGACTCCAATGGATTCAGCGTATCTGATAAATCGAAATTTGGAATGATCAACCCTATTGCGAACCGCCGGTTCCTTCCTCAAGTTGTATGGAATGAACTCCAAGCCCTTTACCATTTACCAAAACCACTGCAAGGTTGGCCCTTAAGATCCTAGCCAAATGAAACCTTACAACTCTCCCATCAAGATCACGCAGCTCCTACCGCCTGAGAACGCGGCAGAAGCTGAGTTGTTACGCGATTGTACATTTCAAAAAGGGCTGATGTGGGGTGTGCCCCGTTTTGGCCATCCCGAAGGAGAAATATACAAACACATCCTGGAGGTCCTCGCCAATATCGACCAACTGCCGATTTCCAAAGAGTGGCGGCAGAAACTGCGCCTGATCGCGCTTGTCCACGACACGTTCAAGCACCTCGAGGTCAGAAGCATACCCCGGGATTGGTCGAAGCACCACGGCATGATCGCCCGCGGCTACCTGGAAAAGTTTACCGATGATGAAGCGGTCCTTGATATTGTGGAACTGCACGACGAGGCTTTCTACGCCTGGCGCTGCATCTTTGTTTACCAACTCCCCAAAGAGGGAGAGAACCGCTTGAGGCGGCTGCTTCACCGAATGGGTGATAATATACAGCTTTACTACCTCTTCTTTAAGTGCGACACGGAAACCGGCGATAAGGTACAGGCACCACTGCGGTGGTTTGAGGATGTCGTGCCCGAGGTATCGCCCCTTCCGCCTCTGTGTTGAGGAGGCACGTGGCGGTTGAACCTTGTGCACCAGCCAGCGTTTTGGGCGCGATAGATAATTTTAGCCGTGCCGGCCTAAATAGCATGACCTTTCTTCGCCCCCTCTGCAATATTATCCCTGGTGGCCCAGCCTTAGGTTATACTCGGAATGAGCGTCTACCCGACGCACGCGTTGGCCGGTATGCTGACCCGCCTGCCTTAGCATGGCCAATGGTAGCCAAAGCTTCTGGCGGCGGGACACGGGGGTCCGGCTCCCTACTTTTAATCGGGGAAACCACTTCGTCGTCGATATACCCTCAACTAGAGTTCTACCCGATACGTCAAAATTGGGATCAGGCTTAGCTGATACCGCTGCTCCACCCTACTCGTCAGAATATCATAGTAGCTAAAGGCGGCGTTCTCCTGATTGGTTACATTCTGAACGTCTAATGCCAGCGTGCTGCTGTATTTCTCGCGGCTCTTTTTCAGATAGATACGCAGGTCGGTGCGGAAAAAGTCAGGCAGGGTTTCCGTGTAACCCGCCGAAAAGTCAAACCGGGTATATCTTGCTGCTTCCGACGCCCCTTCGTCTATTGGCAATTCCCTAAACCCGCCCAGGTAATTCAGGCGTACATTTACCCCCCAGGTCCGGATGTGCTTGCCGGGCCGCTCTTTGCGCCATTCTTTCCCGGCAATTGCGTTAAAAATGAAGCGGCCATCGTACCGGCCGGGCTGGCTGTCTTCTCCGGGAAGCGCAAACTGCGCCTGGTAGAGCGTGAAGTTCGTCAGGTAATAGTAGCCTTTGGTCAGCAACTGCTCTAAGCTAAGCTCCAGCCCATAATTGCGGCCTTCCGCCTTTTCTTCTAAGATGGCCCCCGTCAGCCACGACCAACTGCTGAGCTCGTTGAGTGTCGTAAAGGCACCACCGCCATTCAGGCCCAGGACGGGCGCGTCGAACAAGTAATGGTAGAAAGCTTCCGCCTTGAAGCTAAGCGCCGGCTGCAACTGCCATTCGTACCCCAAGGCTCCCTGATGGGAGCGGATAGGCGCAAGCTGCCCAAACTGCCGGAAGTAGGGAGAGGTCATCTGCGAGTGCAAGCCGTACCCTAACGTTAGTTGATGCTGTGGCGCCACTTGAACCCTCAATGAAGCCCGGGGCTCCAGGAAAGTAGCGCCGGATTGGAGGTAGGCCGGCAAACGCAGCCCCAGCTGATAAGACACACGAGCTTGCAGAGGCCCACCCATCGAAAGGTAGGGCGTTAGAATAGCCTCTGTCTGCACCTGCTCTTCCGATGATGCGGTGGGCAGCTGATCCAAATGCTCAAACGACCGGGCCTGCACGCCTACCTGGGCCTGATGCCCGCCGCTTAAACGCTGCCGGAAATAAGTATGGCCGGAAATTAACCGCAAGCGGTCATCGTCTTCCAAAAAATCGGCTGGCAGTTCGGCATTCAGCGATGGCAGCAGCGCCTCACTGTAACGCTCTTGGTCTACCGCTGAAACCCCGGCGGCTGCAAACCACAGCCCGTGGCTACCGACCGGCTGCGTCCAGGTAGCCCCCGCTGCCCCCATATTCGAACGGAAGTCAATATTGAACAGGTCTTTGTCTGACTCCCGCAACTCCGGGTCCGTTTGCCCATCGAAAAGGTTACTGCTGATCCCCCCTAAACCGAATAGCGTGAACTTCCTGCCCCGTTTGCCCGGGAATACCAGGTTAAAAGATAGGTCCTGGAAGTTAATAGCTTCCTCCCCGAAATTCACGCCTGCCTCTGTCAGCAAACCTACGGTGGAATAGCGGTAGTTGACTAAAAAAGAAGCTTCGCTCTTATCTGAAAACGGGCCCTCGGCTGCTACATCCAGGCCAATCAGCCCGGCCTGTAGCGTGAACTCGTGCCTTTGGTTGTTGCCGGCACGCAGGCGCATGTCCATTACCCCACTCAGGGCATTCCCATAGGCGGCTGGGAAGGCACCGGTATAGAGATGGGAAGTGGCCAGCAACTGAGCGCTAAGAGCATTGACGCCGCCGCTGTTCATCGTCGCCCGGTCTGCAAAAGTGCCTGCATTGGGCGTATGGTTGGGGTTCAGAATTTGGAGGCCCTCCAGCTGCCACGCCATATGGTCGGGGGAGTGCCCGCGGATGCTCATGCCGTTGGCCTGATCGTTGGTATTCACTACACCGGCGTAGGCCGATGCTAATCTTGCCGGGTCGTAATACGAAGCGGGAAAGCGGCGTACCTGCTCAATCGTCATGGTTTTGACGCCTAAAGGCTGCACCACTTGAATGTCACTGCGGGAGGCTGTCACCTCTACGGCATCCAAAGCCCGTGGCTTCGGCCTGAGTTCTAATTCCAGCACAACTTCCTTACCGGACTCCACCAGCACTTCCGCCAGGATAAAGGGTGCATACCCCAGAAAAGTCACCCGCAATTCGTACCGGCCAACCGGCACTTCCCGGAATACGAATTGCCCTTGTTCGTCTGTCACAGTACCTGAATCAAAGCCAATCAGCTCCACTGCTGCACCGGCTAAGGGGGCTTTAGTGCCGGCTTCCAGCACTTTTCCCCGGACGGTTTGGGTAGGTGATGACTGTGCAGAAAGTGAAAAAGCACTTAATAGGAGAACCAGTAAGTAAACGTAGCGCATAAAAATGATTGGTTTTAGATCCCCAGCGTATCCCGGTTGAGCTGCTCATCGGCACCGCCCCCTGCAAAGTCATCAAAGGCCTTCGTGGTCACCTCGATGATGTGCTCCTGAATGAAAGGCGCGCCTTCTGCAGCCCCTTGTTCGGGGCTCTTAATGCAGCATTCCCACTCCAGCACTGCCCAGCTATCGTAATCATATTCCGCTAGTTTGCTGGAAATGGCACGAAAGTCCACATCGCCATCTCCCAAAGACCGAAAGCGGCCCGCCCGCTTAAGCCAGGGCTGATACCCTCCGTAAACACCCTGCTTGCCAGTTGGTTTGAACTCTGCATCCTTTACGTGGTAAGCTTTTATACGTTCGTGATAGAAATCAATAAACTGTATGTAATCAAGGCATTGGAGCACGAAGTGGCTGGGGTCGTAATTGATGCAGCAGCGCGGGTGCCCGTTCAATGCTTCCAGGAAGGCCTCGAAGGAATCTCCATCGTGCAAATCTTCGCCCGGATGCAGCTCATAACAAACGTCCACGCCTTGTTCGTCAAAGGCATCAAGTATGGGCTTCCAGCGCTTGGCGAGTTCATCGAAGCCCATATCTACCAAACCGGCCGGGCGCTGTGGCCAGGGGTACATAAAGGGCCAAAGCAGGGCACCGGAAAAGGACACATGCGCGTCTAGCCCCAGGTTACGGCTGGCTTTGGCTGACCATTGGAGCTGCTGAACGGCCCACTCGGTGCGGGCTTTAGGGTTGTTGTGCACGGCTTCCGGCGCAAAACCGTCAAAAAGCTTGTCGTAAACCGGGTGCACCGCCACCAACTGCCCCTGCAGGTGAGTGGATAGTTCGGTGATTTCCAGGCCGTGCTCCGCAATTTTGCCTTTGAATTCATCGCAGTAGGTTTTACTTTCCGCCGCCTGCTGCAAATCGATCAACCGGTTTTCCCAGGTAGGGATTTGCACGCCTTTGTAGCCCAGTCCTGCCATATAGGCACAGATGGCATCGAGGCTGTTGAACGGGGGCTCATCGCCCATGAATTGAGCAAGGAAAATGGCGGGGCCTTTCATGGTCTTCATAGTCGTGGGTTTTAGATTGGAAAGTACGGTTTTTTTCGCAATCTGATGGGCAGATTATCCATGCATTGGATTCAGTTGATGCCCTTAATGTTAAGCGCTGCTTCAAACGGGATTGCCTATGAAATGCTATCGGCCACGGACAGCGTGAAAAAAGACGTCTGGCCCACTTTTCGAATAGCCAGGCAAGCATCAGCCACTGCCTTCTACCTTCAATCGAGTAGGAGACAAAGGTAGTTAATTAAGCTACCTTTGTCGTCCTCTCACA
>CAZNSK010000239.1:0-6432 GCA_964575505.1 uncultured Phaeodactylibacter sp.
TTTCGTGCAATTATTGATTGGCCTTTGCGTTGGATAACCGGCACAATCTTTACTTTTGTGCCGAAAAATGAAATTCTGCTATGGTATTCAGAAGATTATTTTTGGGAATGGCGTTGATGTGGTGCCTGCTCCCGCTTGAAGGGGTGGCGCAGTGTAAGTTTGCAGCAGACACCATTGACCCCTTTGACAGCACCCGGCTGGTCATTACCGAGCCCATGTCGGTTGGCCTGCTCATTCCCAGCCTGTTCGAAACAGTAGATGGCCCAAAGATTATAGACGAGGCGAAAGTAGCCTTTTCTTTTATTGAGGGCGATGTCGATAGCATTAACGCTTTCTTCCTCACCATCGCGGCCCCGGAATACGATTTTCAGAAAATTGAGGCGGGGCGCAACGTTATCATCGCTTTCGAAGACACCTCCGCGGTCCATTTGCTCAATTACCCCGACCGGGGTACTTTCAGCAAGGAGACGAACATGCGGGTCTACCAGCATACTTGCGTGGTCCCCATCGACATGCTGTACCGGATGGCCGCCTACGATGTCCTGGGTATCCGTATCCGGTACCGGGAAAAAAAGCGGACCATTATGTTGTCGGAGGCGCAACAGGAGGCGCTGAGAGCAGCTGTGCAGTGCGCTGCGGAAGCCGTTGGTTTTGCCTCCTACAGCCCATAGCTGGGACTGGGTATAGCTATCGAAACAAAAAATATCAAACGAAAAATTGGGAACATGGTGCCCACGGTGTAATTTGGCAGCTGTAACCAAAACCTATTACACCAATGACTACTCAAGAAATTGCCGACCAGCTCGTTAGCCTCTGCCGTGCGGGCAAAAATCAGGAAGCTGTTGAAACCCTCTACGCGGAAGATATACTCAGCATTGAGCCGGTAGGGGAAGAACCCGAAGCGAGGGGGCTTGAGGCCGTAAAGGCCAAAGGGGCTTACTTCGACAAAACGATGGAAGTCCACAGCTCCAAAATTTCTGACCCTATTGTTGCGGATGACCATTTTTCTATTTCCTACTACATGGATGCGACCGATAAAGAAAAAGGGCAACGGCATGATATGTCTGAAATCGCCGTCTACCAGGTCAAAGACGGTAAGATCGTCAAGGAGCAGTTTTTTTACTCCTGGCCGGGTTAAGCAAGGATCTAGCGAGTTTTAACAAAGGCGCTTTACCGGAGACGGTGAAGCGCCTTTGTAATGAAGCGCAGGGTACCCTGCTTCCGATATGCGCTGCAAGCCTGCTTTCGCTCAGGGTTTTTCGATTAGTGCCCGGATAGCCAGGGCGTAACCCCGAAGGCCTAACCCAATAATAATGCCCGAGCAATGGGCGGAAAGGTAGGAGTGGTGCCGGAAAACTTCCCGTTGATGCACATTGGATATGTGTACTTCGATTACCGGCGACTCAATAGCGGCGATGGCATCGCCCAAGGCTACGGAGGTATGTGTATAAGCCCCTGCATTCAGCACGATGCCGTCACAGGAGAAGCCTGCCTCATGCAGCTTGTCGACCAGCGCCCCCTCGTGGTTGCTCTGAAAGTATTCCAGTTTATGATCAGGGAATGCTGCCCGTAGTCCCTCCAGATAGGCTTCGAATGAAACCTTGCCGTAAACTCCTGGCTCTCGCTTCCCCAGTAAATTCAGGTTGGGCCCGTTCAGAATCAAGATATGCATCAGTTTGCTCTGTCTGACATGAACTTAATGCGGACGAGCTGAATTTCCTCCATGGTAATATCTTCTTCCTGAAGCTCTTTGAAGGCCTCCTCCAGCGCGTCCGTTTCTGCATCCAGGAAATAGTCTTCGATCTCCTCCCGGGCGTATTCATCCAGGTTGTCCTCGATGTAATAATCGATATTCACCTTCGTGCCGGATAGGACAATGGCGTACATTTCCTGATAGAGTTCGTCCATAGAGAGGTTATTGGCTTCTGCCAGGTCCTCCATTGGCACCTTGCGGTCGATACCCTGAATGATATTAATTTTTATCTTCGATTTGTTGGCCACTTGCTTCATCACGAAGTCGTTGGGCCGGTCGATGTTGTTTTCCTCAACGTACTGTTTAATCATCTCCAGGAATGGCCGGCCATACCGCATTGCTTTTCCCTTGCTGACCCCGGAGATGTTGCTCATATCATCCATGGTTATGGGGTAGTGGGTAGCCATATCTTCCAGAGAAGGGTCCTGGAAAATGACGAAAGGAGGCACGCTGTGGCGTTTGGCTTCCTTCCGGCGGAGGTCCCGCAGCATTTTCATCAGTGCCTCATCGAGCACAGCAGAGTTGCCCTTGGATTCCTCAATGTCGGCGGCAACTTCAGCATCGAAATTGTGGTCAATCGGGATCTTGAATTCCTGGGGGTTTTCGAGGAAAGCCCGCCCCTTTTCCGTGATTTTGAGCAAGCCGTAAGTTTCGATATCCTTGCGTAGGAGGTCATTGAGAATGGTTTGCCGGAAAACGGAGCTCCAGTAGGTGGCATCGTGTTCCTGGCCGGCAGCGTAGAGCGGGCGTTTGTCAAAATTGAAATCCTTGATCACCTTGGAGGCATGCCCTCTCGCAAAATCGACCAACACCTTGATATCGTAGTTCTCGTCCAGTTCGTCCACTGCTTTGATGGCCAGCACTACATCTTCCGTGACGTCAACCCGCTCCTTGGGGTGCCGGCAATTGTCGCACATTTTCTGGCAGTTGTCCTCGTCGAATTGCTCTCCGAAATAGTGGAGCAGAAAACGGCGCCGGCAGGAAGTGGTCTCTGAATAAGACATGACCTCCTGCATCAGCTGCATGCCCATTTCCCGTTCTGCAACCGGTTTATCGCGCAGGAATTTCTCTAGCCGCAGAATATCCTTGTAAGAATAAAAAGCCACACAGCGCCCTTCCAGGCCATCCCGGCCCGCCCGGCCTGTCTCCTGATAGTAATTCTCTATACTTTTGGGGATGTCGTAGTGGATGACGAAGCGGACATCCGGCTTGTCAATGCCCATGCCAAAGGCAATGGTGGCTACGATCACGTCCACTTCTTCCATCAGGAAGTCATCCTGAGTTTTGCTGCGGGTTTTGGCATCAAGGCCGGCGTGATAAGGGGCTGCTTTAATATCGTTAACCCTAAGCGCGCCGGCAATTTCGGTAGCGGACTTGCGGCTTTGTACGTAAATGATGCCGGATTGGTCCGGGATTTCCTTAATGATCTGTACGATTTGCTTGAGGGTCTGCTCTTTTTTGAGCTTGGGGCGGACTTCGTAGTAGAGGTTTTCCCGGTTAAAAGAAGAGATGAAGGTATTGTGGTCCGTCATGTTGAGGTTCTTCACAATATCAGACTGCACTTTCGGCGTGGCGGTTGCCGTCAGAGCCACAACTGGGATATTGCCGCCGATGGCATCCAGCATAGCGCGGATACGGCGGTATTCGGGGCGGAAGTCATGCCCCCATTCCGAGATACAGTGGGCCTCGTCTACAGCGACGAAAGACAGGTTGACCTGCTTGAAGAACTCAATATTTTCTTCTTTGGTAAGGGTTTCCGGAGCGATGAACAGCAATTTGGTCTTATCGTCCATGATATCCTGCCGCACCTGCTTCATTTGTGATTTCGTCAGGGAGGAGTTAAGGAAGTGGGCTACGTCGTCGCTTTGGCTGTAGCCCCGGATAGAGTCCACCTGATTTTTCATTAAGGCGATGAGGGGGGAGATGACGATAGCAGTGCCCTCCAGCATCAGAGCTGGCAGTTGGTAGCAGAGGGATTTGCCGCCGCCGGTAGGCATTATTACAAACGTATCATTGCCGCCGAGTACACTTTTGATGATAGATTCCTGCCGGCCTTTAAAACTGTCAAAGCCAAAATACTTATGTAGGGCATCGTGAAGCGTTTCTTTCGTCGTCGTCATGGTTCGCCTGTTCTTTTTTTACTTAGTTTTGCGTCGGTCGTTTTGGGCAATTCGTCCTAATTTAACCAATATTTTCCAGTTAGGATTAGTCTTGAAGCTTTTTTTGCAGAAGCAGGGTTTGACCTGTTAGCAACCGATTTTGCAGGCTGTTTTTTCAAAAGCTTCCAAAAATACAAAAAACAAGTGATAAGCGAAGGAATAATCAAGAAAACCGCAAGGCGTACGCTGGAAATTGAAATTGCAGCTTTAAAGGCGCTTAAAGACAGCATTGATCAGGGGTTTGTCGATTGTGTCCGGGGCTTATACAAGTGCCAGGGGCGTTTGGTCGTGACCGGTATTGGCAAAAGTGCTCTGGTGGGCCAAAAGATTGTGGCTACGCTCAATTCGACCGGAACGCCCGCTTTATTCATGCACGCTGCGGATGCCATTCACGGGGACCTCGGCATGATTCAGCCTATGGATTTCGTCCTTTGCCTGTCCAAGAGCGGTGAAACACCGGAAATTAAAGTGCTGGTCCCTCTGCTGAAGAACCTCGGCAACCCCATTATTGGGATGGTGGGTCATCGGGGGTCCTACCTGGGCCGCCACGCCCGCTATGTGCTTTGTACCCCCGTAGACCAGGAAGCAGACCCCAACAACCTTGCCCCCACGGCCAGCACGACGGCTCAGATGGCATTGGGTGATGCCCTAGCTACGGCACTGTTGGCGCTCCGCGGTTTCTCCCCTCAGGACTTCGCTCAGTTCCACCCCGGGGGCGCGCTGGGCAAGCAGCTCTACTTGCGCGTCAGTGACCTCTACCCCCAAAATGAACGGCCGGCTGTACGCAGGGGCGACTCCCTGCAGCAGACCATCCTTGAGATGACTTCCAAACGGCTGGGGGCTACGGCAGTTTTGGATGGGGAAGGGCAGCTTTGCGGCATCGTCACAGATGGAGACCTGCGCCGTATGTTGGAACGGGGCAATGGCTTTGACAACCTGAGCGCAGAAGATATTATGACACCTGGCCCCAAAACCATTCAGGCGGAGGCGATGGCGGTCAAAGCCCTGCAGATGATGCGCAAGAACAGTATTACTCAGCTGGTCGTCACGGATGCCGGCGGCGCCTACCTGGGCTTTGTCCACCTGCACGACTTAATTCGCGAAGGCTTAATATGAAAAAGGCATACGGCATAGCCTGGGGGAGCCTCTTCTTGCTGGTGCTGGGCACCGGTTGCCAGGATACGCCCACTACTGTACATCCCGCCTTTTATCATTGGAAAACCAGCTTTGACCCTTCCCCCGAAGCTCTGCAGTTGGTAGAACAGCTGGAAGCGGAGCGGATCTACCTCCGCATTTTTGATATAGATTGGAATGAAGCCGAGCAGGCCCCTGCCCCGTTAGCTTTGTTACAGGCCGAGCCGTCATTGGACCAGCTGCCCTTAGATTGGGTGCCTACTGTTTTTATTACCAACCGTAGCCTCACACAGTTGGCCGTGCAGGAGGTGCCGGCATTCGCAGACAAGCTGAGCGATAAAATACTGGAACAGATCAAAGCGCTCCGGCTGCAGCCTGTCCCCGAAGTGCAACTGGACTGTGATTGGACAGAGAGCACCCGCAGTGTTTATTTTAAGTTGCTCGCCCAGTGCCGGCAGCGTATGGCCCAAGAGGGCATTCAGCTCTCTGCCACCATACGCCTGCATCAACTGCGCTACCCGGAGCAGACGGGCGTGCCGCCGGTAGACCGGGGCATGCTGATGTACTACAATATGGGAGAAGTACAGCAGTGGGAAGAGCCCAACTCTATCCTGAACCCAGCCGCCGCTGCCCCCTATCTGCAGTCTGGTACGTATGAACTGCCACTTGACCTGGCCCTGCCCGCCTTTCAGTGGGGGGTGCTGTTCCGGGACGGCGAAATGATCCGCTTGCTGAGTGGGCTTACGGAGGCCGGCCTGCAAGACCCCGAGCGTTTTTTCAACATGCAAGGCGGGCGGTATGAGGTCGTGCAGGGCACGTTTCTCGATGGGCACTACTTATACAAAGGCGACCTCCTCCGGCTGGAAACCGTCAGGTTACGGGATTTGGAAACCGCTGTGGAGCAGCTGAGCACCCTCGATTGGGCCGGCGATATCTATCTTAGTTTCTACCACTTGGATGGGGTGCGGGAAATAGGATTGGATGCAGCAGCGCTCAGATCATTGGGCCGTCAACTGGAAAATGCTAATTGAGCCTGGACGGTTACAAGCCGGTACACGCTTCCCTTAAAGCCCAATTTAGCCGGTAAAACACTTGACTACTGGAAGTTGGCGGACCCTCACGGCTTGATAAACGGAACTGGCGTATGGGTGAAACCCTCAACTTCAATACTCCGGAATCCATCGTTTCCATTACCTGTTGATGCACCCTGATGCATGAAAAGGGCGGCGACACGCTCTTTATCACCGATGGCCGTTTCGACTACGACTGGATCAATTGATTTAAATTTTTTTGTTTGAATTAATTTGTATACAAGTGAAGGGTTATGTATTTTTAGGGTGCTTAATCTCTGTACCATGCCCTCAAAACCCAAAATACACCAGCCCG
>CAZNSK010000240.1:0-6420 GCA_964575505.1 uncultured Phaeodactylibacter sp.
CGCACAAAATAACTTCGCCTATTCTAGGTAACTTATTACTGCGCGACCCCTAAAGCCTGAGTAAGCGGGTTGAGAAAATCCCAACCTGCCTGTAGGAAGTTCAGTTTTTTTTAAAATACGCCGCTAATAAAGGCTCAGGCATGCATCAAAAACTAGTTTCAGCCGTTTATAAAATATAAGTTGGTCAGTGACAAATGGCTATACAAGCGGTTACCCCATCTGGCCAGCACTTCGTTTTAGCATACGTTCTTGATTACATAAAAAAGCCATCCCGCGCCAATTATGGTATGGGATGGCTTTTGTCGTTTTTGCCGGGCACATGCGCCAATTTAAAAAAGCTTTACAGCCCGGAGCGATAGTTGCTACAGTGGCAGCATGATACCGGCCGAAATGGTGTAGGTCCGGTTGCGGATTTCTACATCATCGTCATCATCGCGCACATCGGTTAGGCCCAGAAGGTACCGCGCATCGACGAAGAGATAGCTTTTGCCAAGCGGCAGTTGTACGCCCGCTGCGAAAGCTGCCGTCCAATCTCCCCGCTTGAAAGTTTCCTCTTCATCAAAGTCAATTTCCAGGTCGCCGAATTCACCGCTGACAAGATAATTGTAGTACGGGCCGGCGCCAAGGTACGCATTCAGGCTTTCGCTGCTGCCGGTCTTGATTTTAACCAGGCCACCGATATCAACGTAATTGAGCTGCAGGGAAGGCTGGAGGATGTCCAATCCGTCGTCTCCGCCTTCGTACCCCCGCTGAATGTAGCTGATTTCAGGTTGGATAGCGAAGTAATCGCCAATACCGAGTTCCAAGGCTCCGCCAAACAGTACAGACGTCCGGCTATCAAAGTCGGGTTCGTTATCTCCGTCTATTTTGGTGTTGGCAAAAGTAGCGCCCACACGGGGCCCGATGTAAACACCTTGGGCGAGTAGGCTAGCCGAAAAGGCTGATAGTAAGGCAATTAGCAATAACTTTTTCATATTGGTCAAATTTTAGGTTCTGTTCGTGCAACGTGGGCGGCAGCCAAATGTGCGAAGCCTGAATGTTAAGCCGAGCCTATTCGGGTGAGGGGAAAGGGGCGTGGAATGCCCTTTGCGGCCAAAAAGAGACAAAATACTGTATTAGAGATAGGGCATTTGCCGCTTCAGGACAAAAGAAAGATCTTACGAAAATAATAGTCTGCCATTCCGAAATCCGTAAATTCTGGCCTGCTTCCCGCCTACTGTGCCGGTATGGCCGGCAGGTGGGTTTGTCGTAAATCCTGAGTTGTCAGGCTATACTCAAACACCGTCTTCCCGGCCAGCGGTGCTTTTTCTTTTGTAGTTTTTCTCATTTTTGCTGAAGGTGGCAAAAATGAGGCAGGCCCAGCCGCCGATGAACCCAAAGCCGCCGATGGGCGTAATAATGCCAAAGCCGGATAAGTCGATTTCCAGGGCTCCGGCCAGCGACAACGCGTACAGGGAGCCGGAAAACAAGATGATGCCCGCCAGGAACAGCCAGCCCGCTACGAGTAAAAGGTTATTTTTACGCCAGTACAAGAGCAAGCCTATGGCCAGCAAGCCAAAAGCATGGTAAAACTGATAGCGGACACCGGTCTCGAAAGTATCGAGCTGTTCAGGAGCCAGCAGGTTTTCGAGGCTATGAGCACCGAAGGCACCCAGGATTACCGCCAGCATGGCCATCAAACTGCCAAGTCTTAAGAATGATTTTCTCATGGGATACAGATTACATCAAAAAGCGTGCGCTCAAGATTTATGTTTAAACAAGATCAATACAGGTGGGTAGCCGGAGCTGTGGCCGTGTTGTCAATCGGGATCGCATTGGGCGTTTACGGGTACAGTTGGTATTATCGGTCGGCGCGTGAGGCTATTCCCGCTTCCACAGCTATAATTGCAGATACCCGGGGTGGTAAAGGTAAACTTTTTTTAGAAAAATGGGAGGCTGGCCGTTTTGCGTCAGTGTTATTGCCCGGCACCGAAGCAGGGGCTTGGCTGGCCAGTACCCTCGGTGAGCAGTTATTTGGGAACGCGTTCTGGATGGTCAATCAAGTTGGGGAAGGCCGGTACGCCCTATCGGTTGTAGTGGAAGGCCCGCTGCCTGCTTTAGCAAAGCGCGTAGCGCAAAAACAAGCTGCTGCGGTCTACCGGGGCTGCTCCATGTATACCCTGGACAATGGGCTTTGGATAGCCCCTTACCGCAACCTTTGGCTTATTGGCCAGCAATCCAGGCAAGTGGAAGCCATGATTGCCCAATTGGAGGATCAGCATCGGTCATGGCAGCTGCCGGCAGCCGGCGGCCCTCCGGTTTATATCAGGTTTGAGAACCTGCCCGCTTTTTGCAGTGGCTACTTTGGGGCGGTGCCATTGCGCTGGCTGCAGGCTGGAGGGGCGGCCGGTTTAAGCATCAGCTTGCCCGTTTCCGGCCAGGATGTAAAAATAAGCGGGCAATTGGAAGGCCTCCCAGCGGCAGCCGGAAGCCACTTCTCTTTGGAGGAGGCTGGCGACTATCTGCCCAGTCAGCTGGCTTGGTGTGGCGGCCGGTGGCTGAGCGATACGAGCCGGCTTTCGCCAATGGCAAAGGATTACCTGCGCCCCTGGGCGGGGCGGCACTACATGCAGGCGCAGCTCGCCCTGCCCGGTTTATTTGAAGACAACCGGGTGCTTTTGCTGCCCGTTGCGGATGCCGAAGCGGCCCGGGAATCTCTTGCTTCCTTTGCGGAGCGTGTGGGGCAGTTGCCTGCACCCACCCACCCCGTATTTCGGATCCACCGGTTGTTGGGCGACCAATTGTTTGCCGGGCTAATCCCTGGCGGCTTGCGCAATCCATACGGCGTAGTGCTTGGTGAGTACGTTGCCTTTACCGGTAGCCGGGTCGGCATGGAGCAGCTGCTCAACACCAAGCTATTGGGCCTGAGCCTCAAGCAAACCCCTGCCTGGCCAGAGCTGGTCAGTACGGTGGAGGCGTGCCAGCCCGTTCAGTGGTGGGGCTTTCTCAACCACAGTCAGGCCGCCCGCTGGGCAGAGCAACTGCTACCAGGGGATGTGGGCCGGGCGTGGCAGTTGCTGCGGAAGTTTCACAGCACCGTTGTAGCCGCCGGGCAATCAGGAGATTTTCAGCTACAGGCCCTACCCCGCCGGGAAGCTGCCGGCGCAGAAGAAGGGCCGCAATTGCTGTGGCAGTTGCCATTGGAAAAGCCAGTGCTGGCTGGGCCCTTCGCGCTGGATCATCAATTGTGGGTGCAGTACAAAGATTACGAACTTATCAGCCTGAATTTAGAGGGGGTAAAGCAATGGTCGCTCCCGCTCACGGATACGCTAAAGGGCTCACCCGCGACAGTGTGGATCAATGAGGGGCAGGAGCGGGGCTATGCGTTTGTGGCGGGTCGGCAGCTATATGTGCTCGGCCCGTCTGGCGTGCCCGCCGGCGCCTTCCCCCTGTCGCTGCCCACTGACCCTGTGAGCCCGCTGCTGGCCAGCCCGCTGGAGGGGCGAGTCGTTACGGCCCTGATTGTGGGCGGAGCAGACGGGCGCCTATACGGGTACAATCAAAAGGGGGCGTTCCTGCCCGGCTGGGCACCAGGTACCCGCCTGGATACCCTGGTCCGGCATCCGCTCCGGCACGCCCAGTACGGCGGTAAAGATTACTTTGTTGCCCTTTCGGAGAACGGCCAGCTGCATATTCTGGACCGGGAGGGGTCACCCCGTCTGGACAGCCTGTTTGTAGAGGGCGAAGCGTTTTCTCCCCCCTACCTGCAAGCCGATTCCGCCCAGCAGCGGATAGCCATTGGGGTAGGGGAGGGTTACGCTCAGGTTTTCAACCTTAGTGGGGCGACATTCCGCCTGGCGCTGCTGCCGGGCGCCAAGGAAGAAGCCGGCTTTCTATTTGCAGACCTTTGCCAAGACGGGCGGGGCGACTATATCGTATGGTCGGGGCGGGCCGTTGCGGTGCACGCCTACGAGGGTGACGCTTTCCGGTTGCAGTTCCGGCGGGAGTTGCCTGCCCCGATTGACTGGTGCGGGAGCTGGGGTAGGAAAAAGCCGCTACCGCTCGGGCTTTTTAGCTACAGCCGGCGGCGGCTTTGGGCGCTTTCCGGGGACGGAGAAGTAAAGCCAGGGTTTCCAGTAGCGGCGGACGCCCCGCCGGCCGTACTCAGAGGGTTGGCAAAACCGATGGTAGCTGTCCGGTACGAGCAGCAACTGTACCTTTATGAACTTGAAGAGTGAGGAGGGAGGCGATGCCTACGCGCTCGCCTCGGATCGGCAGGCGTAAATACAATGTGCTTGCGGACTGCTGCCACCCAGGCCGGGATGTCCTACCGGTTAAAATGCGCAAAAACCTTCTGAATTTTATTGAAAAACCTCAAAAATATCTTTAACTTGACATTGTAAGTGAAGACACGCTGTCTGGCCATCGCAGCAATACGTTATTTTGTCATTCCCAGTTGCGACTTATCTTGGGCGAAGCCATGTTTTAACTCAAGCTACCGCCGCCGCACGATCAATACTTCCTGGGTAGAAAATTCCATCCAGCTGAAGTCATAGACATGGTGGTACATTTTGCCCCTGGAGTTGACGTAATAGCCGGTGATGTAGCCGAAATTGAACTTTTTTTTATCGAGCACTTCCCGTTTTACTTTCCGCTGGGTAGAATTGTCGCCCATAATTTCCATCAGGATAGAGCGGTTGCGGTGCAGGATTTTATCCGTTTGCTGTACGGCTTCGGCGGTGGCTTTGCGGAGGCCGATGTGATAGGCATTTTTACAGGTTGAGGAGCAGAAGACCTTATCGGCCCGTCCTTTGATCGTCAGGTCGCACACTTTGCAAGTTCTCTTCGATTTTGGTGTTGCATCCATAGGCAATGGGCGTTATATAGCATAAGATAGGTGGATAAATGAGAATTTGCAACAGCGCCTTTGCGGGCGGAATGTTAGCCGAGCTATTGTTGCAATAGGAGTGGCGAAAGCATGTTGCTGTTGTAGCCTGTGGATATCAGCTGGCCCCTGCGTAGCAAATCTAGCCCCTTATGGTGATATCGGAGCCGGCCGGGTCAGAGGATGTAGAAAAAGATCAGGTACATCATCGCCAGGTTGAATGCAGCATGGGTGAGCATAGCACCCAGGATGGAACCGCTTTTCCGCCTGAAGTAGAAAAAAGCTTTGCAGGAAAAAAACAATAGCGTCACCCACAGCAGAGCGGGTAGCAGGACGAATTGCCACTGCCCTTGCACGTAAATAATCCCGAAATGGGCGAGGTGGGTGAAGGCAAACGCCAAGCTGTCGATAGTTGAAGCCGGCTCATCGCCATATTCCTCTGCGAACGCTTCATGGACAATACCGCGGTAGAACAACTCTTCCCCGATGGGGCTAAACGTCATGCTGATGAGCGCATAGATCGAAAAATAGATTGTTTTGTCCGTAGCACTCAGGTTAGCGGGCAAATTATTATAAGACCTGGAGATGTATACCAACCAATTTTGGATAGTATCGCCAAAAAAGAACTGGGCGATCCCGTACATCAACAAGCAGAGCAAAAGGCCCACCCCAAAGCCCCAGAGCAGATAGCCTGTACGAGCGGGGCAGCGGATGCCTATCCTGCGCCTTCCGGACTTGTTTAGAAAGAGCCAGGGCGTAAGCGCCATGGTGATAAAAACAAGGGACACCCAGCCGTAGCTGCCCGTCACATTAGCCGATAGCACGATGATAAAACGGGGCACCCCCCAGGCCAATATCAGTAGCCAGCCAAAGAACGGGGATAATTGGAAAAACCTGCTCCAAAAAGCATTGAGTAGCGGTTGCGGTCTATTCATAGGCAGTACGGTTAATGGCCCTTTAAAGTACAAATTGTGCCTGAAAAAAGCTGGCGCGCCGGATGGGTAACTGTCAACTACGATTTGACGAGGCGATAAATCAGCCATAATGACATTCTACGAATCAGAAATTAAGTGAATAAGAGATTTGTGCTGCTCAAATGAGACACAATTGGAAATTGTCATTGCGGCTTGGAGGGCGGAAATAGGTGGCTGACCGTAGTTTCAAAGGAAGCTCAAGATGGCCCGGAGCTACTATTGGAACCGGCTCCGGTGCACTTCAAGCCATCAAGGGTTTTTCAGGATGCCTTGATGGAAGCAGGAATCCCCTATACTCAGTTTGATGTAGACAGTACGGATGCGGAGTATGAGTGGCTAACCAAGCTGGGGGTAGAATTTAGCATGAAGCCAACGGCCATGGGGACGATGAAGGTTGCTGTATTCAACGACACTTGTGGCAACAATATTCAGATCGTTGAAATGCTCTGACAGGTTGGCTATAAGTATAGTCCGCCAACCCAAGATTTGTGATTTCTGACTTGCTCTTTTCCCACCTCGCTGCGTTCAAAAGCCTCGCCGATGCTTAGGCATCGCCTACGTTTTTCGCCTTGCGAGCTGAAA
>CAZNSK010000241.1:0-6388 GCA_964575505.1 uncultured Phaeodactylibacter sp.
GAGGTGGAAAAAGAGCAAGTCAGAAATCACAAATTTTGGGTTGGCGGACTATATTACGCATTATCCTAAACGTAATTTAAGTACGTCGCCGGTAGGTTGCTTCTTCAAAAGAGGTCTTTAGTATCATGCTGAAGACCTCTTTTTTTAACCCCCAGAAACTAAAGATAAATGGATTACGATGCCTACTTCGACGAGAGCGGAGATCTCGGCTGGATTTTGGATAAAAAGTTTAGGAAAGGAGGGTCCAGTCAGTTCTTTACTATTGCCTACCTAAGCTACCAGCCGGTAGAAAGCCATAATAACAAAAGGCTAATTTTTATCGATTGGGTAGCTAATTTCATATGGAGAAAGTACGAAGATGAAGTAGAAGAGCCATTCCAGATTTTATCTCAAAGCATTGAGGTAAAGGAATTATTTTTTTAGGGTTTTGACTTGAAATCTCATCGCCAGTGATGGACTCGTTTTACTACGTATTGCCTGCGCTGATACACTGCAGTCGAATCAGTAAAAAGAGCAGGGCCCAGTCTCCAGGCCACTGCTCTGTCGAAAAACTACCAGTAACGCTTAATCTGCCCCGTGGTCTGACAGCCTGAATACAACTGGAACGATAAACTGTACATCAACAGCCCGGTATCTTGACCTTGTGGAAGTGATCCATTTAATCCCCTGCCTACGCATGGATTGCACAATACGTAGCGCCTCTTCTCCCAGCCCACCACCGGGGTCACTCACAATAGCTTCACTGCTCACGGTTCCGTCTCTCTCTACGATAAACCGGATTTTAGCTGTGCCTTCTATACCCAGGCGGGCGGCTTCTTCCGGGTACTGAATGTTTGATTGCAGGTAAGCCTTCAATCGCTCCTGTGCGCATTTTTCTCGTTCGCCCCGGTCTGCCAGGTCCTCACAGCCTGGAAAGCGGGGCATATTTGGCACCCATTTGAATACTTCTCTGCAACGGATGCTTGGCGGTGGTGGCGGCGGCGGCGGAGGTGGCGTCAGTAGTTTTGGATTGCTCAAACAGGCCTGCTCAAAGACCTCCGGAGGCACATAAAGGAATACCTCCGTGTCCACAGCCCGCCCGTTGCGTTCGCCAGGCGTCCACCTCATAGAGGTATCGCGGGCCATCTGCCGGAGGAGCAACCGGACAGCCCGCCCGTGTTCCGCTCCAATCGCCCGGACCACCTCTATTTCCGGCTCCATTTGCCCATCTGCTCTGATCGTGAAGCGGGCGGTAACGCCCGGGTACTGAGGTGAGAAACCTTCCTCATGCGAAGGGCAGCGCAAATGGGCTACCAAATACTCCTGAATCCGGGACAGAGCACATTCGCTGGCAGCGCCCTTTGCAGCCTCTTCAGGGCAAGTTGCTAACTGAGGTACAGCCCCCGGAGCGACCTGCCTCTGGCCAGGCATTGCAGCGCCTCTGAAAGTGAGCATCACTGCTATAGCATCTTCTTTGCCCTTGTCTGCCAGATTATTTTGTGACGCCTTCACACTTAAGAAATGATGCCCCCGGAGGGGTAAATTGTAGGTCACCCGATGAGCCCTGCCAAACGATTTGAATGGCACCCAGCGCATTTCCTCTCCCTTATCGGCCACTTTCAATAAAGCACTCAAAGCAGCATTGGCGAAAGAGGGCCCCAACTGGTCTCTGGCAATCCGGGCGTTTTCCATGTAGCCTTCAGCAGTTATTTCAAATTGTAAAACTAGGTAAGCTTTAGGGTTGAGGCCATCTGTTAGCTCCGGGCTTACAAGATGGCCTATTAAGGCATCCCAAAACAAGGATTCCGTACAACTCCGGCGCTGCCCTCTGTCTCCTGCGCAAGCAGTAAGGTAAGGGGGTTCGTCGCCGCTGAGACAGATAAATTCTCCCTGAGCGGCACCTTCTTCCGCCTGCCCCCAAGCCATAGCCGGTCCTAAAAGCCAAAACAACAGTATCCGGTACATTTTAGCGGCGATCAGGCCAAGCTGAAGATTGGCGCTGCGGGGCTGCCGCAGGCGGGAAATATCTGTTCTATTCATGATGGCAAGGGTTTTGCCACCGGGCCCAGTGAAGTTATTGGAGGCTGGCCTCCTTAGCTATATCGTTTTCGGGAACTTATTACGGTAGATTAGATGCGAAAAAAGCTTGCTTTGGTGTATCCGACTTGATTTTTCAGCTTGAAGTCAGTAAATAGCGGTCAATAATTAAAGTAAGATAACGTGATTGCATTTGAACGGTTTGAGTTGCAGAATGGCCTCCGGGTCATTGTTCACGAGGATGATAGTACCCCAATGGCTGCGGTCAACGTATTGTATAATGTAGGAGCGCGGGATGAGTCGCCCGACAAAACCGGCTTTGCGCACCTCTTTGAGCACCTGATGTTTGGAGGGTCGGCCAATGTCGCCGATTTTGACACGCCTATTCAGATGGCGGGTGGGGACAATAATGCGTTTACCAATAATGACATCACCAATTTCTACGAAGTATTGCCCGCCAAAAACCTGGAAACCGCCTTCTGGCTGGAGTCCGACCGCATGCTGGCCCTCAACTTCGACGAGGAAGTGCTGGAGGTGCAGCGGAAAGTCGTGGTAGAAGAATTTAAGGAGACCTGCCTGAACGAGCCCTACGGGGATGTCTGGCACCACATTGCCGACATGGCCTACAAAGTCCACCCCTACCGCTGGCCGACGATTGGCAAAGTGCCTAAGCACGTGGAGGATGCCACTATAGCGGATGTAAAAGGCTTTTTCTACACCCACTATCGGCCCAACAATGCCATTCTATCGGTAGCTGGCAATGTGAAAACGGCAGAGGTCCGGCGCCTGGCGGAAAAGTGGTTTGGCGAAATCCCGCCCGGGCCGAGCCGGGACCGGCAGTTGCCGCAGGAGCCCCCGCAGGAGCGTTTCGAAAAACGGATCAATGAGGCCAATGTGCCCGTGGACGCCCTGTATCTGGCCTTTCACATGCCGTCCCGTTACCAGCGGGATTACTACGTTGTAGATTTAATTTCCGATGTACTTAGCAACGGCAGCTCCGCCCGCCTGTACCGGCGGTTGTTGAAAGAAAAAAAGTTATTTACTACCATTGATTGCTACGTCACCGGAAGCATCGACCCCGGCCTGCTTGTCATTGAAGGGCAGCCGGCCGAAGGGGTCAGCCTGGAAGAGGGCGCAGCTGCAATCTGGGCAGAGTTGGAGCGCCTGAAGTCGGCACCTATCCCCGAGCGAGAGTTGCAAAAGCTGAAAAACAAGGTGGAAAGCACCCTGCTCTTTTCAGAGCTTAACGTGGTCAATAAAGCCATGAACCTGGCTTTCTTCGAAGTTTTGGGCGATGCTGGCCTCATTAACCGGGAAGTCATTCTTTATCAGGAAGTTACGACTACTGACCTGCACCGGGCTGCAAACGCCATTCTCACCGAGGACAATTGCTCGGAGCTCTTCTATATAGCCAGGAAAGATAATGTCATCAAAAAGCAATGATTTATTGCTTTGCAATGTAAATCCAGCATTAAATTCGGTCTAAACCCGGTGTTTCTGCATCGGAAGGCGGCCCTCTCCGGATTATGTCAGGATTGTAGGTTTAGAATTCATTATTTTTACACCGTTGATCTCAAGTTTTGAGGAAAGGTCTATTCGGCTTTCTTCACTTGAAGGTCCAGTGATTCCCTAAGAAAAGTTAAAGGAAAAAAAGGCAGTTCGTACACTTTGTTGCCGTAAACCGTGCAGGCAAAGATCGTATAATTATTGGACAGGGACAGGTATGCACCATGCACAGATTAAACAAAACCAAACCCTATGTCTAGGACCTTATCCAAACTCAAACCAGGGATAAATAAGTCAGGTAAAAAGTTTTGCCGGTTTAGTATGCCCCCCCAAGATGCTGCGTGGCTCTCAAAAGTCCGCAGGTTAGTACGGCAAAGTATATCCTCCCCATCTTTCAATATTGAGCACCTTGCCATGCAAATGCTCATGAGCGAACGGCAGTTTTACCGCAAGGTAAAACAGCTGACGCATTGCACGCCTAATCAGCTCATTCAGGTATGGCGGCTGCAAAAAGCCAAAGAGATACTGGAATCCGGCCAGGTGGACAGCGTAAGCCATCTGGCCCAGAGAGTAGGCTATGCCAAACCAGCTTACTTTTCCAAACTGTTCCAGCGTCACTACGGCCAAAGCCCAGGTACCTACATTGATGCTTTCTAAAACTTAGACTCCATTGGGCTGCGCTCCGGCGCGACCTTTAACAATAGCTCAGACGGACCTACCCAACCGTCAGAGCCAAGCATTCCCCCCATTCATATGAACAACACAAACTAAAACATCATGCTGACCCCTTCTTCTGAAAAGATCAGAAAGACCCTATCTCCCGCTCAGAAATTATGGCTCACAAAGGTGGACCGAATCATCGCTCAGCGGTTGAGCGACTCTACCTTTGTGATTGGTTCCCTGGCCATGGAGCTGTATACAAGCGAGCGGCAGTTTTACCGAAAGCTAAAGCAAATCACTGGAAAAACCCCCAACCAATATATACAGGAAGCCCGTATGCGGCACGCCCGGCGCCTGCTCAAGGCGGGCTTCCACGGCGAACTGGGCAAGCTGTCCAAAGCCGTTGGTTACCAGCGGGCCGACTATTTCTCCCGGGTGTACCAGCAGCATTACGGGGTGCGGCCAATCCAGGAAATTAACAGCAACAAACGCAGATTGGCAGGATAATGGCACAAGGTGTCAGGATTGTGAGTGGAAGGAGCCTTATATTTGTAGTGTTATTACGATGAGGCAAACACTATGAACAATTGATCTAAGGTTTCCGGGAAAACAGCTGCAAAGCGCTCGGTTTCCGGCTTAGTCTACTCTTTTCTGCATACACAGCTCTGAGAATTCTACCATTTGTAAGGTCGTCCTCACGGCTTATAATCAAATTCTAACGGATATAGACCGACTCCTTCTTTCGCAGCCTTTGGTATGCGGCAGCAGAAAGGAATCCACCTGCAAGGGCATGGCATTTGCCCGTTTGCAAACGGCGGTTTAAGTCCCACAGCAAACGTATTTAATCTTTTTAATAAACCTAATTCAACAAACTTTAAGAACAATGAAAAAGGTATTTTTAACAGTTTTTGCCCTGGTTTTGGGCATGAGCCTGGCAATGGCTCAATCTAACAAGTCCTCCGTGGACGTGAATGGTAATACCAACAAGCAGACGGTGAGCCAAACCGGTTCGGACAACACCTCGGCCGTTGCCCAAGGTCAGGTCGCTGGCAACTCTAGCACTCCCACTACATCTAACTTCAGCACTGCTGAGGTTACACAGTCTGGCGCTGACAACTCGGCGATCACCAATCAGAATGGTAATAATAACCTGGGCGTTCAAACGCAAACTGGTAACGGGAACACTGCTAACATCAACGTACAGCGTGATTTCAACACCGGCGCTCCTCAGGCTGGCCCGGGCTACGCTGATGGCAATGAGCACCGCCAGACGCAATTAGGTAACGATAACACAGCCGAAGCCAGCGCTTTTAATGGTCCTAACTTGGGTATTCAGAACCAGACTGGTGACCTTAACCAAAGTAAGCTGCAGCAGTCCGGTGGCATAAGCATGAACGAAGCTCGCCTCGATCAGGAAGGTGATGCCAACCTCATCTTTGCACGTCAGAATGGCTCTTCTTATGGTACCGTCGACATCGACCAGATTGGTAATAACAACCTGGCCAAGACGGATCAGACGGGCGATAACAACGATGCTAAGGTTGAACAGGAAGGTAACGGTAACTTTGTTGGCGGGGCAACTACTTTCGGCCCGTTCAATGAGAACTTCGGTATCGTTCAGGATGGTAACAACAACGAAGCATCAGTTAAGCAGGTTGGTGACGGCAACATAGGCACCATTGATCAAATGGGTGATGGCAACAAAGCAGTACAGACTAGCACTGGAATTGGCAACGTTGTGGATAACCGCCAGACCGGTGGTTCTAACCTGGCTCGTACCGAAATCTGGGGTGACAACAACGATGTTGACGTTACTCAGACGGGTGATGACAACAATTTCTACATGAACCTGCGCGGTACGCCTCCTGCACCAGGTGGTAGCGTAGACCAGAACGGCGTTCTTGCTACACAGAGCGGCGACGGAAACACCATCTCCGGCTACTTCGGTTTTGACAGCGATAACAATACAGTTACCCTTAGTCAGACTGGTGACGACAACAACATTGGTGCTTCTACCTATGCTGGTGACGGTGTTATGATTGATGGTGATATGAACACCGTTGATGTAATACAAACAGGCAATGACCAAAGTAGCCTGAACAGCATCATGGGTAACGGTAACATTACGGATGTTACTCAGTCTAACTAGTGCCTTTAGGGGTCGCGCAGTAATAAGTTACCTAGAATAGGCGAAGTTATTTTGTGC
>CAZNSK010000242.1:0-6379 GCA_964575505.1 uncultured Phaeodactylibacter sp.
AAAAGAGCCAGGCACCTAGCTGGGTACCTGGCTCCTCTCACAAATGAGTTATAGGCGTATACATGAAGCTTTAGTGGCAATCATTCCACAGCGCGCGCAAGTCCTGCGGGCTATCTACGCTGACGACTGAGCCGTCTTCGGTCAGCGTGACCTCAATGGGGAAGACAAAGCCGGGGCGCTCGCCCGTGGTAGAGACCGGGTTGTTCTCCCGCCAGTCCTGGAAGACCGCGCGGGCAGCTTGCGGGCTGTCGGCTTCAACGGTAGTGCCATCGGGCAAGGCGATGCTCACCGGGTAGTTGATGGTAAAGCAGGGGCCAAAATTGCCAGGGCGGCAGTCTTCGCGCAAGGCCATAAGTTCCTCCTGGCTATTAACCGTAATGAGGGAGTCGTTGGCAGCGTAGGTGACCTGAATAGGGTAGCCAAGCTCGGGGCGTGTGTCGCTTCCGGGGTTCTCCTGCCGCCATTGGTGCAGCAATTGACGGAGGGCCCGGGCATCTTCGGCTTCTGCCCCCGTGCCGTCTGGGTAGACCAAGGTAACCGGGAATACCAAATCGTAGCAAGGCGTGCGGTCGTGGGGGCCGCCATTCGGGCGGCAGCCCTGAACAAGCTCGCGCAGGTCCTCATCGGAAGCGATGGTTTGTACCGTGCCGTCTCTCAAGGTCACGTCAAAGGGATAAGCAAATTGGGGGCGCTCGCTGGGCCGGCCATTCTCAGCAATCCAGGCCCGGATCGCCTGCCGGATGGCGATGCGGCTGTCGACAGCAGCGGTGGTACCGTCTTCAAAAACAAGGGTGACGGGGAAGACCAGCTGGAAACAGCCGTTGCAGCCCAGGTGGCCGGCTTCTTCCATTTGCATAAAGGCTTCCTGGGTTTCAATTTCGCCGAAGCTGTCGGCCGTCTCTTCTTTGTCACAGGCTACAAAAAGGGTGGCTGCGAAGAAGAGCAGCGCCGTGATTTTCAAAATTCGGGATGTCATAAGTTTGATGTTTGGTGATGTATTGTTTTCGATGTCTTACACCCCAATAAGGCACCACCTCCTCCTGCTGTACTCATACCGGCAACATTTTTTTTGATTTTTTCTCGCTGAGTACCAGAGATAGGGAAAGCAATTCCGTCCTGATTTTACATTTCGTACCTACGGCACGAGGTCTGGCCATCGGTTTTTGCCGACATTTTGTGCCTAAGGAATGAGAAATTGACTTAGAAGGAATAAACCTCGGTATCTGTCCAAACCCCACGCATACCGGCTTCGCATAACCTATCTACGCGGCACAGCCAGATAGAGCCGTACGGCTCAGCCCTAAAAGAAAACGCCCGGCAGCGTCAACTCCACCGGGCGTAATCGTATGCCTAAGGCATCCGGCCCTGCTAAGAACCGGGCGCTACCTTATTATTAATCCAGGTCAAACTTAATACCCTGCGCCAACGGCACCTCCGTGCTGTAGTTGATGGTATTGGTCTGACGGCGCATGTAGGCCTTCCAGGCATCCGAGCCACTTTCGCGGCCACCGCCGGTTTCCTTTTCGCCACCGAAAGCGCCACCAATTTCCGCACCGCTTGTACCGATGTTGACGTTGGCAATGCCGCAGTCAGAACCGGCATGGGAGAGGAAACGCTCCGCTTCCCGCAGGTTGTTGGTCATAATGGCCGATGACAAGCCCTGTGGGACTTCGTTGTGATAAGCAATCGCCTCGTCCATATCCTTGTACTTGATGAGGTACAGGATGGGGGCGAAGGTCTCGGTATGCACCGTTTTGTAGTCGTGCTCCGCTTCCACAATGCAAGGCTTCACGTAGCAGCCGCTTTCGTAGCCGGGGCCTTCGAGTACGCCACCTTCCACGAGGAGTTTGCCGCCTTCTTTCTGTACCGCTTCAATGGCGTTCAGGTAGTTCTGTACAGCATCCTTATCAATCAGTGGGCCCACGTGGTTGTTTTCATCCAGCGGGTTGCCGATGCGCAGTTGGCCGTAGGCTTTGGTCATCTTTTCTCTTACCTCGTCAAAGAGGCTCTCGTGCACAATCAGGCGGCGGGTAGAGGTACAACGCTGTCCAGCCGTGCCTACCGCACCGAAGAGGGCACCGGTGAGTACGACGTTCGTGTCAGCGCTTGGCGTGACGATGATGCCATTATTGCCGCCCAGCTCCAAAATGGTCTTGCCCAGGCGGCTGGCCACTTCCGCGCCCACAATTTTACCCATACGGGTACTGCCGGTCGCGGAAACCAGCGGCACACGGTGATCTTTCGTCATGAACTCGCCCACCTTGTAGTCGCCGTTAATGATACAGCTCACGCCTTCGGGCACATCATTTTCCTTCAGTACCTCACGCAGCAAATTCTGGCAGGCTACGGAGCACAGCGGAGACTTCTCAGACGCTTTCCAAACCGTCACATCACCGCAGATCAGTGCAATCATAGCGTTCCAGGACCATACCGCTACTGGAAAGTTGAAGGCCGAAATGATGCCAACAACCCCCAGGGGGTGGTACTGCTCGTACATGCGGTGGCTCGGGCGCTCGGAGTGCATGGTGAAACCGTACAGCATACGGGATTGGCCCAGGGCAAAGTCGCAGATATCAATCATTTCCTGTACTTCGCCCCAGCCCTCCTGCAGGCTTTTGCCCATTTCGTAGGAGACGAGGCGGCCCAGTGCGCCCTTATGCTTGCGCAGCTTCTGGCCGTACTGCCGTACAATTTCACCCCGGGCAGGAGCAGGCATCATACGCCAGGTTTTAAAAGCTTCCTGAGCCGTAGCTATAACCTGCTCGTACTCCTCACGCGTAGTTTGGCTCACCTTGCCGATGAGCTTGCCGTCTACCGGGGAGTAGGACTCGATATACTGGCCGGAGTCCATCGTTTTCTGGCCGGTGCTGGTACCGGCATTTTCGGTATGCAGTCCAAGTTCTTGGAGGAATTTGGTATCCATAAGTTTAATTTGGTTTTATCTTACTCTTCAATCTGCTTTTGCGCCAAGTACAATTCGTCGAGTTGCTCCTTGTGCACCGGTGCGGGGGCATCAATCATCATATCGCGGCCCATATTATTTTTCGGGAAAGCGATGAAGTCCCGGATGGAGTTCTGCCCGTTCATCACCGCGCACAGGCGGTCGAAACCGAAGGCGATGCCGCCGTGGGGGGGCGCACCGTATTCAAAGGCCCCCATCAGGAAGCCAAACTGCGCTTCTGCTTCTTCCTGTGTGAAGCCCAGAAGCTTAAAATTGCGCTCCTGCAGCTTACGGTCGTGGATACGAATGGAGCCTCCGCCGATTTCTGATCCGTTGATGACCAGGTCGTAGGCATCGGCACGCAGGGCCTTCATCGTCTCATGGTCACCATCTAGCATACGTGCTACGTCCTCTTTCTTTGGAGAAGTGAAGGGGTGGTGCATGGCGTAGAAGCGCTCGGTTTCTTCGTCCCATTCGAGGAGGGGGAAGTCGACTACCCAAAGCGGCTTGAAGTCGCCCTCTTTCATCAGGCCGAGGCGGCGCCCCATCTCCAGGCGAAGCTCATTGAGCTGTTTGCGGGTTTTATCGGCCTCACCGGCCAGCACTAGCATCAGGTCGCCGGGTTTGGCCCCCATTTTGTCTGCCCAGGCTTTGAGGTCTTCGGGAGAGAAGAACTTATCTACAGAAGACTTGAAAGTGCCGTCCTCATTGTACTTGACATAAACCAGCCCCTTTGCACCAATCTGCGGGCGTTGCACCCACTTGGTAAGCTCGTCTACCTGCTTGCGGGAGTAACCGGCACAGGCTTCCGCTACAATACCTACAACGAGTTCGACGCTATCAAAGACTTTGAAGCCTTTGTTTTGGGCTACATCATTCAGTTCTGTGAATTCCATGCCGAAGCGCAGGTCCGGCTTATCAGAGCCAAAACGGGTCATCGCTTCGTCGTAGGACATGCGTGGGAATTCAGGCAGATCAACACCTTTCAGGGTTTTGAAGAGGTGGCGGGTCAGGCCTTCAAAGGTATTGAGCACCTGTTCCTGCGTCACGAATGCCATTTCACAGTCAATTTGCGTAAACTCCGGCTGCCGGTCGGCACGCAAGTCCTCATCCCGGAAGCACTTTACAATCTGGAAGTACTTGTCGAAGCCAGAAACCATCAGGATTTGCTTGAACGTCTGCGGACTCTGCGGCAGGGCGTAAAATTGCCCGGGGTTCATGCGGGAAGGCACAACGAAGTCGCGCGCGCCCTCCGGTGTACTTTTGATAAGGAAGGGGGTCTCGATTTCGAGGAAACCTTCATCCGCAAGGTGCTTGCGCGTTTCAATGGCCAAGCGGCTACGGAACATGATATTCTCCTGTACCGGGCCACGGCGCAGGTCGAGATAACGGTACTTCATCCGCAGGTCATCACCTCCGTCACTTTCGGCTTCAATGGTGAAAGGCGGCACCTTGGAAGCATTCAGGATAGTAAGCTCAGACACCTCAATCTCAATATCCCCGGTTGGGATTTTATCATTTTTGGAAGTCCGCTCAGCAACCTTGCCCTTGGCTTGCAGCACAAATTCGCGGCCGACCTCCCGGGCTTTTTCCAGCAATTGCGGAGAAGAGATATCTTCGTTGAAGAGCAGCTGCGTCACGCCATAGCGGTCGCGCAGGTCAATAAAAACCATATAGCCTTTGTCGCGCACAGTCTGAGCCCACCCACTTAGGGTAACCTCCTGTCCGACATGCGTAGTGCGGAGCTCGCCGCAGGTATGAGTACGGTACATGCGTTGATTTTTTGTAAGAAGCCACAAAAGTAGGGAATTTACGGGGGCTGTCCTATTGCGGGCTGCAGTATTCTAAGTTTTCGGAACCTCCGCTTATTACAGTGGGAATTACGTTTGCCCGGCTTGCCAATCGGGCAGTGCAGCCTGGCTTTAAGCGCCTGAATTAAGGAAAGAGCGTAAAAGTAGCGGATGGCTTTGGAAAATAACGGAATTGCGACTGCTTACCGGCCAATGATTAGGGGAGGGCGGCGTTTTCAGCCGTCCTCCCCTTTTGAAAATTAACACTTACAAATCTAGCTACGCAATGGGCGCGCCGGGCGATAGCTGTATAGCAAGCGCTGGCCTGCCCGGTCAAGCCTTGACCCCCATATCCGCTTAGCCACTTAGGCTATTGCTGCGAAACTGAGTATTCATTATTGTTGCCAACGATATTGAGCGTACTGGTATTTCCATCGCCGTACTGCTCTACCAGGCCATTTCCAGCTAAGATACCATTATGGTTGCCCACAATGGTAACCGTGCTCTCGTTGTTGCTACCGTCCTGCACAGTCTTGCTGACGTTGACATTACCAACCTGACTGGAGGTGGCGTAGTTGTTCTGCCCTGAAGCTTGATCAATAACGTCTTCATTGCCATTGCCCACCTGGTTCAAGGTAGCATAGTGGTCTACTCCATCCTGCTGAATTCTGGCAGTGTTGTTGTCGCCCTCCTGGTACTGATCTGCAAAGCCATTGATGGTGGCAGGATTGACACCCTGATCGATCAAAGCATGGTTATAATTGCCTTTCTGCTCTTGGTTGGCTGTATTTCCAGAACCAGGCACGACATCATTTTGGTAGATTTTGGCCTGATTGTGGTCCCCTCCGTACTGATACTGATATGCTGTATTGTTATCACTCGCAATGCCGCTAGCACCCTGAATAGCGAGAGCGGTGTTATCATTAGACTTTTGAATTTGGGTTACCCGGTTGCCTGTGCCATACTGTTCCGTCTTTGCGCTATTGCGGTCCCCTTCGATGATTACGCCGTCGTTGGTGTACCAATTGCTGCCCACTTGGTTGCCAGAGCCCAGCTGCAGGATATTGACATCGTTGTCGTCGCCATCCACTGAACCCGTCGCTTCGTTATTGAAACCATCCTGCGTCAATGTCAAAGTGTTGTCGTCGGGGCTTTCGGGGTGGGCGGACGCAACCTTCCAATCGCTGCGGTTACCGGAGTACTGCCCGCCGCCGATGTTGCCATCAACATCCACGTTGAAGATGTTGCGGTCACCTTCAGAAGTTAACCTTGTAATATGGCCATTCCCATCGTGGTCCACGTCTACCTCATTGAAATCCTGGCCTTTTCCGTCGAATTCGGCATTGTTGTAGTCGCCCAGTTGGTTGATGCTGACGATATTGTCGCTGGCATCGTCGCCGGCACCAGTTTTAATCAGATCAATATCCGATTTGTTTTGCTCACCTTCCTGATTTACGGTAGCGGAGTTGCGGTCCCCCACTTTGTTGATTGTGCTTCGGTTGTTTTGCGCGATGGCCAGGTTGACCCCCAGCCCCAGTGCAAGCGCAGTAAACAGTAATTTTTTCATTGCAATAAAGTTGTTTAAATAAATGGATGAACAGGCCTTTTGAAAAGCCAGGTAGCAGGAATTCCGAAAACTTCGGCTTAG
>CAZNSK010000243.1:0-2700 GCA_964575505.1 uncultured Phaeodactylibacter sp.
CGAAACCCCTGGTCAAAAGCTGAAGATTAGCGGGGCATCTACGGCCGGTGGTGCGGGCAGGGTCAGGTCAAGCCGTTCGGGCGGTGGTGGTTGGAGGTGGTAGAGTTTCAGCATTTCGTACCAGGCCCGGTTCGATTGGTTGGCGGCTTCCAGCTTGATCAGGGCAGGCGCCTTTTGGCAAATGGCGGCTTCATCCTGCAAATGGCCATCGGCATCGGCATCCAGCACCGGGCAGCCTTGTTGCCCGACCGGCCCGGGGAGCTTCGGGCAGGCATCTTCTGCATCCGCCAGGCCGTCGGCATCCCCATCGGGGCAGCCCATCGTCTTTTGGTGGCCCGGCTGATCCGGGCAGCGGTCCTCCCGGTCGGCAATCCCATCCAGGTCGCGGTCCGGGCAGCCATTGAGCCTGGGCAGGCCGGGCTCGCCCAAGCAAAGGTCTTCCAGGTCCTCTACCCCATCGCCATCCTCATCCGGGCAGCCGAAGGCCGACCAACTGCCCTTGATCTGCGGGCAGGCATCGTCTTCGTCTGCAATGCCGTCTTTGTCCTGATCTTTCGGCAGGAAGCGGAAGGTAAGGGTAAGCTGCGCGGCCGGCAGCCAATCGGGCGTTTCGGGGTTGCCTGCCTGGCTGATCCCATCAATCAAATCGGAAAAAGCAGTGGCATTCCTCACCTCCAGCCCGAGAACGGCCCGACGGCTGAGGTCGGCTTTGACACCGCCCCCGACGGTCATCAGGAAGCCGGATTGCGGATAGGTATGCGCCTTGTCGGCCGCAATTTCCAACTGCCGGCGCTCCGGATCGCGCTGCGCAAAATCAGCTTCTGCCGAATGCCGGATGTACCCGCCCCCAATATATCCGTAAGGGGACAGGCGTGGCCTAAAATCATAAGGTGCAGGATAGCGGCGGCTTCCCCAGGGCTCCCACTCCAGAGCGAGCACACCGGAGCCAAAGGTTGCTGTAAAGGAAAAATCCCGGTTTTCGAAGGCTGGCAGATCGTCGCCCCGGACCGAAGCGTAGACCAATGTAGAGCGGAGTGCCCACTCGGGATGCAGGTGATAACGGGCCAGGAGCCCGAACCGTTGGCCGGTTTCGTCCAACTCGGGGAAAACTGTTGCCGTAAGCTCTCCCTGATAGCCCGTCAGGCCCGCCAGAAAACCAGCTTCCCATCGGGCTTCTTGTGCTTGTAGCGCCCCAGCCAACAGCAGCAGGGCTGTGGTGCAGATAGTGTGTAGCCTCATCGTTTGTCGTATTCCTTCGCCGGGAAGCTCTACCCCGGCAAAACCACGTTTTCTCACCGGCTAAAGCCGGTGATCCAATTAATTGTATTCTAATTAGGCGTTTGGAAGATTAGTTTACTGGGGGGGTGAGCCGTTGGGAGTAGTAGAGGTTAAGCGTGCCCATTAGAGGAGCTTCAGCCCTATTGTACCGCTGTTTGTGGCAAGGCACTGTATGCTGAGCCCGGGCTCTAATACGCCCATTGCAAACTAAATAGGATTGTATTAACGGATTTCCTTTGCAAGATAACAGGATTCAGTCACATTCACAAAGAATGCATAAGAATTAAAACTATAGCTATTCGGTGGCCGGGGAAGTATACCTCCACACAACACAGACGCAAGGCGGCCGGGCTAAAACCGGAAATCGCTTTAAAACAACCGCTTGCGCTGAAAGTACCATGTCACTAACAGGCTCAAACAGATGGAGACGGCCACGATGATAGGCAGGGCGTAGGATTCCCCCTCTAAGGGCAAAGGGATATTCATACCGTAAAAGGAAGCGACAAGCGTCGGCACCATCAGGATGATGGTAATTAGGGTCAACCGCCGGATAGTGATATTGAGGTTATTTGAGATGATAGAGCCATACGCATCCATAGTACCATTGAGGATATTGGTGTAAATGTTGGCCATCTCCAGAGCCTGGCTATTATCGATAATGATATCTTCAAACAGGTCGAACTGATCTTCATCTTCCCGTATTTTCAGGAAGTCCGTACGCTTCATTTTCATTTTGAGCAGTTCGTTGGCACTGAGAGAGTTGACGAAGTAGACCAGGCTTTTCTCAATACTGAGCAGCTGCTTGAGCTCTTTGTTCCGGCTGGAGTCGTAGAGTTCTTTTTCAATGAGATTGCGTTTAAGGTTGAGCTTTTTCAGGCAAGTCAGGAAGCGGTATACGTTTTGTTCCATTATCTGCAGTACAAAACTGCTTTCGTCATGGGGGTTGAAGCCCCGCACCTTTCCATCCAGAAACAGTTGCAACACCGGGCTCGCATAAGCCGTTATGGTAATCATCTGATCCGGTGTCAGTATGATACCGATGGGCACGGTGATGTAGATCGCATCATTCTCCTCCTCAATTTCATTGAGGATGGGGGTGTTGACCACAATGAGCCGGATGTCGTCTTCCCGCTCGTAACGGGAACGTTCGTCAATATCCAGAGAGTCAGTCAGGAAGTCAAGCGGGATTTCAAACTGTTGAGCCATTTCTTCCAACTCTTCATGGCTGAAGGGAGGCGAGATATTGATCCAGCAGCCAGGTTGCGGCGCCTCGAGCTCCCGGAGCGTTCTATCCTCTTTGGCATAATACCGGATCATGGGCTATGGTTGGTCAATTGAGGAATTGGACTTCGCACACAAACATACAATTTCTAATTACTTAAACCTAATGGCTTTGACCGGGCTGATACTGCTGACCAGGTA
>CAZNSK010000243.1:2800-6264 GCA_964575505.1 uncultured Phaeodactylibacter sp.
AGGATAACCACCTCGTTGATGTCCTGCAAGTCTAACCAATCGAAGATTTCCGGCAGCTTTTCCCGTATGCTTTCGGCGTATAGATCGGTGGGCAGCTCCTCGTAGTAGATGTAGTCGGTGAGCGTAGGCAGGTCTTCGATGTGATCAATGAATACTTCAAAGCCGCTGACTTGGTTTTCACCCCAGCCCAGGAGCCGCTGAATCTGCCTGATGTCGACGAGGGCGAACTTCTGATCGTACTCTTCCAGGCCGGTGCGGTATACGCCGCTTACGTAGAACCGGCGCTGCAGCTGCTCCCCTTTTTCTACAAAGTGGACAATAAAGGTATCCCCGGTATCCACCTGCAGGCGCTTTGCCGTCTGTGCGGAGATGAGAATATCCCGCGACATTTCCCCTTCGGGCAGAGACAGCCGCTTGCCCCTCTTGATGTACTGGTCCATAAACCCCCAGTCAAAGTCCTCCCCTACTCCTTTTAGTATGATGCCTTCAATTTCCTGAGCATCCCCCTTGCCGGCCTCAATTATCCCGGGTTTAATGGCAAAGGCCTGAATGTGGCGTATTCCGCCCAGCGTGGTCCGGGTCCGTGCCACGGTTTTGCCGAGCACCCGTTCGGGCATGCGGTAAGTGACGGACTCAATCGTGTCGATATGCGGATAAAAAGGCTGGTCTTTTTCTATAGGGTAAGCTTCGAGCAGAGAACGGTTGATGTCCGTATCAGTTATATGGATGTGCCCCCAAAACCCAAAGATTTTGGTGCTGATCTCTTCCTTGAAACCATCGATAAGCGCATTGGCACAGATCATGACGGTCACGCTGAGGGCAATCGCTACGATTGCAATCCGGATGATCAACCTCGAAAAAGAGGCCTGGCCAGCAGCTGCCACCCCCTTGGCTATGAAATACGGGAAATTCATATGCGGCCAAAGATAACGGATTCTTCGACAAATCCTGTACCAAATGGCAGCAGCGATACCAGTACAGGCCTACCGGTACGTCTGCAATCGCTCTTCATCCTCTGCCGTAGCAGGCTCCAGTGATACAGCAACGCCGCCGCCCGGTGCCAGCTGCAGACGCAGGGTGGTGCTTTGGTCCACCAAAAAAGCTTCGATCCGGAAAGCGGATGGGTTGTCGTCCCAGTGTGCGCCTTCCCCATCTCTGTAAACCGTAGCTTTATAATTGGAACCGGCGGGCAAAAAATCCAGGGGCGCTTCCAGAGCCCGCTCTTGTTCATCGGTTATACTGCCGAGGAACCAGCGGTCTGTACCGCGCTCTTGCCGGGCGATAGTGACGTAATCGCCTACCTCGCCATTCAGCACTTTACTCTGCTCCCAGTCCACCCCTACTTCCCGGATAAACTGAAAAGCAGGGTGCCCTTCATAATGCTCCGGCAAATCGGCAGCCATCTGTATAGGGCTGTAGATCACCACATAGAGCGCCAGCTGATGGGCCAGGGTGGTATTGATCTGATTTTCTTCTTTGTAGGGGGCCAGCTTCATATTGAAAATGCCAGGGGTGAAATCAATGGGCCCAGCCAGCATCCGCGTGAAGGCCACTGTAGGCAGGTGATCCGGCGGATTGCCGCCTTCCACCGACCAGGCATTGAATTCCTGCCCCCTAAGCCCCTCCCGGGAAATGGCGTTGGGGAAGGTCCGGCGGATGCCCGTAGCCTTGATCGGCTCGTGAGCATTAACCACGACCTCGTACTCAGCCGCCGTTTCCAGCACCTTGCGGTAGTGATTGACCATCCATTGCCCGTGGTGGTACTCGCCAGCCGGGATGATTTTCCCGACGTAGCCCGTTTTTACGCTATGAATGCCTAACCGCTGCATCAACCGGTAGGCGGTATCCAGCTGCTGCTCGTAGGTACGCGGTGCTGCGGAAGTTTCGTGGTGCATCATGATTTCAACACCTTTTTCCCGGCCGTAGCGGACGACTTCTTCAATATCATAGTCTTCATAGGGCGTAACAAAGTCGAATACGCCCTCCCGGTCCTCAAAGCCGATCCAGCGCTCCCAGCCAGTATTCCATCCTTCTACCAGAACGGCACCGATGTTGTTATCGGCGGCAAAGTCGATGTAGCGCTTGGCGTTTTCGGTCGTAGCGCCGTGCTTGCCGCTCGCCATATCCCAGGAAGATTTGCCCAGGTGCATTTCCCACCAAATACCCACGTACTTGGTTGGCTTAAACCACTTCAGGTCGCCCAGCTGATTGGGCTCATTAAGGTTGACGATCAATCTGGAAGCAATTAAACCGGCGGCATCCGGGCTCACTTGTACCGTTCGCCAGGGCGTGTGAAAAGGCAACTGCCGCTTCACTTTATAAGGCGTACGCTCGGAGCCTACCAGGTTGCTGGTCAATTGGTAGGTGCCCGTATCCACCATTAGAGTCATGCCAGCATAATCGGTGAGACTGGCTTCGTGGAAACTCAGGTGCAAGCCGGAAGCCGTACGCATTGTGATGGGCGTGTTGACGGCATTTACCGGTATAGTGGTTTGCGCCAGGTTGGGATGGCCCCGTTTGCTGAGCGCATCAATGCCTTCAATGGAAGTCTCGCTGTAAAGGTGCTCGTAAATATCCCAATCTCCCGGTATCCACCAGGCTGTATGGTTGCCAGTGAGTTGAAATTCTGTGCGTTCTTCGGCTATCTCCAGGCGTTCCACCCCTTCCTGCTCCGGAAACTCATACCGGAACCCCAGGCCGTCATTGTACAACCGGAAAACCAGCCGCATCCGCCGCCTGGGTGGCGGTATCTCCTGTAAATCCACACTAAGCTCGTTGTACTGGTTAACCACTTCCCGCTGCTCGCCCCAGGGCATTTCCCAAACGTCGTTCACCGCCCGGGCTGCATAATCGGCGACTTCAAATCCGGACCGGAGCGCTGGCCCATCCACCAGCTCGAAGCCCAAAGCGGAAGTATCCAGTATACGCTCCTGCCCATACCTCGCCCAATAGACGGGCACGCCTTCTTCGTTTAATGCAAATTGCAATTGCAAATCTCCACTTGGGGAAGAGACTTCCAGCACCTCCTTCATATCACTTTGTTGGGTACAGGTCAGCAAAAGTGCCGGCAACAGTGCCGGCCAAAGCCAGTAATTACGCATAGGTAGACAAATTGGTGTATTGGTTTAGGCAATGTCCATCAAATCAGCTACGACCTCAGGGACGCCTTGTGTAGCAGGGGCATCAATGACTTTAAGCGCTTTAATCTGGCTTAATTCGTAGTTGATGGAGGGGTTGGGGTCGACGTAGTAGATTCGGCGGGCATTGCGGGCAAAGCCAACCAGCCCGGCCGCCGGATAAACCTTCATGGAACTGCCGATAATAAGCACAATATCGGAATCGTGCACTTCTACCGCCGCATGCTCCAGCATAGGGACTGCCTCTCCAAACCAAACGACATGGGGCCGGAGCTGGCTGCCCCGTTCGCAGGTATCGCCCATTTGAATGTCTGCTTTCCAATCGTA
>CAZNSK010000244.1:0-6199 GCA_964575505.1 uncultured Phaeodactylibacter sp.
CAGGGCGCCCAAGCGTGAAATACGCTGTGCTATTTCGGACTAGTCGCACTAGGCCATTTATTACATCACCTCACAAAAAAGGGAACTTTACCCTCCGCACCCTCTATAGCTTCAATTTTCCATCGACTGTTACTTCCCACCGTGCCCATGATGCCAGGAATAAGAAGATTCCAAGGAGCTTTATAATAAGAAAGTCTGCCGGTTTCCTGATCCACAGTCAACAATTTCCATTCTTTATTCAAAAGCACAAACCAGTCCCCGACGTAAAACCCCGACCCGTACCGGCGGAATACCCATCGAAACTTTGAGTCACCCCAATTGCCTTCGTGTTTCTGGAAAGAGACATCACCATTGGGATGATCACCAACCGCCAATGCATATTCAGGTTTGTAGCGGTTTATTATTACGAAGACTTGAAATTCTACCTCAATCAACTGCCACTGTTTATAAGGCTGCCAAAGCCGGGGGTCTGACCAATATTCCTCTGTTCCTGCAAGGTTGTACCGACTAGCCTTAGTAGCCGCTATAACTTTTTCAGTCTCTACATTCGTTATCTTTAAGGGAGCAGATGGAGCTGTGTCTGTGGAATTATAAGAATTGGAGGGGATTCGTCTACCTTGTGCATCTGCAGAAATGCTTGTCAGCAGGAAAATAAACAGCAATAGGCTACCTGCCTTTACAGTGAACCCAGACCACATGCTAAGGATTCGATGAATGTTAAGTTTCATAACAATTTTAGATTTAGTAACGAGTGAATAATAAGCTCCTCATTTTGACTTAGGGAATTTTGCTTCAAGATAATTCGAAAAAATTCAGAACAACCGCCAGAAAAACGCCGGCAATTTGTCCCAGGGATTGCCATCCGCACCGTCATCGGTGACGTAGAGGTAGGTAAAGCCCTTTTGCACTAATCCGGCTTTGGCATCGTCCCAGGTAAAGTCCAGGGCGCTGTAGGCAGTGCCGCTGCGCAGTTGCTGCTGTAATTGCGAAAGAATGTGCACATCTTGCTGATTGGCGGTAAGCCCTCCCTGCTGGTAGAGCATGGCGGCGGCTGGCTTGCCTTGCATCAACTGTGCGTCATATCCCACCTGCTGCAGGGCAGCATTGACATTGGGTTTCGTTCCGGGGCCGGAAGGGTACAAGTTGATCGGCCGTTCGCATACGGAGTGAATCCAGTCGGGAGTGCTGAGGTAACCCGACCCGGGCGTGGTGCCGTAGTGCATGACCCGGTACAGCTTTCGCCCGGCGCTAAAGTTCAGGGCTACATAATTTTTGGTGTAACTGTCCAGGTCTTTCAGCCACTGCAATTTACCCGCATCCGTGGGAGCTTCATCAAAAAAGTAACCATCTACGTTGTAAGTGTTGTGCCATCTGGCGATTTCTCCCTGTACTTGCTGCAGATTACGGCCACTACAGGCGGCTGAACTGTGATCCAGCCCGTAACAGAGGTGCACATAGCCTAATATGACGCCACCGGCATTGCGTACCTTTGTGATGGCTTCCTGGTACTTCTGTATGGCCCAGGCATTACTGCCGTTCCCCGGCCCACTATTGACGTTGGCAATGACCACCAGGCGGTCGCCATACTGCTCTGCCGCCTCAATGAGGGTAGACCAGTAGGGGCCAACATTATGCTGACCAGGGTCCGCATTGTCGTAGGGGAAGAAGTAGGCCGGCACAATTACCTTGTGGCCGGAGAACTGTGCACTGCCAAGCTGTGGAAGGAAGAACAGGGCCAGTAAAACAAGAAAAAATAGTGGTATTCGTTTCATGATCAGTTTATATTTTATCTTTCTATTTGCTGATGAAAGCGTAGGTTACCCATCACCAGTGGAAACTAATCCCAATGGAGAAAAATAGATGTCGCCGTGGATCAAATCCCAAGTTCACCGAGTAAAATATCCGATACTGTAAAGATGGAGGTAGCCCGCCCAAACTGCCTTGCCGAATGGGTGTAAGGACTTGTCTGTTCGTCGCATCAGCCTGCTGAATGTTTGTCGATTCGTTGCACAGGCTGCCTTCGATAAATACATAACAATTTGAATACCAGCTACTTGATGGTTGCGCTCGGCGAAAAGCCAAAAACCTCCTGATAAGACCTGGAAAAATGGGCAACATCCTTGTACCCCACCTCCCAGGCGACTTCGGAAACATTCATCTCCGTATTTTCCAGCAGGTCTTTTGCCTTGTGCAGGCGGTAGGAGCGAATAAAATCTGAGGGAGACGTACCGGTTAGGGCCTTCAGTTTACGGTAGAGCTGGGAGCGGCTCATGCGGATCTTCTGGCAAAGCTGGGGCAGGCCGAAGTCTTCATCTTTGTAGTGCTGCTCAATGATGCGCCGCACCTTTTGTATAAACGCATCTTCCACCTGTACATCCGCTTTTTTGACCTCGGGTACTGGCAACCTGGCGGAAAAATAGGCCACCATGCGCCGCTGCCGCTCCACCAGTTTGGCCAGTCGGACGAGCAGCTCTTCGCGGTCAAAGGGCTTAGCCAGGTAAGCATCTGCCCCACGGCGCAGCCCGGTGATCTTAGAGGAAGCATCCGCCTTAGCGGTTAGCAGGACAATGGGGATATGGCTGGTCCGCTCATCGTTTTTCAGCGTATCGCATACCTCGAAGCCGTTTTTTTCGGGCATCATCACATCACTGACGATGAGGTCAGGAACATTCTCAGTGGCCTTTTCGATCCCGATGAGGCCGTTGTAAGCCACGTCCAGCTGGTAAAGGCCATGCAAGCAGCTCTTGAGATAGGTGACGACATCGGGGTTGTCTTCAATGATCAGCAACTGTGGGCGCTCATCAGCTGCTAAAGAGGCTTGACCCGGCCCGGAAGTTACAGCAGCAGCGGGTGTCAGGGTAAAACTGGCTGCCAAGCCCTGGCTAAGGTGCTGCCCCTCGTCATTTGAAATGATCCCATTCTGCACCAAGTCAGCCTGACGCTGCACGGGCAGGATCACGGTAAACCGGGTACCGGCACCCAGCTCGCTTTCCACTGCTATTGTGCCACCCATCAACTTCACTAGCTCCTGCGCATGCGCCAATCCTATACCTGTACCCTCGCCCCGCCGGGTGGTGGAGCTGTCCACCTGATAGAAGCGATTGAATATATGGGGTAGTTTTTCTTTGCTAATCCCGACTCCGGTATCAGCCACTTCCAGGAACAACTGTTCCGCCTCTGCCCTGACCCGCACCCTTACCTCTCCACCGGAGGGCGTAAATTTTACAGCGTTGGAAATCAGATTCGTTATGACCTGTTTAAGCTGCTCCGGGTCGTAGTCCATCACCAGGGTCTCCAGGGTGGCGTGAAAGCGGAGGGAGAGGTTGCTGCTATTGGCATACGTTTGGAAGGACTTCGCCAGATAGCGGAGGTAGGGAATGATGTCTCCCCGCTGTAGCTTAAGCTTGAGGCTGCCGTTTTCTAATTTAGAAAGGTCAAGCAGTTGGTTAATCAATTGCAGCAGATTCCTGCCATTGTTTTGAATAAGATCCACACCTTCGTCCAGGTACTTCTGAGGCGCCTTCTTGATCTGGTCCGCCATACCCAGGATAACCGTAAGCGGGGTACGAAACTCATGGGTGAGGTTGGTATAGAGGCGGCTTTTGAAGCTATCCAGCTCTTTGAGCTTGTCCGCCTCGATTTTTTCCAGCATGAGTTTAGTCTGTAAGGCTTGTTTCCTGAGCTCGTTGTGCCGGAGATAGTAAAGTGCGGCCGCTATGATAAGGGCATACAATAGGTAGGCCCACCAGGTTGCCCACCAAGGCGCGTGCACAATGACCTGAACAGCCAGTTGATTGGGGTGCCACTGCCCGTGGCTGTCCCGGGCCTTTACCTCAAAAGTGTACTGCCCCGCCGGCAGGCTGCTAAACCGGGTAAAGCTGAATTTGGAAGGCGCAGACCAGTGTTCTTCGTACCCTTCCATCCGGTAGCTGTAGGTTACCTCCTCCGGGTTGCGGTAGTCCGTGAGGGCGTACTCAAAGGTGAAGGAACGATGCCAGTAGCGCAGGTGGATGGTGGGCTCCTGCCCAAAGTTATATCGCCTGATGGTCGTATCCTTTTGTTCGTCCACGTACTCGAAGGCATTCAGGACAACCCCAGCCGTTTCATTGCGCTGCTGCTGATTGTGCAATAGCGCATCGGGGTAGAAAGCAGTAATCCCCTGCAGGCCGCCAAAGTACATACGCCCATCCTTTGCTTTGAAATAAGACTTACGGTTGAACTCATTATGCGATAGCCCATCCTCTTCAAAGAAACTCATAAAGGATTCATCAGCAATTCGAAAACGGGATAAGCCGTGATTGGTGCTTAGCCAAAGTGCTGAATCCCCCTCAGACAGCATCCCGCAGACGTAGTTATTAGACAGCCCATCAGCTGTGGTGAAACGCTTTACAGCACCGCTTTCCAGCCGCAGGCTCAGTAAGCCGGCATCGGTAGCCAGCCAGAGCAGCCCAGGCGCTGTTTCCTCAATGGCAAAAATGTGAGCAACGGCAAAACCTTTGTTGCCAGGGCTGTACCATTTTTGTTGCTGAGTATCCGGTTTGTAGTGCAGTAGCTGCCCATTATTGCTGATGAACACCGCTCCACTCCAACGCCCTACCTGTATGGCTTCCGTCACATACTCGCCTTTTTGGGGCAGTTCCAATACTTTTTCCCATCTTAATCGCCCGTTAAAGCTATCCAAATGAAAAAGCTCGTGCTCGAAGACCCACCACAGCGGCCCCTCTTTCCCTTTCGCAAACAGCCCTTCTTCCTGTAAGGTATTCCTGGCTCCCGGAACTGCACGAACCACTTCCGTTTCCGGGTTCATCAGTTGGCCGTGATTTAGCCAAAGCCCGTGCTCGTCTGCATGTAAATCAGAGGGCAATGGAAGACGGTAATCGTCGGGAGAAAAAAGAGCCGCTACTTTTTGTCGCCCCGGATTGATGCGGGCAATGCCGTGGTAATAGGCAGCAAATAAATCACCATCCGGGCTTTCCGCCATTCCCCGAAAACTGCAAAATCCATTGCATGCCCCCAATGGCTCACTCAGGTATTGATCAAAAGCTGGTTCGGGAAGGGACACCCTCAAAAGGCCCAGGCGGGTCATTACCCATACGGTACCGGTGTTGTCTATGAATGGATATAGGACATCATTAACATTAGGCAATCTCTTTTTCAGGGCAGCGCTGAAGTCGATCAGGGTATCCTCTGCCGCATCATAATAAGCTAAGGTCCGGTCAGGGCCGCAAAGCCAGAGGCTTCCATCCGAAAGAGGCCGCGCGGCAGTAAGGTAAGGATCGTAGTGGCGCAGATGTCGGGTGACGGGGTGGGGGACGGCCATCTCTGTTTCCGGATTCAAATTGAATACGAGGTAAGCCTCCGGTGTTGACTTCACGGCAACCAAGTCTCCATTTTCTGCCGGGGCAATATGTATAAAGCCTTCCCTTTCGGCAGAGGGTCGCTGAAGTGTGTCCGGCCCCGCTCTATCGTCCGGCAGGTACCTTTCGATAGTACGCTGATAGAGCAATAATTGGCCATCCGGAAGCAGTGTGTAATGTTTGCCAGGTGGACACGGTATGTTTTCATGAAGCCGCTTACCAAACTGCTGCCCGTTGAACGTATAGACATTCAGTACCTGTTCGTCTACTGAGTACAGCACAACCCCGTAGTCTCCGTTTTCGAGCGGGTAGGAATTCTTTAAAACCGTTTTACGGCTTTCCAGCCTCGGAGCAGGGAAAGACTGCCATACTCCACCATTGGGCTCGAACAAATAAAGGTGAGAAGGGCTGAGCAGTAACAGCAGTGAGTCATGATAAGGCACTATATGAGCTAACTCATCTCTCCTCCCGGAAGTATCAGCAGGGGGCGTATACACTACAAAACTGCGCCCGTCAAACCGGTGCAGCTTGTAATCATTCAGTATCCATAAAAAGCCCCGCTCATCCTGTGTTACTCCATGCGTAAAGCTTCCGGACAGCCCATCAGCGGTGGTGTAAAACCGGAAATCAGCCGGTTGGGCCGACAGCAAAAAAGGGAAAAGGAATAGGGTAAAAAGGGTTTTAGCGGGCATTGCCAATCATTGCGTTTACTCGTTTATTTGTTGCTACCTGAATGGGTGACCTCAACTGTAAGCCTAAATTTACGAAAGTTGCTATCAATATTACGCTATAGTCCAACAACTTAAGATTTGTGAAATTATGGCGCAGCTATTTTTTCAGCT
>CAZNSK010000245.1:0-6061 GCA_964575505.1 uncultured Phaeodactylibacter sp.
TTACCTTCTAACAAAACAGTGTCAATGAACTTTCTGCCCCGCAGGGCTTATCTTCAAGCAGCCCGGAGGCTGCCTTAAATTCTTGCCTTGAAACCAGCGCTCCGGTGCGCTGCTCAGCCTTCTTTTTAAAGGCGGACTGCAAAGATACGCCGCTTTTTGATACCTGCAAATTTTTAGAGCTTTTTTCTTTTCGAAAAGAAACGCGTGCGCGCCTTGTTCGAAAAACCCAGCCCCATTAATCTGCCGCTCTGCTTTCAAAGCGAATGCAAAGATAAACCGGGCTTTTGAATTATCCAAATGAAACCCGCATCTTTTTTTAACGCCTCAAAACAAGCCGCCCCTCTTGCGGAGCGAATGCAAATGTAGGGCCCTTTTCCCATTCCGCCAAAGCCAAACCGGTTTTTTGCGAAGGGGGGGAAATACAGCGTTTGGCCATTATTTGGATCAGCTGCCCATTAACCGGCAAATTATCGCCTTTTCCCGAATTTAGGCATCGCCTCATTCGGAACAGCTCTTCAAGCAGCCTTCGAAATTTTTTTCCTGTGGATTTACCGACACCATAGTATACAGAATCAGCTACTTGATGACCTAAAACCTCGGTAAGCAGGACAGCTACCGGGTGTCCTGCTGCTTATTTGCTTATTTTTTGGTCAAAAACAAATGAATGGGTTCGCAACGATAAGATTCTGGCTGAGCCTGGGCTGCTGCTGCCCCCTATTGGCTAGCCAAGCGCAATCAACCGGCCTTCCCAATATTATCCTGATCATGGCGGATGATATTGGCTTTTCCGACCTGGGCTGCTACGGTGGCGAGATCGCTACCCCCAACCTCGACTTCCTGGGCCGCACCGGCTTGCGGTTTTCTACCTTTTATAATATGGCGAAATGCAACCCTACGCGTTCGGCCATGCTTACGGGGCTGTATCAGGGCGGGGACGGCGCCGTGCACCTTGCGCACCACACCAAAGAAGCCGGCTACACCAATCTTATGAGCGGCAAAGAGCACTTCGACTCTTGGGTGCCGGATTATTGCCGGGCCGATGCCGTTTTTGACTCTGCCTTCTACTTCTGGGCAACCACAGAGTACTTCCTCCCCCCTTCCGGTGCATTCCAGCGCCCCTTCTACCTCAATGGGCGACAGTTGGCTGCCCGGGAAATCAGGCACCGGAAAGCACCGATGTACAAAACGGACTTTATAACGGATTATGCCCTGGACTGGCTGGAAGGGTACAAAGCAAAAGAGGCCCCTTTCTTCCTCTACTTGCCTTACCACGCAGCGCATTACCCCCTTCAGGCCCGCCCGGAGGACATTGCCAGATACAGGGGGCAATATAAAGCAGGGTGGGACCACCTGCGGCAGGCGCGGTTCGAGCGTGCCCAGCAGGAAGGTGTCCTGCCGCCCCATACCCGGCTTTCGCCCCCCGAGGGCAACCTCAATAAATTCCGCGGGCCCCTTGTGCCTGCTTATACCGATTATATGCCCTGGGATAGCCTGAGCGAAGCCCGGCAGGACAGCCTTGACCTCGAAATGGCGGTATATGCAGCAATGATTGACCGGATGGACCAGAATATTGGCAGGGTACTGGATTGGTTGCGGGCAGAAGAAGAACTCGATAATACACTCATCCTGTTCCTGGTTGATAATGGGGCCTGCCCCTTTTACGCCAATAAAGTCACGGATGTCCAACCTGGCCCGGCAGATTCGTACTGGAGCATGCGTGCCTCCTGGGCCAACCTGGCCAATACCCCATTCAGGCAGTACAAGCAGTGCGGCCACGAAGGGGGTAGCCATACACCATTTATTGCGTACTGGCCAAAGGTCATTGAGCCGGGGCGGGTGACACATCAGCCGGGGCATGTAGTCGACCTGGCGCCTACCTTCCTGGATGTTTTGCAAATCGGCTATCCGGACTCCATACAGGGCCACCCGACGCTGCCCTTGTCTGGCAGCTCGCTGCTCCCGGTATTGCGCGGAGAGGAACGCCCGCAGCCGTCGTTTTTCATCTCTGGCCTGGACCCATTCCGCATGTTCCGGCAGGGCCGCTACAAGATTGTGAGGATGAACGGCGGGGACTGGGCATTATACGACATGCAGGCAGACCCGTCGGAACTCAGGGACCGCTCGGCTCAGTACCCGGAAAAGGTCGAACAGCTTGACCGCCTGTACCGGGCAATAGAGGAAGGCTGGCAGGCAGTGGATAAAAGGCGCTGATGCGCCACGTACTAGACTTCTGCCAGGTATTCGTGCACAAATTTAATCGCCATCGCCCCCTCTCCCACTGCGGAAGCAACGCGGTTCATAGCGCCTGCCCGCACATCGCCAGCTGCAAAAATTCCGGGCATACAGGTTTCCAGCAGGAAAGGCTCCCGGCCGCGCTTCCAGATTTTGGCGAAAGCCGGGTCTGCCATCAGGTCGTTGCCGGTTTTCAGGTAACCTTTCTGATTTCGGATGATTTGCCCGTCCAGCCAGTCAGTGTAGGGCCGGGCGCCGATGAAGATGAATAAGGCGTTTGCGGAGACCTCGTAGCTGGATTGGTCTTCCATGTTTTCCAGCAGCAGCGCCTCGAGGTGCCCGTTGCCTTTTGCCTGCAGGACCTGCCGTCGGCCATGCACTTCTATATTAGGTATGGCATGGATTTGATCAATAAGGTAGGAAGACATCGTGGCACTCAGGTCTGGCTTCCGGATGAGGATGCGCACTGTTTTGGCATACTGAGAAAGGTAGACTGCCCCCTGCCCTGCAGAGTTCCCCCCGCCCACGATGTAGACTTCTTTCTCCCGGCAGGCATTCGCTTCAGTCATCGCTGCACCATAGTATATGCCAGCACCGGTGAGATCGGCTGCGCCCTCGGCGGGGAGCTTCCGGTAGTCTACGCCGGTGGTAATGACCACAGCCCGGGTATTGATGGTGGAGCCGTCTGCCAGGTGGATGGTTTTGTATTGCCCATCGGTAGTAATACTGCTGACTTCCTGCGGGGATAAGAACTCCACGCCAAACCGGGTCGCCTGCGTGATGGCACGGCGGGCAAGTTCGGAGCCACTTAAGCCTTTGGGGAAGCCCAGATAATTCTCAATGCGCGAGCTCGTGCCCGCCTGCCCGCCCGGGGCCCGCCGCTCGATGAGCAAGGTCTTCAGCCCTTCCGAGCCGCCGTATACTGCTGCGGCCAAACCCGATGGGCCTGCTCCGACGATGACCACATCGTATAGATCGGATTGCGCATTTGGATGGAGGCCTATTTTGGCCGCTATGGCTTGTACGGTTGGGTCAGCAATCGCGCTGCCATCCTCAAAGAAAACCGCAGGCAGGGTTTTGGCTGGTATATCGTGCAAGCTGAGCAGTTCATTTGCTTCCGGGCTGGTTTCAATATCGAGCCATTGGTAAGGCAAGAGGTTGCCTGCCAAGAAGTCTTTCACCTGATGAGACTTGGGGGAATAGTTGTAGCCAACTACGCGGATGCCCCGGAATTTTGGCTTAAAGCCAACCTGCCACTCCTCGAGCAAGTCATTGAGGACGGGGTAGAGGCGTTCCTGTGGCGGGTCCCAGGGTTTGAGGAAGTAGTAATCGAGCTGTACATCGTTGATGGCTTTGATCGCCGCATCGGTATCCGAATAGGCCGTAAGGAGAACGCGTTTGGCATTGGGGTAGAAGCTCTGGGCACGCTCCAGGAAATCGACGCCCAACATCTCTGGCATGCGTTGGTCAGAGATAAAAAGCGCCACTTCCTCACCCTTCTTTTTCAGGGCTTCCAGCGCATCCAGCCCTTCATTGGCACTCTCAGTACTAATGATGCGGTAGTCCGCCTTGTAGGCATTGCGAAGGTCGCGCTTCAGGGAGCGCAGGACTTGGGGGTCGTCGTCAATAGAAAAGATGATGGGTTTGGTCTTATTGGCCATTCGTCTTGTATTTTTAAGCAGTAGGGAAACAAAGGGTGAATACAGTACGGCCGGGTTCGGAGGCCAGCTTGATGCTCCCGTTATGGCGTTCTACAATTTTCTGAACGATCTCCAGCCCCATTCCCGTGCCTTCCCCCATTGGCTTGGTGGTGAAGAAAGGCTCAAAAATACGGGTTTGGTCTTCCTCAGGAATGCCGCCGCCGTTGTCTTCGACCTCCACAAAGACATTCTGGCGCTCCGGGTAGGTACGGATCGTAAGGCGGCCGCCCGGCTCCATGGCGTCGATGGCGTTGACAATAAGGTTGGTCCAGATTTGATTGAGCTCGCCGGCCAAACCCTTCACAGCCGGTGCATCTTTACAAAATACTTTGACCAACTCAATTTGCTTGCCCTTCAGATTATGTTTGAGCATCGTCAGGGTACTCAGGAGCCCTTCGTGTATATCTACGGGTTCGAAAGCGACACCGCGGTCCATGTGAGAGTAAGACTTAATGGAGCGGACCAGGCTGGAAATCCGGTTGGAAGCTTCGTTGATTTCTCCTACCAGGCGTTCCAGGCTAAGGGTGCTCTCCAGCCACCACAGGATGGCAGGCAAAGGTTTTAGCCCAACGATGCCCTCAATTTGGTTCAGCTCCTCCTCCGTCATGCCGAATTCGACAAAGGTCTCAGCAATATCCTCTGCGCCGTCAAAACCATGGTCTTCCAGCCAGTCGAGCAGGTCGTCGCTGCGCTCTTCCCGTTCCATCAGGCTGAGGGACAAGGAAGGTGCTTCCTGGATTTTCCCAAACAGAATAGCATTGATCTGGTCGGTCTGGGCGGGCGTAATGCCCATGGTCATAATGGCTTTGAACTTTTCCGGCGTCGAATGTACCTTTTGGTAAAGCTCCTGGGCATTGCGGACCATAGCAGAGGCGGGGTTGTTGAGCTCGTGGGCCAGGCCAGCCGATAACTTGCCCAGCGCCATCAGTTTCTCATTTTGGAAACGGAGGGAGGCGAAATCCCGGACCCGGTCGCTCATCTTAGCTACCAATCCCTGGGTGAGGGCATAACTCCGGTTGACCATTTCGGTGAAGTGTTCCCGGTGCAATTCGAGCGCGTAGGTAGGCTCCAGCGCAATCCCCTCGGCCCTGGCGTGCGTCATTCTGGAAAAGGGCAGCACGCCGGTGATGTAGCCCGTTTCGTACACGCCCAATTCCTGAGCCTGCCCGTTGCGCAAGATACGGACCACGTATTTGCCCTCCATGATAACCTGCATATGGTCTACCGCCTCGCCGCTTCGGAACAAGGCCTCTCCGGTTTCGTAGAGGCGGTAAGCCGCTGCATTAATCATCCATTGCAGGGCAGCGGGGTCAATATCAGAAAAGGGGTCAAAGGCTTGCAGCCGATGCAATAGATCGTCGGGTTTAGGCGCAATGGGCATGTGGTTTTGTAATTCTGGTGTATTTATAGGTACATTGCGATCACAAAAATGGTTGCACCCCTATGAGCCAGTCTAAAGAATTGGGCGAGAAGCCCATCGGCCCGCTGTTGCGGAAAATGGCCATCCCTGCCTCAGCGGGCATGCTGGTGATGTCGATTTATTCCATCGTGGATACTATTTTCGTGGGCTTATGGGTGGGCACCCTGGGCATCGCGGCGATCACCGTGGTCATGCCTATCATGTTCCTGATTTCCAGTATGGGTATGGCGATTGGGGTGGGCGGTAGCTCCATCATTTCCCGCGCCCTGGGGGCTGATGACCACGATAAGGCATGCAAGGTTTTCGGCAATATGGCGACGCTGACGCTGCTTTTGGTCGTCGTTTTGGGACTGGGGCTTTCGTTTTTTCTCACCCCGGTGCTGGAACTCTTTGGTGCTCAGGGCGATATCCTGGCACCGGCGAGGTCCTACTTCGTCATTGTCCTGCTCAGTGTGCCGGGGCTCGCCTTCGCCATGATGGGCAATAACGTGATGCGTGCCGAGGGCGAGCCCAATATGGCGATGTTTACCATGATGGTGCCGGCAGTCGCCAATCTGATTTTGGACCCGATCTTCATCGTTTGGCTGGACTGGGGCATTGAAGGCGCGGCCTGGGCCACCACCCTGGCTTACTACGCGAGCGGCGGTTTCTCGCTCTGGTTCTTTTTGTCCGGAAAGTCAGAGCTGACCCTCTACCGCAGCAGCATGGT
>CAZNSK010000246.1:0-6033 GCA_964575505.1 uncultured Phaeodactylibacter sp.
TGGATGCAAAAATCAGCCATGGAGCGTCTTGCGGCTGCCTGGTACCTGGTTTGTAAAGCTTACCAGTTAGATTACCACGGTCAACATCGTTTGGATCGTACGGCATTCAGGGTAAGAAAACTTTCCAATGGCTAATATCTTCAACCGGGATTTCCAGGATTTCATTCAGGCGCTTAATCAAAGTCAAGTGGACTACATTCTTGTTGGCGGATATGCTGTGATCCTCCATGGATATGCTCGAACAACCGGAGATATGGATATTTGGGTGAAAGCGGTTGCCAATAATTATCAAAGACTGTTAAAGGCATTCGAAGTATTTGGTATGTCCGTTTTTGATATGACCGAAACGCGGTTTCTGGATACCAGTGAGAATGAAGTGTTTAGTTTTGGCCGGCCTCCCGTCTCAATTGACATTATCACTAAAATTAAAGGTTTAGAGTTCGATGAAGCGCTGGCATCGGCAGAATGGTTTGATATTGAAGGTGATCTCCGGGTCAGAGCATTAAACCGCAATAGCTTGATAACCGCCAAAAAAGCATCTGGCCGCAATAAGGATTTAGACGATATAGAAAATCTGGAGATATAACCCAGCGCATCAAGTCTAATGTGCGCCACGTCGTCGGCTACCACCGGGGCCGGGTAATGGTGCGCTATCAGGGCGGCACAGCAGAAATTAAGCTGAGCGAGGGCTGCCGGGAGGACTTTTTGGGCGGGCTGCCGGGGCTGCGGGCGGATTGATGGGGAAAGTGGGGGTGTTGGTGAGGATGTAGTGGCTTTTGTTCGAAAAAGCACGATTTTGATTGATATTAGAAAGCTGAAAATTCATTGTATACTTCTATTGGAACAACAGGTCTAAAAAACCAAATGATGAAACCTCACTTTCTAGCCTTTTGCTTTCTTTTTTCTGTCGCGCTTACGGCTCAGGATTATACCATTGCTGTAAGGCCTGATTCGTCCGGGCAGGTTTACCTGCAAACGGATACCTACTGTGGCATGAGCAGCCTGCAATGGCAGGTAAGAGATAACTCCCAAGCGAGCTGGCAGGATATGCCCGGAGCTACGGCAACGGTCATATCTATGCCAGCGACGGAGTTGTTGGACAGTGCTCATTACCGTTGTAAGTATCAGTTTTTACCAGATACCACTGCGAAGTACAGTTATGTTTTTACACTACGGCTGGTGGATACTATCACTGAAGTCAATATTGGGGAATACGTCAACCGGCAGTTTGTGTACTACAATGCGGGAGATACTTTGCTGGGCACGGTTTCTCCCGGGCTAAGAGCAGCCTGGGGCTGCCTCGATGCCAATGCGGAAGCTACGGAAGAACTTACTGGCATAGGGCAGGGGCGGTTGAGCACACAAATCCTTCTGGACTCTTGCAGCGATCAGAACTCGGCGGCCTACATCGTTGATAATCTGGATTTTAATGGCTATGCCGATTGGTACCTGCCCAGTCTGGAGGAGGTGAGAAAGATGGCGGAAATGTACAACTCTATTGAGTATGAGCCGCTGCCGTACACTAGTGAGGACGGGTTGTATGGATCATTTCAAAGCCGTTACTGGACGGCTAATGCGCTGAATCCAATCTCTGGACTTGCTTTTTATATCGATAATATGAGCGGCTTTAGTACTCGAAGGTATCGTAAGTTCGGCGTTATTCCATCGCGGGATATTAATCTAAGTGCACCAACAAGCCCGGTCGCATATGCAGATATAAAGCCTTTCCAATTCGAAAGCTCTCCTTTGGTGAGGGTGGATTCCCTTAACTTGACACAAAGCCGCGTCCGTTACATAGGAGAAGTTGGGCAGGATGAAGCCGTTTTTACCTTACAAGACCAGGGACGTAAAGCTTGGACCTCCTTGTCATCCCCTAGTTATTTTGAATGGGGTGATACCTCCGAATTGGGCATTGTACTAACGATTAATGATGCAGGATACCATAGAGTAAAGCTTACATTCGCTTCGGAAGGTTGCGAAAGTATCCCTATATTCAGCCCGCGGTTTAAAAAGGAAGTCTACCAGCCGGTAGCACCCAACAGCTTTCCGGAGATTTACAATGGCGTGTCTGACTTTGTGGATATCAATCAGGATGGGTGGCTTGATGCCTACTTTAACGGCAAAGATACAAGCGCACTGTACCTCAATATACAAGCGGATTCATTTATACTGATCCCCACGCCATTTGAAGGTATGTATGGTACGGAGTCGGTCTGGGCTGATTTCAATAAGGACAGCCTTGTGGATGTGCTACTGACAGGTTACGAGGCGGCCTCCATTCCGATAATTTACCATTATCAGCAGCAGCCAAATGGTTCCTTTGAAGCGGTTCCAACTAACATAACGCCACTCTCTTTCGGTTCTGTGGATGGCTTTGATCAGAATAATGACGGTAACATTGATATACTGATTACCGGGCTTGATTCAGTTGGAGACGCTCATGCTAAAATTTATTTAGGCAACGGGGATGGCTCCTTTGAACTGTCGGATATTGCACTGCCTGCTTTTTACAACAGCACCGCTGCCGTAGATGACTTCAATAAGGATGGGTTCGAAGACTTGGCGTTACTGGGAAAGGTAGATTCTGTAAGACGAGTAATGGTACTAGTCAATGCCCTGAATCGGTTTGATTCTTTGGAAATAGACTTTCCAGACGCTGCTGACCACGGGGGCATTCACTGGGGCTATCTTGATGAGGATGATAAGCTGGACTTTGTTTATACAGGATTGATAAAGGATGCTACGATTACAGCCGAAGGATCAGGGGGCTCTATCGTTTATAGTTACACAAGGATTGCAATGCAAATGGATAGCACTTCATTTGCGGTGACAAGGCTGTCATTCAAGGGATATGATTCATTTTCTTTTTCAAGTATCGACTTGGGAGATTACGACAATGATGGTGATATGGACATCTTAGCAGTAGGAGTTCCTACGGTTGGTTGGGCTGTTGCCGGCGTCAATGGAGGGGTTCCAACAGAAGTTTTTCATTATTCAGTGGGAGGGTTGATAAGGAATGATGAAAACGGTTTTGCAACAACGGAAATTAATCTGCCTATACGGTATGGTAGCAATACGGGTCAGCCTTCTTTACCGTCTCGTTTTGAGAGTTCAGCTATCGGCTTTGGTGATTTTGATAACGACCGGAAGCTGGATGTAATTAGAGAAGGTAATACCTTTTCTACAGGAGGTGTGTTAGAACCTTCCTCTGGAATTACTGCCGACCGCTCCTGGCTCTACCGAAACGGCTCACTCCGCGAAAATGAGCCCCCCACAGCCCCCGGCAATCTACAAGCCACTGTGCTGTGCGATTCCGTCTTCCTGTCGTGGGATACGGGTACAGATGATCATACGCTAGCAGCACACCTCAATTACGAAATATACATCGGGACCGCTCCCGGCGCAACCGATGTGTGGTCTTCACTTCAGGACCGGGACATCCGTACTCCGTATCTGCCGGTCCGGAATCTGCAGCCCGGTGTTTACTACTGGAGCGTCCGGTCAGTAGATGGCGCCCTGGTTAAAGGAGATTATGCCGAGGAGCAGTCCTTTACCATTATTGCCACACCGGATACGCCCTTAGGTACTGCATGTGATGATGGCATCTCCTACACAGAAGACGATCAGATCGTGGCGGGCTGTGCTTGTGAGGGCACTTTGGCTTGTAATACCTTGGTCAGCCCGGTCGATGGCGAAGCAGAGGTGCCACAGGATGCAGTGTTATCTTGGGAGCCAATACCCGGAGCTTTAGGCTACTTATTGAATATCGGGCTCAGTCCGGAAGGCGGGGAAGTCCTGAACAGTCTGGATGTGGGGCTGGTGAGCAGCTATCAGCCGGGAGATTTGCCGCTGGGCGATACGCTCTTTGTTAGCATTACTCCTTACTACGAGGAAGGGACTGCAGAAGCTTGCCCGGAGGTCAGTTTTGTCGTTTCTACCTGTCCGCCCATTGCTGTGGAGGCTATGGTAGATACTTCTCTTTGCTTCGGAGAAGTGCTGGAGCTAAACGGTGAATTTTATTCAGATTCCGGCGTATTCGTGGACACGGTCTGGACCGCCGATTGCCCGTTTGCACAGGAAGTCGTTTTGGAAATAACACCCGAGCCTGTACTTTTCGACTCTCTTACGATCTCCATGACTACTGCGGATACGATCCTGCTCTCCCCAAATGGCACTTTTCTCAGCTACCTATGGCAGGACGGCTCCACAATGGACACCCTGCCACTTTTTGGGGACGACTTCCCCCCCGGCTCGTATGAGCTTTCCCTTACGGTGGAAGATGAGGAAGGCTGTATTTGGTCTCAAACCTTGCAGTTGCTGGTGGAACAGGCCGTAAGTACCTACGATGTTCTACCTCAGGATTCGCCCGCCTTCTTCCCCAATCCGACAACGGGGATGTTCTGGGTCAGGCTTCCGGCTGCCATACCCGAAATAGAACTGACCATTTTCAATGCACAGGCCCAGCTTCTGCAACAACATACGGTGCGTAATACGGAGTCGACCCTCAACCTGAGCAATTGGCCCGCGGGCGTGTACTGGGTGCGCTGGGCGCATAAAAGCGGGTACGGGGTAGAACAAATTGTGGTGGAATAAAAGTAAAATCCGGCCAAACCAAAACAATAACCATGAAAACCTCCCTCATCAAAGTTTACAACGCCCGCTATGGCAAGTGGGAACAAAATGCTAAAGTCGTGTTGTTCTGGAATGGGCTGCTCAGTTCTGGCTTCAGCAAAGCCGTTTATACCAATGCGCAGGGTATTGCCGAAGTGCAACATGCCTCCACCGGCATGGCGGACGTGCATGTGAACGGGAAATACAGAGATAAGCTGCGTACGCCGGGGGCGATTACGATTACGATATGAGTTAGTTATGTTTGCGTTACTCAATCAGCTACAGTACGGGTTGTGGAAGCCGTGGCGTCCATTGACGAAAAAGCGGAATGAGACTTTATACAAGCTCTACAGGTGGTTTTGGTTGCTACCCTGGGCAATCAAGTTGGTCATGTACGTATTGCTAACACCAATACGCTTCCTCAATGCAGTGTATTACAATGTTTGTGTGCATGGGCTGTGGAGCCTCCGGGATCATCTGAGTGAAATATTTAACCCCAAACTCAGAGGTATGCGGCATATGAAAGGTCTTAAATATGGCTTCTTTTGGTTGTTTGGTTTACCCGTTAGACTGGTCAGGCACTTGTTCATGGCGATATTACAATTGGTAGAAGGTATTGTTTTTGTAGCTATTGATACCGTGTTGCCAGCTCTAACGATGTACCATGGTACAAAGTGGGAAAGCTCTATCAATATCACTAAGCCTGGTAAATGGCTGGTAGGTCATGGGGATTTTGCAGGTAGTGGTATTTACTTTACAATGGACAAAAGCGTAGCCAGGCATTATGCTGAGAGACGGGGTGGTGAGACGCTGTTATGTGCGAGGGTGACGCTTGGGTCTGTAATTAACCTCAACTTTGCTCCTCAGAAAGTTTATAATTATACGAGGTCTCAAGGTACACGCATCACAAACTGGGGACTGGAAAACAAATATACGGCGGTGGAGTGGTGGCGCGATGATGATCAAAATAATAATAGCTGGTGGGAATACTGCCTCCTAAACAAACGCAACGGCCGCCCAATCAAAACCTGGCGCATACGCATACTGTACGTTCAAAACCTCGATACAGGCAAAAAGGAACGGATATGGGGCGGGAAAGCACTGTGGGTGTTTAGCTGATAACCAACTTCTGCCAGATTGAAAAAATGTAGATTCCTGTAAACAAAAAAACTTGGTTGACCATGAAACCCCATCTCCAAACAGCGGCTATACTACTGACCTGGCTATCGCTAGTTCCCTTCCACCTCACCGCCCAACAAGCCCACCTCCACCCCCCCGGCAGCCTCAGCGTTTGCGAAGATCAGACCTTCCAATACACCATCACCGGCGGCACCAACGGCCTGCAAGACGCCACCCTGGCCCTGGGCCTGCCCTGCGGGCTAACCTACCAGGCAGGAAGCATAAGCGGCGCCACCGAAGCTG
>CAZNSK010000247.1:0-6008 GCA_964575505.1 uncultured Phaeodactylibacter sp.
TATTCAGCGAATTGAGCCCCTTTTTTCGAAGTGTCATCGTAAACTCACGCTAGGCCGGCAAAACGGCCTGCCAGCGTCATCCGGGTACCGGACAGCTCCGCTTGGACAGCTCCGCCGGCTGTAGTGGTGACTTCCGGCACTTCAAATATGCCTGAAAGATATCCAGTGAAAACCACCTGGCTTTCCAGCATCATTTGGCCGCGAATCTCGCCAGCGGGCTGGTCAACGGAGTGGATATTGACATAAAGGCCACGGCTCAGCAAATCGTCGCGTTGGCTGCTGCTCAGGGTAAAAGTATTATCATCCGGCAAGAAGCGCCCGGAAGTATCTGTTTCTGCCATTACGTTAAGCGGGAAGACCACATCACCATTCTCACCGGGAAGCCCGACGTGAATATGGGCACCACCGGCGATTTCGGTATTGAGGGCACTCTCCAGCCCGGCGTAGGAACCAGATACTACGATGGTACTGTCATCGCGCAGCTCAGCTACTACTGCACCGCCGCCGAGGCTGGTCACCGCCGGCGCTTCGTTGGCACCCGACAGGGCGGCACGGAATACGGCCAGTGGTTCTCCAACCAATTGCCCCCGCAGTTCACCTCCGGGGTATAGGGTAGTATGAATGTTGGCATACATCGAGCGGTCGACCAGCAGCTCACGCTGTGCATCGGTTAATTCAAAGGTATTGTCCGCCGCGCGGAATACCCCGCTGCGGAGTTCGTCGTCAACGTCTGCATTCAGGCTGATTTCAATACCGCCATTCTCACCAGCCTGCCCAATGTGCAAATGGGCGCCACCAGCGATGTTCGCATCAAAATCACCTTCCAATCCGGAGAAGGCACCGCTGACAACAAGGTTGCCCGCTGCCACCTCCAGCACAAGCGCGCCTTGACCGGAAGTTACGGCAGAAGGTACCTCATTGCTGCCCAGCAGCGTCATGGTATAGACCTCCTCGACGATGGGGAGCAACTGGCCGCGCAGTTCGCCTCCATTGAAATTGTCAGAGTGGATGTTGACGTATACTTGGCGACCGCGGAGCAATGCCGCTTCCTCGTCGCTTAGCATGAATACATTATCTTCCGCCAGGAAAGCTCCGCTGAGGGAGTCATCGCTTACGGTTACATTAAGCGGGTACAGTATCCCCCCGTTCTCACCGGCAAAACCAGCGTGCAGGTGCGCGCCACCGGCAATCTCCTCGGCAATTTTGCTGCTCAGGCCTTCGAAAGTACCCGAAACTGTCAATTCATTACCAGACAGAGAGGCAGAAACGGACCCGGACGCAGTGGTCATGATGGGCAAGGCCTCGTTATGGCCGGAAAGTGTGGCTTCGAAGAGGTCTTCCAGGATTTCTCCTCTCGTGATGTTCACTGTGGAACCCATTCCGGCGATGGATACGGCACCATCAGTAGCAACAGCGCGGTGGTATACGGTTACTTCCGTTCCCACCTCAATGTCAAGGCTGGCCAGCAGCTGATCTACTGTTTCAAAGTCGGTCACAAAAGTAGTATCGGCACCTACATTTTGCTCAAAGACGATGTTTTCAAATGCCTCGTCGGTAGCCAGCTGCCAGACGTAAGCCAGTTGGTTATCATCCGTGGCGGCTGTCCAGCTAGCGACAAAGTCTGTGGTAGCACCACCTTCCAGGAGAAAATCCAGGCCATCGGTTGGGAAGTTGATCATCGGTGCATCATCCGGGAAGAAATTGGTCTGCGCGAGAATCTGCCCCCGCAATTCACCGCCCGGGAATACTGTGGTGTGGATATTGGCGTAGTAATTGCCATTGATCAGCTCTACAATCTGCTCTTCTGTGAGAGAGAAGGTATTATCGGCAGCGGTAAAAGTACCGGACAGGTTATCCCCGGCTACGTTGGCATTGATAGGGATATCCACTGCGCCATTAGAGCCCGGCGCGCCCAGGTGCAGGTGGGCACCTCCGCCAATGCTTGCATCAAATTCGCCATTGAGCCCGCTAAAGGCACCGGTAACAACCAGTTGATCGCCATTCAGCTCCAGCTTGAGGCCTCCGGTAGCGGGGCTATTGGCAACGGGCACTTCATTGAAGGCGTCCAGGGAAGTCGTAAAGTAGGCCATGCGAAAGGGAAGTGCCTGGCCACGGATTTCTCCGGCGCCAAAACCTTCGGTGTGTATGTTGACGTACAGCCCGCGGCTACGCAGGTTATTACGGATGATTTCGTTGGAAGGCAGGGTATTATCCGCCGCCGTAAAGCTGCCGCTTAGCCCGTCGCCGCTGACGTTAGCAGACAGGTTCTCAAAAATGCCACCATTGGTGCCAGCCAGGGCCTCGTGGAGATGAGCACCACCTGCCACGCTGGGGTCCAACGGTGTAGAGAGCCCGGAAAAGGCCCCTACGCTGATGATATTATCGGAGCGGACCTCCATCATTACCTGGCCGGTGGCATCAGTGTTGACCGCCGGCACTTCGCTTGTTCCGGACAAGGTAGCTGCCATATAATAGCGAGCTTCTCCGAGCAGTTGCCCGCGCAGCTCACCTCCGCCGTTGGTTAGCGTATGAATATTGACATAATAGGACCGGTTGCGTACAGCTTCGACCTGATCATCGGTCAGGTCGAAGGTATTGGCTACAGGGTCAAAGGAGCCACTCGTCAAGGCTTCGTCCAACTCCACTACCAATGGGAATTCGATGCCACCGTTCTCACCCGGAAGCCCAATGTGCAGGTGCGCACCGCCGGCGATACTTACGTCTACGGCACTGCTCAGCCCGCTAAAGGAACCAGATACAGTGAGGCTATTGCCCCTTAGCTCTGCTTTTACTGCACCACCAGCCCGGGTGGTTACGGGAGGCGCTTCGAAACCACCGCTCAGTACAGCCGTTAGATATTCCGGAGCTTCGGGCAGCAACTGCCCCCGAATTTCACCGGCTTGTTGGTCTGCCGAGTGTATATTGACATAGAAAGCCCGGTTGTATATGACCTCCAAATCATCGGTATCCAACTCAAACTGATTCTCGGTGGCGGCAAAAGTACCGCCGGTCTGATCAGGGGAAAGCGCACTATTGAGTGCGAAGGTAACCGGGCCATTTTCTCCAGCCCGTCCGGTATGAATGTGGGCACCGCCGGCGATGTCTGTAGCGACTTCGCTTTCGAGGCCGGCAAAACTGCCGTAGGCGATCAGGGTGTCTTCAATTACTTCTGCCTGCACAACTCCACTAGCGTAAGAGACGATGGCGGGCCGTTCATTGCTGCCGGAAAGGTGTGCCCGGAAAACAGTGGAAGCTGCCGCCGAAGCTACCTGCCCTCTGAGTTCTCCGGCTCCATGAAGGGTGGTGTGGATATTCGCGTAATACTGGCGGTTGTGAAGGGCTTCCACCTGACTAGCACTCAGGTCGAAGGTGTTATCAGCCGCTGTAAAGACGCCTCCTTTTAAATCCATATCCGGGGTAGCCTCTAATTCGATATCGATAGGGCCATTCTCTCCGGAATAGCCCAGGTGCAAGTGGGCACCGCCCAGTACCGTGGCATCAAAATCGCCTTCCAGGTCAGAGAATGTACCGGTGACCGTAAGCTCGTTGCCTGCCAAATCGAGGGCAAGCGCGCCGTTTCCTGCTGTACGTACGGAAGGCACTTCGTTGCTGCCGGCCAGATTGACCTGATAGCCTTCGCCTTCGGGCAGGAGCTGCCCCCGGATTTCGCCACTGGGATACAGGGTCGTATGGATATTGATATACATCCGCCGCTCCATCAAAGCATCTATCTGATCCGGGTTAAGGGAAAAAGTATTATCAGCCGCTTCGAAGGTGCCCCCATTTAGCGGGATATTCAACACCGGGGACAACGTCAGCTCAATACCGCCATTCTCACCGGCATAGCCGATGTGAATGTGAGCGCCGCCGGCGATAGTAGCATCGAAATTGCCCTCCAGGCCAGTGAAGGAACCGGATACTGCTAACTCGCCGTTTTCCAGTACGGCAGTTACCTCGCCAAAGGCACTGCTGACCACCGGTGGCGCTTCACTGCGCCCACTGAGCTCGGCTTTAAAGGTCATTTGCCCCCACCCCAGCAAGGGCAGGCTGCAAAGCATCGTGAGTAATAGTAAGTATTTTTGAATCTTCATAAATACGAGGTTAGAATTTAAATGATTATACATAGCAAAGGCATAGCCCTTTCTGGCTTCCGACGGGAAGCAGACGGTTGATGCCCTCTATTTTGAATTGGTTGATTAGTGCTTGGCCGTTCTAATCCAGTATCAGCACGGACCCCGGATTCCTTGAAGCCATCAGGCTATCCGTACCAGCTGCACTATTAAGTTTTTTGCTTGCAGTCAGGAAAGCGGTATATCCTAACTAGAGTTTGACAGTACTTACGAGGATGTAGCAGTAAGCGGATTAAAAATGGTCCGATCTTTTTCACTACCTTTATTTTTCTCCTCCTGTGTTCGGTGGAACGGGGGGGCCAGAGGAATGTTCAGAATTGGAGCGATGAATTAATAATGCCCATTTAACCCACTATGCCAAACGCAAGATCCAGGACAGCACTGGAAATAGAAATTATCGAGTTATTGTCTGCCAAAAACCAAAGGGGAATTACGCTGCTCTACGAGCATTATTCCCCGGCTTTGTACAATATTATTTTGCGCATTGTACAGTCAGAAGCCATTGCAGAGGAAACCCTTCAAGACGCCTACCTTAAAATCTGGGACAATTTTTCCAAGTACGATTCTGACAAGGGCCGGCTATTCACCTGGATGGTCCGCATCTGCCGGAATTTAGCGATCGACAAGGTGCGCTCCAGCCAATTTAAGAAGGGTAATCGAACTGAAACCATGCCGGACTCCGTATATAATAGTGAATCACTGAGCGAAGAGTTAAACACTTCTGATCCTGGCTTGCGCAAGGTCGTAGCACAAATGGACCACAAGAGCCGGGCCCTTATCGAACTCCTTTATTTTAAAGATTTTACGCAGCGGGAAGCGAGCGATGCGCTTGAGATACCGCTGGGTACAGTCAAGTCAAGGTCTAGAAAGGCCCTGCAGGTTTTACGCCGTGCCCTGAGCAATGAAGGGTTGTTACCGGCTATTTTTATCACCATGTTCGAAACGCTAAAGAGATATTTTGGATCCTAAAGCATACATAGCATCTGGCATTCTGGAGCAATATGTGCTCGGCAAACTCGGCCCGAACGAGGCTGCAGAGGTGGAGCAAAACGCGGCGCAGTATCCGGAAATAAAGGCAGAAATCGACGCCATAGAATTGGCCCTGGAAGAATATGCCCTATTGCATGGGCAGGCTCCACCCCCGGGCGTTTTGTCTACCATTATACAGACCCTCGAAGAACGGGGCACTTACGCCCAGCCTAAAGGCAACAGCAGCAGCCGTACTTTGCTGGCCATAGCCTGGGTGCTGTTCTTCGTAGCTGCACTGGGCTGGCTTTACGCGTACCAGCAAAACCGGAAACAGGGCGATACCATGGAGGAGCTGTCCAGTGAACTCAATGCGCTCGAAACCTCCTGCGACAGCATACAAACTGAAAAAGAACAACTTCAGCAGGAGTTGCAATTCCTGCGCCAGCCCACCACCCAAAGCACAATAATGGAAGGCACGGACCTCTCGCCCGAAGCTATAGCCGCTGTTTTTTTCAACCCGGAAACCCAGGAAACCTTGCTGGACGCTGGCACTTTGCCAGTGCCACCATCTGACCAGCAGTATCAGCTATGGGCCATCGTGGATGGCAATCCGGTAAGCATGGGGGTATTTGAAGTCGAAGCGGGCCGGCAAGGCTTGCAACCGGTACCGTACATCGGCAATGCTCAGGCCTTTGCAGTGACCCTTGAGCCCAGAGGCGGCAGTGAAACGCCTACCTTGGAGCAGATGTACGTGCTTGGGAATACCTAACCGCATGGGCTGGGGCAGCAAGGCCAAGCCGGGCCCATATCCAGACGAAAGCAGATTGGGCTTGCCTTGAAGCATTTGAATAGGCTTATGCTATTGAGGTTGTAGTGCATGCGAGGGCATTCAAAGCAGTTTTACAGTAA
>CAZNSK010000248.1:0-1172 GCA_964575505.1 uncultured Phaeodactylibacter sp.
GGCTTCCCGCTTTGGGTGGTCTACGCAGTCTGGGCCTTTGCCGTAGTTATGCTTTATCCCGTATGCAAGTGGTATGAGCGGTATAAGATGGCCCATCCGCAGCGGTGGTGGTTGCGGTATTTGTAGACCCACTAGAAGTTGAAAAAAAGCCTTTAAAAGCAATGAGTTAGAAGGTTTGGATGGGGTTCGGTATTACAACCGGTACAACATTTTAACGACTAGAAAACAACACACATAAAGCCTTGATTTTCCCTAGTTTAAAGCGGGTCATTTTCTACCCTCCCATTTTCCAGGGTCTCTACTCCCATGCATTATAGCCAGTATATAAACATCCGTATCCGTGACCTTATAGATTACATTATATCCAAATCGCCGGATTACCGCTCGGCGCTTTTCTCCTTAAACTTTTTGAAAAACTAAAGGGTTGTTTTCTAACAATTCCAGAACCTCCGTAAGGTCCTCCAAAAGTCAAAGTCCCAATCCTGACTTTTGTTGTTCAAAATATTCGTAGGCCTCATCCAGATCTATTTCCGCTTCCGGCTGGATAATAACATTAAAAGAGGGCATTAATTTCTTTTGTATTTCGCTAATACTTCTCTGGCAGGTTTCCCAACAGACTTACCGGAGTCAAGTGCAGCTTCCCGGCGATCGATTTCAGCTTTCCATGCTTCAGAAAGTTCAAAATCATCTGTGGCTAAAAGCTCGATCATATAATGCATCAACTCGGCCTGTTCGGACCGGCTCAATTTGCGTACTTCTTCCTTTATTCCTTGAATGCTCATACAGCTAGAATCATCATGATTACTTTGATAAAATTAAGAACATTTATCGCGAGATCAAAGTTCCTCCAACAAATTGGATGATCCAATTTGAAACAGATTGAAACAAAAGTTCGGAAACGGGTACAACAATGGGTGCAAAAATAAAGTGCTATATCAACACACATTTACATAAAACATTGATAATGAACACCTTATAGGTCATTCCTTGAAAAACAAAAGCCTTGTAAATCAACGATTTACAAGGCTTTATATTTTTTTTGTAGACCCACCAGGACTTCCCGGCGCTCCTTACAGTCGGCCGGGATAGACTTCTCGCCCCGGTGGCCCTACTACGCAAAAAGCCCCAGCGCGGTGCGCTAAGGCTTTTTTCTACGTAGACCCACCAGGACT
>CAZNSK010000248.1:1272-5959 GCA_964575505.1 uncultured Phaeodactylibacter sp.
AAAAAGCCCCAGCGCGGTGCGCTAAGGCTTTTTTCTACGTAGACCCACCAGGACTTCCCGGCGCTCCTTACAGTCGGCCGGGATAGACTTCTCGCCCCGGTGGCCCTACTACGCAAAAAGCCCCAGCGCGGTGCGCTAAGGCTTTTTTCTACGTAGACCCACCAGGACTCGAACCTGGAACGACAGGACCAAAACCTGCTGTGTTGCCAATTACACCATGGGTCTTTAAAACCAACTTTGAGGGCGTTTCCCTCAAATGCGAGGCAAAGATAGACGCCTCGGTCTGTCCATGCAAGCAAAAAGACGAATTTTTTTGCCGGCAACGCCCGCCCCGCTGTTCAAGGCATACAACCGGCTGATTGCCAATTGGGTTCCCGGGCGGGGCAAAAAATTGGAGGCGCTGCGCCGGGCAGAACGCCAAAAAGGAGCAGAATGGGCGGTTTTCCGGGGCGTTGCTTGAAAAAAATGAGCAGAAACGGTACTTTAGCTTTGCAAATGGCAACCCATTGCGGTAGCCGCCGTAATTAGGGATGCAACATAGCTCAACCTAAACATTAAGCAACTATGCACAAAAACAACTACGCCCTGTTCATGGGCTTGCTCTGCCTGTTCCTGACCTTTACTGTTTCTGCCCAATCGCATCCAATTGCTGAAGGCGTTGCCAACCGGCAGGCGCTCTTCGAGCAACAGGAGGTGACGCCCTTGCTCGTCCCCATGCGCCCGGGCGGGCCCTGGGAAAAGCCGGCCCGCGCTGCCGTTGAGCAAGCGGCCTTCTTCGCCCTGCACCCGGGGCAGGCAAGGCAATTGTTGAACCGGCAGCCGGAGGCCCTTAAGCTGTCTCTGCCGGACGACCGCGGGCAGGCCTTGTCGCTTCAGCTTTTCAAAGCCGATATCTTCGCGCCGGGCTTCCGGCTCCGCCGGGCTTCACAGCCGGAGCGGGCGGTGCCCTTCGAACCGGGCCTCCACTACCGGGGCATCGTCAACGGGGACCCGCATTCCCTGGCCATGCTTTACCTGCAGGCTGGCGAACTGATGGGGGTGATCGAATGGCGGGGGCAACTGTACAACCTGGGCCGCGTTGCCAGCGGCCGGGCGCATATCCTCTACCGGGCCGATGCCCTCGATGAACCGCCCACTAAAGCCTGTATGGCGGAAGACTTGCCGGGCTACCGGCCGGATACCGAGCTGCGCCCCACGGGCCGCTCTTCCAATTCCAATAACTGTGTCGAGATGTATATCGAGGTCGACTACGATATCTACAATGGCAAAGGGGGGCTCAATGCCGCCGCCTCCTATGTCTCGGGCGTCTTCAGCCAGGTGAGCGCGCTCTACGCCGATGAGGCGGTCAACCTGACCGTCAGCGAAATATTCGTTTGGGATATAGAAGACCCCTATACCGGGCCGAGCACCGGCGACTACCTGAATCAGTTCCGTTCGCAGCTCAATGGCAATTACAATGGCGACCTGGCCCACCTCGTCGGCTATCAGGGCGGGGGCGGCATCGCTTACCTGGATGTGATCTGCAACGATACCTACGGTGTCGCCTACAGTGATATCAATTCGACCTACAACACCGTGCCGACGTATAGCTGGACCGTCAATGTGGTCGCCCACGAAATCGGCCATAACCTGGGGGCGCCTCATACCCACAACTGCGCCTGGAATGGCAACAACACGCCCATCGACAACTGTGGGCCGCAGGCGGGCTACACGGCGCCTGGCTGTTACGATAACGGGGTCACCCCGGATGCGGGCACCATCATGTCCTATTGCCACCTGCTCGGGGGCGTGGGCATCTCTTTCACCGAGAATTTTGGTTTGCAACCGGGCAACCTTATCCGGGACCGGGTCTACAACGCCAGCTGCCTCGAACCCTGTGCGATTTCCAATACCAATGACGTGGGCATTTCGGCTATTCTTGAGCCCGACGGGACAAGCTGCGGGAATACCCTGGAGCCGGTCGCCACCCTCGTCAACTTCGGTTCGGAGCCAGTATCTAGTGTGCGGATTGAGTACACCCTGGATGGCAATGGCACACAGTCGTACACCCTCAACCTGAACCTGGCGCCCCAGGCTACTGCCAATATCACCCTGCCCACCCTGAACCTCAGCCCCGGGGCGCATACCCTAACGGTGGGGGCTTCGGAGCCCAATGGCTTGCCGGATGACAATAGCTTCAACAACGAGGCGGATGTGGATTTTGTCTCGGGCGACAACGTAGTCACCCTGAATATCGACCTCGACAATTACCCGGCGGAGACCACCTGGGCTGTGGCGGATGCCAATAACAACGTACTGGCAACGGGTGGGCCCTACGATGGCCAATCCACGGCTACCGAGAGCTTCTGCCTGCCGCCTTCCTGCTTTACGTTTACGATCTTCGATAGCTACGGGGATGGCATTTGCTGTGCCTATGGCAATGGCAGCTACGAGCTCGTGGAGGAGGCCACCGGCAACGTCCTGGCGAGCGGTGGCAACTTTGGCGACTTCGAATCCACCGACTTTTGCCTGTCGGCCAATGCGGAATGCCTCGAGCCCATCAACCTTAATGTCAGCCAGATTTCAAGTACGGCGGCTTTGCTGACTTGGAATGACATGCCCGGCGTGCCGGAGTACCGGGTCGTGTACCTGCCCGATGGCGGCAGTTACCAGATAGCCACCGTGACGAGCAACTTCTATTGGTTGAATAACCTGGAGCCCGGCACAGATTACGACTGGGGGGTGCGCGCGCAGTGTGGCTCAGAAAACTCGGACTATCAGATAGGCCCTTCTTTTTCCACTTTGCCGGATGCCGGGTGCGAGGATAGCGACGGGGATGGCGTCTGCGACCCGGATGACCAATGCCCGGGTTTTGACGATGCGCTGATTGGGGCGGCCTGCGATGACGGGGATGACTGTACCACTAACGATATTTATACCGCTGATTGCCAGTGCGAAGGCACCTTTGCGGATAGCGACAGCGATGGCGTCTGCGATGCCGAAGACCAGTGCCCGGGGCTGGCAGATAACCTGATTGGCACGCCTTGCGATGACGGGGACCCCTGTACCTTCGATGATGTCTACACCACCGGCTGCGACTGTGCAGGCACGCTGGCGGATAGTGATAATGACGGGGTCTGCGACTCGGACGACCAATGCCCGGGCTTCGATGACAACCTGATTGGCACGGCCTGCGACGACGGGGACGATTGCACCACCAACGATATTTATACCGCTGGTTGCGATTGCGCGGGCGAGCTCATCGATGCCGATAACAACGATATCTGTGACCTGGATGAAGGGGGCTGCGGTGTGCCCACCGGATTGATCGCCTCCGATATTACCGCAACCAGTGCCACCCTAAGCTGGGCCCCCGCCCCGGGCGCTGATACTTACCGGCTACAGTACCTGCCCAATGGGCAAACCGCTATTCAGTCCATAACCGTTTCGGGCAATACCTACCAGCTCACCGGGCTTTCGCCCAATACTGGACATCTGTGGCGGGTGCGCTCCGAGTGCGATGGCGAAAACTCTGCCTACTCCGAGATCATGGACTTTACCACCGCCCCGGCACCCTGCCCGGATGCAGACAACGATGGCGTCTGCGATGCCGAGGATCAGTGCCCCGGCTTTGACGATGCGCTGATTGGCACGGCTTGCGACGATGGGGATGACTGTACAGAGAATGACACCTACGGGTCCGATTGCGATTGTGCCGGCACCCTGATCGACATCAACAACAATTCGGTTTGTGACCTGGACGAAGGCTGCCCGGAGCCTGTCGGCCTGGAGGCTACCCCCCTGAATGCGACTTCGGCTTCCGTTTCCTGGCCGCCGGTGCCCAATGCCGACGAATACCGATTGCAGTACCGCCCCATTGGCGGGCAGGGCGTTTCTATTGATATTGCTTCCAATGATTATGTGCTCAATAATTTGCCGGCTGGGGCAACCATTCAGTGGCGCGTATTTACCATCTGCGATGGGGCGTTATCGCCATTTACGGTAGGCCCGGCGTTCACCATGCCATCGGGCATGCCTTTAGCGGAGGGCATGGTGCCGGGCAGCGGGGATAAGCTTGAAGTGGCGCTATTCCCCAACCCCGCCCGGGACCAGGTGACCATTACGTTGAGCCAGCCCGGTGAGTCGGCCACAGTGACGGTCCACAACGTACTGGGCGAGCTGATGGCGACCTACCCTATGGGCGGAGAGCAGCAGCTGCGCTTGCCTACCGCCGGTTGGGGCCATAATCAAATGGTATGGATCACCGTTCGACAGCGTGGTCAGGCACCGGTTACCCAACGCTTGCTGCTAGCCCGGTAAGCGGATCAATGAAAAAGGCTTAAGGCAGCGCCCGCTCTGAGTTTGCTCGGGTCGGGCGCTTTGCTTGAATAGGGTGCCTGCTGCAGTTGCCGTTTGTCTCCACTTCATAGCGGCAACTGCGGCGGGCATCGACCGCCTTCGCTTTTCAAGCTTCGGCAGACGGAGAACCAGCGTTGCCGGTCGTGGTGGCTGCAGATGGGGCTTCGCTGTGGCTAGCTTCGGCAGACGGAGGCCACCTTCGCCTTGTTGGCTTCGGTGGACGGAGAACAAGCATTGCCGCTCGATTGGGCAGCCGTTGCCCAGGTTGTTGCCGGTGTGTCAGCTCGGCGGCCGCCCCGCCGCCCCCTCCTTGCCTTCGGCCTTGTAGCATTTAGGGGGCTGTAAACCA
>CAZNSK010000249.1:0-5958 GCA_964575505.1 uncultured Phaeodactylibacter sp.
AAGGCTACTCAAGTAAGTAACTCGACCGTTTCTTTGGGAGTTCCAATTCATTAGAACGGCAGTCGTTACCTCCAGCACCAATTATCTGTTTTTCTTACCCCCTACCCTATTTGCGCTAACAAGAACCCTATTCCTGAACGAAAACCCGATATCCTTCCTGCCTTAGGCTATCCACCACCCCTTCCGCCGGCGCATACCCGTAAGCCGTGCCCCCCAGAAAAAACATCGTCTCAATCGGGTGCGGGACATTGAAATAAATCACGGAATCTATAGCAACCGGTTGGCGCAAGGCCTCCACCTCAGCACGTTTTACCCACGCCGCTTCATCCCTGTCCAGGGGTTTGAGGCGCTCCAGGCTGTAGCGGACGGGCAGCAGGATCAGGCCCACAACCAAAACCTGCACCCACCTGCGCCAGCGGCCAAACCGGTACTGATAAACCTTAAAATGCCGCCAGGCCAGAGCGGTAATTAGGAAAATGGCAGGTGCCGAAATGAGTATGTAGGCGGGCATTTTAGTGGCAGCGAGGGAAAAGAACCCTAGTGGGATCGCTATCCAAAGCAGTAGTGCCCACCGGCTGGCATCCGATTGCTTGCGGAAGGTAAGCCAGGCCCACCAAAGCAAGGGCAGGTAGATCAGCTCACCGAATAGAATACGGATATTATTCAGGTGGAAATACCAGGGCCGGTCGTGCCCTTCCAGGCCTTCAAACAGGTGGAGGTATAGTCTGACAACATGAGATTTGTGAAAATATGACGCCGCTATTTTTTTGGCTAGCAAGGCAAGAAACGTAGGCATCCGTACGGACGGCGAGGCTTCTTAACGCAGCTAGCCGGAAAAAGAGCAAGTCAGAATTCACAAATCTTGCGTTGTCAGACTATAAAAGCACTAACAAACCCAATGCGGGCATGGTACAGGCGCTTGCCCAATCCGTACATGGCACCTATCCCCAAAGTGGTAATCAGCACACTTGGCAAACGAAGGGCCAGCAGATGGGTGCCCAACAGTTTCATGCTGCCACTCATCAGCCATAGTGCGAGGGGCTGCTTGTGGAGCCAGATGTGGTTGGCCGACCAGTCCTCGAGAGCGTAGGGCAATACAGGATTCGCATAGAGCATCGGGCGGAAAGGGTCATCCCTCATATTTTTGGCCACCAACGCATGAAAGCGCTCATCCCAGGGGTTCAGAAACGGGTCATTGGCGCTGAACAGGCGTAGCAAAAAGCCGCCCAGCATCAGAAAGAGGACGGCAGTGTCGTATTTTGATTTGGTATGCAACCGCCAGGCGTAACCGAAGCAAAAGACCGCCCCGAGCAAAACGCCTCACCAGATTGGAGAATTGGCCATTATCTACATTGAAAAACCGCTATTTCAAAAGACAGGCTCACCCAGATCCTGAACGTTGCGGTAGATCCCTACCAGAGGAATATCAAAGCCTAAACTACCCAGACTGATGGATTTATCCAGCCCAATAGCTATCGTCATTTTCCAGTAGCCAGGCTCCTCCCGTAAAAGGACATCCACAACGGGTTTGTGCTGATCAATTAGAATGTATTCCCGAAAGGAAGGCAGGGAACCGTACTTGTGGAATTTATCGCCCCGGTGGTAGCCTTCGGTGAAATTTGATAAAACCTCTATGATCAAAACAGGATTCACAACGGCATGCGGGTCCTCCTCCGCAGCTTGAATTTTACCACAAATCACCATCGCATCCGGGTAAACGAAGGAATGAGCACGGTCTATCCAAAGCCGGGCATCACCATTTAGGGCGATGCAATTGGAATCTTTAAGTTGGTTGTTCAGGGCTGTAATGATGTTTCCACCCATAATGGAATGATTGATTGAGCCCCCACTCATCGCACGGATTTGCCCTGCTTCGTATTCATGCCTTTCCTCCGCCTGCGCCTCCAATGCCAGGTAATCCTCAATGGAATAGTATTCGGTTTGCTGCTCTGCCATAAAGATTTTCAGATTTGAGATTTTCAAAGATAACTATATTCCGTCAGCCTTTCAATTCAGCTGCGGCATTCTGGCTTTCCGTGAGCAATTGCCCCCTCGCCGGAAAATATGCACCGGCGGCCCTGCGTTCCATGCTCCATGAAAGCATGGCTACTCACCCTTTTTCTGATGGGCACCACACTAAGCCTCAGCGCCCAATCCTATGATACCGCTTTTGGCATGCGGCTGGGTACCGACTGGGGCCTGACCGTCAAGCAGCGCATTGCTAAAAAAACGACCCTGGAGGGCATCCTGCAGACGAGCCTACAGCGGGAAGAAGCGCTCTTCACCCTGCTGGGCACGCAGCACATGCCCTTTATTACCCGCCGACTGAATATCTACGCCGGGGGAGGGCTCCACAAAGGATGGGGCGCATTGGATACCAACGCCGAGGGCGATGCATACGAAAACCCATTTGGGCTGACCTTCATCGGGGGGCTTGAATTGTCGCTCGGGCGGCTCAACCTGACCTACGATATCAAACCGGCCATCAACCTGAGGGGTGGCGAAAAGACAGTGTACACCCAAACCGGGATTTCCCTGCGCTACGTGATCCTCAAACGCAACTGGCTCAAGAAGAAGCGGCGGCGCAACCGGCGCAAACGGGAAGGGATCAACTGGCGCTTTTGGGAAAATCTGTAGTTACTGATTGGGGATGCTGTAGTCTTCCCCGAGCTCCTTGCGCAGGGTAAGGCGTTGGCCGCCGTTTAGCTCCAGGCTGACTTCCATGCCGCCGCCCGAACGCTTAAACGTCCCGTCCCCCATGTCAGAGTGGAAACGAAAACTCTGATTGGTCAATTTCAGCCGGGCCGAATCCTGAGGCACCATGCCGGTCATCAGGACGTTGAGCTGATTGGGGGGCGGAAGGATGCCGTCCAGCTCGAAGTGCTCCCCGATAAGGGTGTCCCCCCTCATGCCTACGAAGAGAATGTGGGAGCCGGTTTCCTGGCTCAGGGTATAGGTGCCCACGAGCTCTTCCCGCTGCGGGGGCAGCTGCAGCTCAAACTCCCCATCCGTGTAAACCCCAAGCTGCGTGTGGTGGTACCCTTCGTCTTCCTGCTGCTCTTCTGCCCAGCCTTGGTAGTAAATAATCTGGCCGCCCCGGGCTACTGCAAAGAGGTAATCGCCCGACCCAGCGTGCCAGCCGCCAACGGCAGCCAAGGCTGTATCGGGAATGCCATATTTCGCGTAGTCCGATACCGGGATGCTGTCGCAAACCGCAATATTGGCAATTTTCACTTTCTGGTTGCCAACGAGGGTATAGACGGCGCTGTTCGGGGCGCGCGCCTCCCCTGCGCCTTTGGGCGAACAGGTGAGCCGGACGTCCGGCGCTTGTCCAGAGGAGTCAGCCGGCGCGCAGCTTTCAAGCCAAAAACCGGTAGCCAGGAGCAGGAAAAGAAGGAGTCGGAGGTGAGGCATTTGCATTTCAGTTTGGTTAAAGATAAAGATATTTTGTAAAAAAGTTTTTCGATAATCCCGGAACTATTTTATCTTTGCATCGCTTTGCTAAAAAGGAATGCGAAAAGCGCTTTCCAAGCAAGCAAAATGGTGGTTGTAGCTCAGTTGGTTAGAGCGCTGGATTGTGGTTCCAGAGGTCGCCGGTTCAAATCCGGTCTTCCACCCCACCAAAGCCTGCCGGTTTTCCCCGGCGGGCTTTTTTGTTGCAACTCCCCTTCGCCCTCTGATGTTCTTATCCAAAAAAAACAGCCATGAGCGCATCTGCTGAAATGCCCTACTTCATCAAGCCTTCCGTCAACCTCGACCCGGCTTCCAAACAGGCGGCCTACGAGCAAGCCACCGCTGCTATCCGCGCCAATCTGGAAGGCGAAACGGATACGACGCTCAAGATGGCCACCATCAACTGCTTGCTCAAAACCTTCCTCCCCTACTACTATTGGGTGGGTTTCTACGTAAAAAGCGGCCCCCGGCGGTTGTCCGTAGGCCCCTATCAGGGCACCCTAGGCTGCCTGCACATCCCCTACGACAAAGGGGTCTGCGGCCGGGCGGCAAGGGAAGGCAAAACCCAAATTGTCGGTGACACCCATGCCCTGCAGCCGGGAGCAGACCACATCGCCTGCGACCCCAATTCCCGCTCCGAAATTGTCGTGCCGGTCTTTGGGCCGGACGGGCAGCTTATGGCGGTCTTCGACGTTGACAGCACCCTGACCCACTCGTTTGACGAAACGGACCACCGGCACCTGAAGCGCCTCCTGTCTGAGGTGTTTGGATAAGGGTTGGAGCATGAAGCCCTAAGTGCCCGCCCATTCAGGCTTCGGCAACCGCAAGCTTTTGGCGCCAGGCTGCTACCCGGTAATGCTTCGGGCATTTTTTGATCCATTGGCGATTTTGGCTGGTTTTGCTTAAATTGAAAAGCAACTTCCCGGCACGCTTCCGGGCCATTCCTAAAACTTACCGGCAATGCGGCACACGATCACCTTTTGTTTAGCCCTCTTTGGGTGCAGCCTCTCTCTGACGGGGCAATCCCCTCCTGCGCCCTGTGGCACGGCGCCCGTAAAGTCAGAATGGCTCGAAGCCTACCAGTCTAACCCCCAGGCGTTGGCCAGCCGCTTTAACGATACGCTGTACATCCCCCTGAGCATCCACCTCGTTGGCACCTCCGAGGGGCATGGCCACTACCGGGCAGACTACCTTTACCCCTCCCTCTGCGCCCTGAACCGGTACTTTGCGCCAGCCCGCATCCAATTCTACATCCAAGGTGCGCTCAACTACATCAACAACGACAACTACTACCGGTACAATAGCGCTAATGTCGGCGTTCAAATGCGCCGCCAGCACAATGTGCCCAACACCGCCAATTGTTACTTTGTAGACGAAGCCCGCAACTACTGCGGCTACTACAGCGGCTATGAGGAAGGCGTTGTGATCGACAAATCCTGCGCCGCCCCGGATTCCGAGACCTGGGCGCACGAGATGGGCCATTTTTTCTCCCTGCCGCACACCTTCCTGGGCTGGGGCAACGAGAAGTACTACGAAGGGCTAGAGGTCCCCCACTACCTGAGCAATGGCCAAGAGGTGGAGCTCCAGGATGGCAGCAACTGCGCCCGGGCGGGCGATGGGTTTTGCGACACTCCGGCCGACTACCTCAGCTTTAGGTGGCGCTGCAATGAAGGCCAGGAAAGCCAAATCCTGCAGCGGGACCCCGAGGGTTTTGAGTTCCGCTCCGATGGCACCCTGATCATGAGTTATGGAAACTGCCGGTCGCGCTTTTCGCCGGAGCAAATGGCGGCCATGCGGGCCAATATCCTTTCCGAACGCACCGCACTCTTCAGCCATCCGCCCGCCCCCGTAGCGGTATCCGCTGCCCCTGCCCTGCTGCAACCGGCAGCGGGGGAGCGGATCGAAGGGCGCACTTGTGCAGTGCTGGCGTGGAGCGCAGTGCCCCATGCCGATGCCTATACCGTGCGGGTGCAGCGCAAATACCCCATTGGCAATACCGAGCCGCCTATGGTTTTTGCAACTCCTGACACCCAGCTTTTGGTAATCGATATCGAGCCGGGCTATACCTACGAATGGACGGTGGGGGCGTACAACCGCTTCGATGGGTGCAATGCGGAAGCCCCACCCCGCCTGTTCCGGTTGGCAGCAGTCGGCCGGCCGGAATTCCAACTCAGGGTTTACCCTCAGCCCGGCGCCCCCGGCCTGCCCCTGACGGTGGAATGGGCACTCACCCATGCGGAGGCCGCCGAGCTTTACCTCTACAATGCCTCGGGCCAGCTGTCGTGGCAGATGGCAACGGATAGCCCGGCCTGTTGCCAGCGCCTTACCCTGCCGGTGAGCGGCTTGCCAAGCGGGCTATATTGGCTCAATGCCCGGACGGCAAGCGGCCTGACAGCTACCCGAAAAGTCATTATACAGTAAGTACAGCTGATGGTGGCCGATCAGGTGGAGGTAGGCGCTCGAACTTAAAAACACGGCCCCATCATTTTGCCCTGGCCATACTAG
>CAZNSK010000250.1:0-5957 GCA_964575505.1 uncultured Phaeodactylibacter sp.
CGGGTTCGGGGCAACGCATACACCACAGAATCAACTTATCGTTGTGCGCTGTGAGACGCGATACCTCGGCTAGATGCTCCTCACGGTCTAATCGTCTTTCGTTGCGTTCGTGTTTTAGCTGGCGGTCATAAACGACAAGCGCTAGTAACAGCCCGATGAACGTAGGCGCGTTTAAGATTAGGTACTCGACTAGGTTTGCCGCTTCTGGTGTGTCTATCATCTTTGCCTCCTATATTGTGTACTCAACTTCAACGCCCTCAATTTGCGACAAGCTGCCCGCGCTAACGGCATAGTCCGCGCTAAAACTTACGCGGCTTGCGGCTTGGTTTACGCTGATCACTGCGCTGCGGCGGTCATTAAAGCCGTTGTTGGTTGTAAACGCATAAATCTCGGTGCCCGCAAATGGGTCACCCAGCCACACGCGCTGCGTGCGGCTATTGCCATTGTTGACTACGCGCCAATCAAACCTGACGCTTACAACGATGGCGTTTGCCGGTAGGTCGAACCAGCCGCGTGCGGTACCACTGCTGGCGTTGACAGCAACCCCGTCAAGGTCGTCCTCAAAGGCGTTGTACACGCCAAATTGGATGACAAAGTCACCCAGGCCGGCACCGTCAAAAAATGCACGCTTGGTCGGATTAGGCGCACATGCAAACGTGCTGCAATCCTGCGTGTCGTCCAGTGAACCAAGAAAAGCTAGTGTCCCGATGCGCCCGCTCTGGATGCTGGACCATGCATCCGCTAGTGCTGCGGACGCTATCGCGTCTAGGCCGATTGCGTTAAGCGCGGCTGCGGTGGTGGTCTCATCCAACTCATTGCAGTAGATGGCTTCCGCAATGGCATCACGCTCGGCGGCAATGTCGCTCGGCGCGTTGTCCGCAATGTTGGCAAGCGCAAGCTGCACAAGCTGTACAAGGATACTACCCTCAAATCCACCGATGCCCAACAGGCCGGATACAATCTCGTCCAGTGTCAGCGTGCTAGCGTCCGTCCAGATGTCCTGGATGGTGTCAATGAGATAATCCGCGATTTTGTACGCGGCTCCGCAAAGTTCGTCGGGGTCATCCAGTGTCGGCTCCGGCGGGAATTCGTTGTCCTTGCCTGCTGGTCCTGCTGGTCCCTGCGGCCCTGCTGGTCCCTGCGGTCCTATCGGTCCTGCTGGTCCTGCTGGTCCTGCTGGTCCCTCTGGCCCTGCTGGTCCTGTCGGCCCAACTAAGTCCGGGCAACTCTCGGCGTCCAGCATCACACTGCTAAGCACGCTGTCACCCTGCATCAGTGAGAGTGTACAGCCCGACAAACTGATTGTTAATCCGCTCACATCGCAATCCTCACTACCTGCTTGCAGTTGCTCATAGAGTGGTCGATACAGGTCAGCCAATAGTCGGCCTGACCGTGCATCATCACGCGCCCATGTCCACCAACGGGTTAGCGCCCAATAATGCCGCTTGAAGATAATGAGGTGCTCTGCGCTGTCCGGGATGGGCACACAGATATAGCGCGTGCCCTGGGGGTCGATGGTATCGGGGATGGGTAGCGGTAGGGTCATCAGTAGGCAATAATCGCGTAGCGAACAGCGTGGTACGGCGGCATATTATCATGTGCGTTGCCGCCACCTGCTGCATTGACGCTCACGGTTGCGGGTCCGGTGACCCCTGCGGCTGGTAGTGCGGATGGCGCTGGCGCCCCTGGGCCGATGGTGATTGCAGTCGGTCCGGCGATACCCTCGGTGTGCGTGTGGGGGTTCGTGGTGTGTGTGTGTGCTGGCATCTGCGATATGGTCAGGGTGACATTGGCAGAGCCTCCCATGTCGCCTGTAGGCTGCATGTTGAGTGCACCCCACAAAAAGCGCCCCATCAGGTCAGGGGTGACGAATGTGTTTGCATCGACAATGTAGGCGGGGTCCAGTGCGTCGTACAAACGCGGGTAATCTGCACGCTGATGCGTGCTGCCATCACAAGGCAAAGTGCCTTTTGGTTCCTGCGTGGTCACATAAGCTACGATTGTCCCTAGCATGTCGGCCTTTACCCAAAAATCAATCATATCGCGTGCTTCGGCGGCGTACTGCTCACGCAGTGGCACATTGTTACACCATGCCTCCGGCGTCGCAAGCTGCGCTAGGACGCCATGTATCCAACGATCCCAATGCGGCCCATTGGGGTAGCGCAACAAACGGGCTTTTAGCCCGTCTGCTGCTGTCGTCGGCTCATGCAAGCATGTAGCCCTGTATACCCTGCGTGATGACACTACAGGTTACGGCCAACGGCGTAGCCATCCAGCACGGTAACGGCATTGCCATCAACGGAGCGGCAAAGCTGCTCAAAGGCAGTCACCCAAGCGGCCACCTCGGTTTGGGCCAGGTCGATTTCGTCGCCATCGCCGCCGGAGAAAAACAGGCCAGTCAGAGACAGATCTGCAACAGGTACCTCGATGTCATATTTCGCAAATGTCACGTCATCTTGGTACACAAAGCGAAACTTAGTTTCGCGCTGCGCCTCCTGATTGGTCGGCGGTGTGCCGATGTAGGTGGTCCGGTCACCTACCCATTGATCCGTCTTGATGCTACCCCGGCTAATGCCATTCGTAGCATCGCGGAATGCACCAAAATCGGTCAGAAAGCCCGGAAGGCTAGTCACAGTGATCTCACCAAAATAGAAACTCATGGTGCTGACCTGGTTACCCTGGTCAACGTAGCTCAGAGAGCCATAATGCTGAGGATTAATCGGCATCCTCAACCTCCTCTTGATTCGGACGACCAACGAGAAACAGCAGATCCCCTAGATCGTTGTATTCGAACTTGGCGTCGATCATACCGCTACGGCGTGCGACATGGAAGAACCGCGCCAGATGTGCGGTTTGCATGTCACCGAGTGCGGCCGCGCGGAACGTGCTGTACTCTACGTACCCCGTCTCCGGCAGCTTCTCGACAAGTGCGTACAAATTCACAGTGATCCTTTCCAGCGCCACGCGCTGACGCTCTTTAAAGACTATGAAAATTATCCCAAAATTATCCCAAATTGTCAAGCTATGACTCGTCTACTGGCAATCCGTCCTCATCATACAGTGTTATCGGTGTCCCCATCACCTCTTGGTTGCGAGCGTATGCGGCATGAGCAGCAAACTGCTTGCGCAACCATTTGATATTTTGCTCACGTAGGTTGCTGTAGGTGGTACGCCGTGAGCGGCGTGCTAGGCGTGAGTGATGTGAGCCAATGTCGTAATCGGCCACATTGCGGATGGTTGCCCGACCCTCGTGCTTGACTGCAAGCGCAACGCCCCACTCACCCGCTATCTCAAAGGCATGACTGGCACGCGCTGCGGGGATGATGTAGCCATCGGTGTTGACGTAGACAGCTCCAGCGCGTGTCACCATGTCGGACGCAATGCCGTGCAAGACATCTTGTACAGCAGCCCACAGTATCAGGTTTTGGCGGCTTTTGCCTGAGCGCTTGACCCAATACTTGCCCTGATAATAACAACGCATAGCGCCGGGCAAGGCCGACGATACCAGCGTGTTACGCGATAGCTTAATGTGTTCAAACGGATAGTCCGATACATCCGACTTTACGGCAAGGTACTTGCCGGGGAGATACTCAGGGTCCCACCCCAACACCTGCAATATCTGCCAGTACGCCGATTGCATATCTACGTACAACCCATGCGACAGTGAGCAGGGGATAGCCACATGAGGCGCAACGCGCTTATCCTGCACGAGTTGCCGATACTGCGATGTGCGGCAACGCCCACGCCAACGCGGGTATTTGATGGCGAGATAGTCCCGCGCTAGGTCAGCAGGACTGGACCACGCGCCGATGTGCACGGCATGTTGAGACAACATGTAGCGCATGGGTACAGCAGGTTGCGTCCACACAAATGCGCCCAAAAACGTGATCACATCCTGCTGAATGTCGGCCAGGTACGGCATTTGCCGCACCAACTCCACCTTATACTTAAGCCGCCTTCCGGCGGCCCGCGCTTTGATGCTATCGTACATCAGTCTGCGACTTGCGTACTGTTCCTCGGTACGCGCTGATAGGTAGCTCATGGCGTACCTGGGATGGATACATCGTATTCGTTGGGGCCGAGCCTGACCACCTTCCCCAGCCCGATGAGACCCCCATCAAGCAAATATTGAAAGGCGCTCTCGGCATTCGGAAAGCGAAGGCCCCTCAAGGAGCCATCCTCTGCTTCATCCGGGCTGATGATGTTGTCATCCGGCAAGCCCACGCCGAATTCGTTGAATAGGATAATCATCTTGTCGATGCGCTCAAGCAATTGGTCGTCTGTGAGTTGGTCGTCGTCTTGCCAGATAACGGCAAAGCGATCAGCAAATTCACCTTTCTGTATGGGATCCATCTTAGAGGCCCTTCACTTCGATCACGCGCTTCGCCTTGCCGCCTTCTTTCTGGACCGTCATCCAGGCCACCGGCTTCACTTCATGCAGACCAGCAGGCAACAAATCGAGGTCCATTTTCACGTTAGGCCACAATTCGGGGTACAATGGCACCCCCCATTCATTGTACTTGCCACCGAGCAGCTTCACCCGACGACCCTTAGAGCCATCTTCTATCAGGACCCTTTCCACCACACTGATTTCATCGGACTTGGGGGGTTCCGGTTCCGCAGGCGCGGAGCCTAGCTTATGAGCGTTTTCGCGCTCATACTCTGCTATCACGCTATCTAAAAAAGCGTGCATCTTGGCGTAGGTTGCTTTGATCTCCTTGACGCCCTCAGTGATCGTAAATTCTTCTTCGATTCCCCAAGCGTATTGATCCTTGCCGTACATACGAGACTGCTGGACTTTGAGTGTCATCTTGCGTTCGTTAGGCATTGTACTTCTCCCATACATCAAACTTTTTCGGCTGACCATACAACTTGATTATATCAGCGACCACGAGCAGCCGCGTACCGCCCGATACCGCCCGCCGAGACGCAATGCGCCCCTTTTCTATTTGATTGATAAAGGCAGTGCGGCTTTTGCCCCACATCACAATAGCTTCAGCCAGCGTTATCACCTGACCCAAAACCGCATTGTCGTAGTATTCGCGATAGGATGAGTTAGCCATCAGTAGCAGCGCCTTTCGTTGTCGTCGGCTTGTAGATAGGTTTCGATGCGTTCCCGCATCCGTTCGACTATTATGTAATGCCGCAGATCATCTATGTCCATGACCATGCGAGCAGTAGCGAGGTGCACATCCGCGCTTTCCAAATCGCCTCTATCAAGGCAGTAGCGGAGCCAGTATTCGCACCAGCGCAGCATCATCATTGGCGGTATTTCCTTATGTTCCATCTTGGTTATCCTTATCTTGTGGTTAGAGGGGGACATAGCCCCCCCCGATAGTGCTAGATGAGTTTGTCTTTCTTGTAGCCGTTATGCCGCTTGGCTTGCAGCTTGCTATGGGCGACATCGGGATCATGATCCATCAGAGCACATGCCGTAGCCCACAGAGCGGACCGCACTCTAAAGTAGTGCCACATTGCGGTATCGCCCCGGTGATGCACAACGCTCACAGCCTCAGTGTGACTGTAGCCTTGTGCACGCAGCCGCGCGTAGCGCGTAGCACGATCGTAAAGCGCCTTGTTGACTTTGCTACGGCCCGCGTACAATGACACCGCGTAGACGCAAGACGCCTTACCCGCCGTTGATACACGCATCACCCCGACAAACGCATCCGAGTGCTTAGTTGCCGGCACGCGGAGTACGTAGTACACATTTCCAAACATGTAGCGCGAGCCACCGTCAGCCAGAGCCGACAGGGCTGGACCAGCAGGCTGATAGATGCGGCTGGTGACATGGGCCAAGCGCCGATTGGGCAGAGGGGTGGTATAAAGGTTGTTACTCATGATGCACTCCTTTGTGAGTTTAACTTAATGCCATTGTAGCCTATCTCCGCTATAGTGGCAACCCACTATTTAGGGGAATTCCCACATGCCCTATCGCGGCCGCAGCCCCCCCTACT
>CAZNSK010000251.1:0-5860 GCA_964575505.1 uncultured Phaeodactylibacter sp.
GCAAAATTTTAGAAAACCACATAGCCCAGAAAACTTAGTGCCGCAGGCACTAGTCGCACTAGTGGATTGAGCCGTTATTCACCATCACTACTGAAAACTGCAACTATGCTACGCCATCTACTCCTGGTTTCCTTGTTTTCCTGGCCCCTGCTGGGCTTTGCACAGATGCACCACCCCGTTCTGCCCGGGCTGGAGGGAAGCAGCTTGCTGCAAGCCCTGCAAGACGGCTACCGCCCAAATAGCGTGCTTTCCTACGGAGATGCCAGAGATACCCTTTACCGCAATATTGATGCCCGCAACGATACGCTCTACGGCGTGTACACCGGTTTCGGCGTCTACCTGCCACCGGGGGAAGACCCCACTACGGCCGCTTTTCAGAACGGGGCGGGGCTCAATACCGAACATACCTACCCCCGGGGCAAAGGTGCGGATGGGCAAATCCCAGAGGCTGACATGCACCACCTGTTCCCAGCCCGGGTGCTGGTCAACGCAGCCCGCGGCAATTTCCCCTTTGCCGACATCCCGCCCAGCCAGGTCAATAGCTGGTACTACCTCGACCAGTCGCAAAGCAATACGCCCAGCAGCGACCTCGGTGCCTACAGCCGGGTGGGCAGCCAGGTCTTTGAGCCCAGAGATGCCCACAAAGGCGATGTGGCCCGGGCGATGTTCTACTTCTACACCATGTACCAGCCGGAAGCCAACGCAGCAGACCCTGATTACTTCGAGCAGCAGCGAGTCACGCTCTGCCAGTGGCATTACTCCGACCCCGTCAGCGAGCGGGAGTGGGAACGGACCCACCAAATTGCCCCTTATCAGGAAGGGAAGGCCAACCCTTTCGTATTGGATTGCACGGTCGCCGACCGTTGCTTCTGCGGAGATGTCATCCCGCCCTGCACGCCGCCCGTCGGCACCCATGACGAGGCCACTGCGCCCTGGCAAGCCCGGATTTTCCCGCAACCGGCCCAATCTCAAGCCACCCTGGCCGTTACCCTCCCGGAGCCCGGGCGGCTGTCGGTAGCCATCTACAATACGCAGGGGCAGATCGTGGGGGCGCCCATTACCCGGTTTTACCCGAGAGGGGCACAACAAATCCCCTTGCAACGGCCTAGAGCAGCCGGCCTGTACTTGTGCCAATTGGAGTGGGCAGGCTATAGCCAATACCGCCGGAAAACGCTTAAATTTATCGTACGGTAAGCCCTCCTACAAGCCATTGGGCTGAGACTAGGGTTGATCTTTGGGCGCCGTGTATACTTAAAACCGATAATGATGAAACACGCAACGCTTATTGGCTTTTGGCTCTTCCTGAGCGGCCTGCTGCTTAACGCCCAATCTATACCTGCCGGCACCTGGTATTCAGAAGTTACGGATCAGCAGGGCAAAGCGGTCCTATTTTGTTTAGCCATAGGCCCCGATAATACCTACGCGATAGATTTGTTTTTAGATGGTGTACCGGACAGCAGAGGTAAATATGAAGTGGAAGGCGATGTATTAACCCTGCAAGAAGATACCGCTTATGAAGTAACACGTTGCAACCCTCCCCTTCGCACCAGTACTGAGGCCACCATACGGGAACTGACCGGCCTGGATTGCCAGGGCAAAGGCGTCTATACTTTCGCTTTGGACGGGGAGGCCCTGGTGTTGGAAAGGGTGAGGGAAGAATGCCCAGGCCGCAAAATTCCATCCGCCAACATGAAATTTACCCGCCAATGAGATGCGAAAAGGCTGGCAGGACTTTTAGTTGCTGCCAGCCCTTTCGTTTGTAGTGACAAGGAAGCGCTGCCGGTTACCAAATTAGGACTTTATAGCCGCGGGCCGCACCGGAAGCCCGCACGGTCAGGATGTAGGCCCCTTTCGGTAAATGGCGAACCGGTATCCTTACTGTACCCGGCTGTATGAGCGCCGTTTCCAGTACCCGCCGGCCATCCAGGCTATGCAGGGCGACCTCAAGTGGCTGCATCGGCTGAACCGAGGTGAATTGCAGTACGCCATTTTGCACCATTAGCGCGCTGATCAATTCGGATCGGGCCTCCGCGCGGCTGCTCGGCACGCCTGCGCTCACCACCACGCTGTCTACCTGCCACAGTTTGCCATCAACACTAGAGTTAGAAATATACTTAAACGCGATATAACCGGTGCCGGTAACCGCAGATAAATCAATAGCGCCGGAATTGACATATTCGTAACCGCCTGGAGAAAACGTAACCTGGCCGCTAAGGTCTGTCCAGGTAGCCGTATTAGGGTCGCTGCTGCCATCGTAATCGTTAGAGGCCAGCACTTCAAGGTTGGGCCCGTCAAAATTGCAGGCATTCTGAAAGGTCAACACCTCGTCCTCGTACGCATCCATATCCAGGGCTGGAGATATCAGCCAGTCCTCATTGTCCTGAATGCCGCCATCGAAACCATTCATTTCGGCAAACTGGTCGTCCATGAAGCTGTGGGCAGTCCATTCCTGGCCATCGCCGATCACGCTATAAGAAGTAAAAACACCTAGAGTGCCATCGTCGAATGTTTCTTCCAGAATGGTTTCCTGGTTATAGCCCGCCGCACTGGCTAAAAGCAGTAGTACAATTGGTAAAATGTTTTTCATAAACCGTGAATTTGACTTGTAAAATGGAGGCGAATTTACGGTCAAAGGAAGGCAAGGCTCCTTCCCAAAGGGTTAAGTTTGGGTTAAGTTTAGCTACTCGACAATGATGTGCCGTTCTTCCTTTGCCCCCTTCCGGTTCAGCATCACCAAACGGTACGCGCCGGGTGGCAGCACTATTTTGCCATCCGGGTGGGCCTCCATAAAGGCGGCAATATGCTTCGCCTGGTCCAGCTCCCGGTCTTTAGAGAATTGATCATAGGGAAAGACCTCAAAGCCCAGTGCGATGGCTTCCCGGATGAGGTTGCCCATCTGAGGCTCAGTAACATAGGTACCGGTGATGGGCGAGTTGAGGGCGTACCCCCGTTCGTTAAGGGTAGAGTCGCAAAAGCCACTCGCACAATTAGACAACGCTTCCAGCCCCAGGTAACGGTAGCCCCGCTCGTACAGCCCCCGGAGCAACAAGCGGGTGAACACCCGATGCTGCGGTTTGTGGTGGGCCTCGTTGAGGATGAGCACCTGTGTTGTTGCGGCTTTATCAAGCAGGGCCTCCACCGCCGGTTGAGGCCGGAAACGAGCAAAGTAACCTTTATCGGCCTGGGCCACCGTATCGAAGCCCCATTCCAGAGGCACCTCATTGGGCACGCTGAGGGCTTGCGGGTACTCTCCAATGTAAGAGTAGTATTGGGCGGCTTTGGATACCCGCATTTCCCCCGACGCGGCAGCAGCCCGGATCTCGGCGGTAAACTTGTAGGGATGCAGGGGCTGGCCTGCCAATTGGCAGGCCGCTGCAAGGAAAATCATCAGCAAGCTGAAGGCATGGGGTTGGCTAAGCATAATGCAATTGAATATCGGGTTTCCGGCAATAGTTTATCGTCTGACTTTGGCAGCCCTGGCCTACATCCAAACCACCTTCTCCGCCACCGGCCCCCGTTTGCCAGGCAGCTCGGGCAGCTCGTGGTAGCCCATGTAGAACAAGCCCAGGCAGCGCTCCCCCTCTGCCAGCTTGAGAAAACCCCGGTCGTTCTGCAGGGCTTTGGCGGAACTCCAGTAGCTGCCGATACCGTGGGCGGTGCAGGTCAGCCACATATTTTGCACGGCGCAGGCGACGGATGCGATCTCCTCCCATTCGGGCACCCGCGCTTCGGGGTCGCGCTGCATGCAAATGGCGATGACACAGCCGGAGCGCTGCGGCTTCTTCAGGTTCTTTTCGTACTTCTTGGGGGAAAATTCGGCTTCGGGGGTGGCAGCTTTGTACAGCTCAGCGAGCCGCTCGCCCAGGCGGGCCCGGGCCTCACCGGCAAAAACGCGGAAGCGCCAAGGCTCGGTAAACTTGTGGGTTGGCGCCCAATTGGCATTTTCCAGCACCTCCTTTATGATCGGCCGGGGGATGGGCTTGTCGATGTAGGTCTTGGGGAAAATGGCTCTGCGGCGGCGGATGAGTTCCGTAGCTTGTTCGGGAGTCCAACTCATGGCAATTTATTGCTTTTTTGAAAAGACACCCCACAGGCCATATTGTTTTCCGAAACCGCCATCCGTTACCGACTTGCCAAAGAAACCGTACTTTTGCAGAAAAACCACCCTACTCTGCTGTGAGCCATTCTGTAAAAATATCGGCGGTCATTATCACGCTCAACGAAGCGCGGCACATCCGGGCTTGCATTGCTTCCCTGCAGCCGGTGGCCGATGAAATCGTGGTGGTGGATTCCTTTAGCACCGATGCCACACCTGCTATTTGCCGGGAAATGGGCGTCCGCTTTCTGCAGCACCCCTTTGAGGGGCATATCGAGCAGAAGAACTACGCCATGGAGCAGGCTACGCACGACTATATCCTTTCGCTTGATGCCGATGAACGGGTGTCGCCCAATATGGCTAAGGCTATTGCGGAAGCAAAGCAAAACTGGGCGGCGGACGGCTATGCGTTCAACCGCCTCAACAACTACTGCGGGCAATGGCTGCGGCACGCCTGGTACCCCGACCGCAAAATCCGGCTGTGGGACCGCCGGCGGGGCCACTGGGGCGGGCGCAACCCCCACGACAAAGTGATGCTGGAAGGGCAAAACTTGCGCCGGGTGGATGCCGACCTGCACCACTACCCCTACGACAGCGTCCTGGAGCACGCCCGGCAACTCCTGAAGTTTGCCGACATCGATGCGAAAGCCAAATTTGCGGCAGGCCAACGGGCCCATCTGTATAAGGATCTGATCCTGGGGCCGCATTTTAAGTTTTTCAAACTTTATATTCTCAAGCGGGGTTTCCTGGATAGCTGGCAGGGTTTTCTGTTTTGCTGCCTGGCTGCCGGTTTCAATTTTCTTAAATACGCTCGTTTGTGGGAACTGAACCGCCGCCCGCCCGAATAATTTACGCTTGAAGATGAAAGCACCACTGCCGATATCCGTCATCATTTCTACCTACAATCAGCCCGAATGGCTGCACAAGGTCTTGCTGGGGTACGAACAGCAGACGTATCCGCACTTTGAGGTGCTGATTGCCGACGATGGCTCCGGCGAAGCTACCCGTGGGCTGATCGGCCGCCACCAAAAGGAGCGCAACTTTTCCATCCGCCACGTCTGGCACGAAGACAATGGCTTTCAAAAAACCGCCATTCTGAACAAAGCGACGGTGGAAGCCCGGCACCCCTACTTGCTCTTCACCGATGGCGACTGCATCCCCCGGGCCGACTTCCTGGAAACGCACGTCAAATTTGCTGAAGCTGGTTACCTGCTGTCGGGCGGCTATTGCAAGCTCCCCATGCCCCTGAGTAAAAAAATATCGGAAGAAGATATTCAGACGCAGCGGTGCTTTGACCCTGCCTGGCTAAAAGCCAATGGCCTGAAGGGGAACAGCCAACTGCGGAAACTAAGCGCCAGCCCTGGCTGGGGCGCCTTTTGGGACGCCATCACCCCCACCAAAGCCAGTTTCAACGGCTGCAATACATCGGTCTGGAAAGAGGCTGTGCTGGCTGTCAACGGCGGCGATGAGCGGATGCAGTACGGCGGCCAGGACCGGGAACTCGGAGAGCGGCTGTTCAACTACGGCCTCAAGAGCAAGCAAATCCGGCACCGCGCCATCCTGTTGCACCTTGACCACGCCCGGGGCTACAAAACCAAAGAGAGCCTGGACCGCAACCGCGCCATTCGCCAACATACCCGAAAAGCCAAATTGGTGTGGACGCCCTACGGTATCGACCGGCATGAAAAAACGCCCCAATAAGGGCAGCCATCCCTAGTGGAGTGTTTCAGAAATGACTAACCGAAGAAACCCAGTAAAACCAGG
>CAZNSK010000252.1:0-5764 GCA_964575505.1 uncultured Phaeodactylibacter sp.
AGGGTTTAGGGTTTAGGGTTTAGGGTTTAGGGTTTAGGGTTTAGGGTTTAGGGTGCTGGGGATGTGGCTTGGGTTGGTTTAGGAGTTGAGGGCTTTGGTGGGTTTAGGGTTTAGGGGGCTGTTCATTAGCAGGGTTTATTGGGGCAGCTAAGTTGCTAACCCTGGGGCTCTGCGTGCAGCCTGCCTACCAGCAGGTAGGTGTGCCTCTGCCTGCGGCACTAATTCTGAGGCTCAGCGTGCCTTGCGCCTCAGCGTGCCTTACGCCTTTGCCTGCAGCACCCATTTTTAGATACTCTCGATCATGAGGCTCCGCGCCCTCCACGTGCAGCCCCATTTACCAATACGCTCCGCCAGCCTTCTACCCCCAGCGCGCCATTAAAAGCTCCACCGGTTCCGCTCCCGCCAATCCTGCAGGAGGGGGCGCCGGAGCTGTGACAGCGGCAAGCTGCGCCCACGCACCTCAATGCGCAGCAGGTCATAGGCTAGGTAGCGGGCCGCGCGGGCATCCCAGCGGTACTGCAGCCAGACGAGGGCGGGGTCGTCTTCGCCATCGCCGGTATAATCGCGGCTGCCGGAATCGCTATGCAGGTAGACGAGGTCGGGTGGGGCATTGGGGCGGGGGATGCTGCGCTCGAAGTAGCCGAACAGGCCCAGGGCGCGGCGGTAGGCCGGGCCGCGGCGCTGGTAGATTTCGCCGCTGCAGCCGCCGGAGCCACAGTGGGTGGCCGACTCGATCTCGATAAAGAAAAGCTTGGGCTGCTGCTCCGGGCCGATGAGCGGCAGGTAGGTGATGTTGCAGTCGGCGCAGGGGGCGGCTTCGTAAGCTTCGCCGTTCTTGGCAGTGAGGGCATCGCACAGGCCCAGGCGCTCTGCCATGGCCAAGCCGGGGTCGCGCTGTTGTGCCCAGCTCCACAGCGGGCTCAGCAGCCCAATGCATATCATCGAAATCAGTCGTGTTGGCATAATCCACAACTCGGCAATTGCCCGGAAGGGGCCGGGCGGGTTCGGTAATCCGTTGTTCCAGTGGTTGTAGGGGAAGGTGTCTTATAATACAGTGTCCAATCTACGTAAAAAACTACGGTTTTCCCCACTTTCGGAGCTGATTTAACACGGCGCGCAAATCTTTGGGCAGAGGGGCTGTGGCTTCGAGGCGCGCACCGGTGCCCGGATGCTGCAAAACCAGCCGGCTGGCGTGCAGGGGCAGGCGGGTGAGGAGGGGGCGCTCTTCCCGGCCTTTGCCGAGGCGGAAACCATGCTGCTTGATCTCGGAAAGGTAGAGGGCCTCGCGCTGCCCGTAGAAGGCGTCGACCGCCAGGGGGTGGCCAATGGAGGCGAAGTGGACCCGGATTTGGTGGGTCCGGCCGGTCTCGATGCGGGCTTCCGCCAGGGCAAAGTGGCGGAAGGCTTCAATGACTTGGTAGTGGGTGACGGAGGCTTTGCCTTTGCGCACCACCATCATTTGCCCGGCTTTGGCGGGGTTGGGCCCCAGGGGGCGGTCGATGGTGCCGGTGGGCGCAGCGGGGTTGCCGTCCAGGAGGGCGAGGTAGGTTTTGTCGGCACGTCGTTCTTGGAATTGTTGGGAGAGGTGGCGGTGGCTGTCTTCGTTTAGGGCAAAAGCCAGAACGCCGGAGGTCTCCCGGTCGAGGCGGTGTACGGTCCAGACCTTGCCGTAGCGGCGGTCGAGCTGGGTTTTCAGGTTGGGCTTTTCGTCCGGCTTGAAGCGGTCGGGCAGGGTGAGGAGCCCGGCGGGCTTATTGACGAGCAGAAGGTTGTCATCCTCGTGCAAGATGTCCAGTTGTGGCTTTCCCATAGGCTTAGAGGTTTTTGAAGGCGTGGCGGCCCCGGGCGTAGAATGCCCACACAATGCTGCCGCCGTAGCGCCCGGCGAGGTTAGGGGTGTTGGCGATGCTGGCTTTTTCCACCCGCTCCCGGGCTTTCTGCCGCTTGCGGAGGGTGGCCCGCCATTGCCCGAAGAAGGACCAGTGGGCGCGGGCGATGGAGGCGATGTGGCGCAACTTGCCCTGGGACAGGAAGAGCAGCCCGGCGACGCCATCGAGCAGCAGGCGGGCGGGCAGTATCCAGGCGAGGCGGCCCGGGGTTTCGTTTTTGACCAGGGTAAACAGGCTGTTGCGGAAGTTGAGGAAAGCCTTGCGTGGGGTATTGTAGGAAAGGGTGCCGCCGCCGACGTGGTAGACAACGGAGCGGGGGCGGGCCATGACTTTATAGCCGGCCCGCTTGATGCGCCAGCAGAGGTCGATCTCTTCGGAATGCGCAAAGTAGTCGCCGTCGAAGCCCCCCAGCTGATGGAAGAGCTGGCTGCGCACCAGGAAGGCCGCACCGGTAGCCCAGAAGACCTCCTGCAGTTCATCGTATTGCCCGTGGTCGGTTTCGGTAACCGAAAAAATCCGGCCCCGGCAGAAGGGGTAGCCCAGGTTGTCGAGCCAGCCGCCGGCCGCACCCGCATATTCGAAGCGGCTCCGGTCTTGCTGCGCCAGGATTTTGGGTTGCACCGCCCCCACGGTTGGGTCGCGCTCCAGCAGTTCCACCAGGGGCTCCAGCCAGCCGGGGGTAACTTCTACATCGGAATTGAGGAGGAGGTAGTAAGGCGCATCCACCTGTTGCAGGGTCTGGTTGTAGCCTTCGGCAAAGCCGTAGTTGGCCTTCAGGTTAATGCAGCGCAGCTCGGGGTAGGCTTCCGCCAAAAAAGCGAGGGAGTCATCGGTGGAACCGTTATCGGCTACCACGACTTCGAAGTTGCCGTAGGTGCTCTCGAGCACGGCGGGCAGGAACTGCTCCAGGTAGGCCCGGCCATTGTAGTTGAGAATGACGATGGCAACGGGCGGAGCCGGGCTTGCCTGCTGCTTTGGGTCCGGCTCCAGGCTAGCGATAATGGCTTGGGCCTCTTGCCGGTCCTCCGCCAGTTTTTGCGAAAGCTGTTGGAGGCTGTCAAAGGCCTGGTCGTCCCGGGTCCGGGCTACCAATTCCAGCCGCAGCTTATCGCCGTAGATGTCTTTGTCGAAATCGAAAAGGTTGACTTCAATGGTTTTATTCTGGTATTCCTGCAGGGTAGGGCGGTCGCCAATGTAGAGCATGCCGCCGTAGCGCTGACCCTGATGGTGGGCGTAGACGGCGTAGATGCCCGCCGGGGGCAGCAGTTTGTGGCGGTTGTTGATGTCGAGGTTGGCGGTGGGGAAGCCCAGTTTTTTGCCGATCTTGTTGCCATGGACGACGGTGCCGGTGAGGGTGAAATAGTGGCCGAGGAGGCGCCGGGCTTTGTCGACGGCCCCGGTTTCCAGGGCTTTGCGGATTTTGGTGGAGCTCACGGCAATGTCTTCCACTTCGTGCTTGCCGATTTCGACAACTTCGTACCCGCTCTTTTGGCCATGCCATTTCAGGTAATGGATATCGCCCTGCCGGTTGAGGCCGAAGCGGTGGTCGTAGCCAATGACGATGTAGCGGGGGTGGAATTTGCCGACCAGGAATTTCTGGATGTACTCATCGGCGCTTTGCTGGGAGAACTCCACCGTGAAGGGCACCACCACCACGTTGTCGATGCCGTAGTGCCGCAGGAGGTCTACCTTCTCATCGATGGAAGTGATGAGCTGCAGGCTGTCATCTTTGGGGTAAATGACGAGGCGAGGGTGGGGGTGGAAGGTAATGACGATGCTTTCGCCATCCGACTGCCGGGCGAGGCGTTTGACCCGGTCCAGGATTTGCTGATGCCCCTGGTGCACACCATCGAAGGAGCCTATGGTGACCACTGCGTTTTGGAAGTCCGGCAAATCGTTCAGGTCGTTGAAAACTCTCATTGGCAGGTGCGGGTCATTGTGGGCGGGGTAATAAATTAGGATGAAAACTGTTTCGTGCCCTTATTTGTTTGTAATTTTATCATTCTACTTAAATGTATTCATTCTAAATAGAAATTAGCTCGCGTGAGTTTTGATAAAACTAAAATTGTTAAGGCGCTAGCCCAGGTTACCGACCCCAACTCGGGGCAGGACATCATCACGGTGAATATGGTACGCGACCTTGAAATCGACGGCAATAATATCAATTTTTCACTGGAATTGCCATCTCTGGATTCCAAGAATAAGTCGGACCTGAATTTTGCCTGCCTTCAGGCGGTGCAGGAAATTTATCCGGAGGCCAACGTCAATGTGCATATGATCAGCACAGCGCCGGGGGTGCAGCAGCAGCCTAAGAGCCCGGTGAGCCACATCAAGAATATCATTGCGGTAGGCTCCGGCAAGGGGGGCGTCGGCAAATCTACCATTGCCGTCAACCTGGCGCTGGGCCTGAAGCAGCTGGGCGCGAAGGTGGGGCTGATTGATGCCGACCTCTACGGGCCGTCCATCCCGACGATGCTGGGCTTGCAGGGGCAGCGCCCGGAGGTTAAGCAGGTGTACGACCAGCCGAAGATCATTCCTCTGGAAGCATACGATATGCCGGTAATGTCGATTGGCTTTATCATTGACCCCGAGCAAGCCGTGGTGCTGCGGGGCCCGCGCCTGTCGGGCATCATTAAGCAGTTTTTTAACGACACCATCTGGCCGCCCCTTGATTACCTGATTGTCGACCTGCCCCCGGGCACGGGCGACATACAGCTAAGCCTGGTGCAGACGGTGCCGGTGACCGGCGCGGTGATGGTGACCACCCCACAGGAAGTGGCTATTGCGGATGCGATCAAGGCGATGAATATGTTTTTGCTACCTTCGGTGAATGTGCCGATTGTGGGCGTGGTTGAAAATATGTCCTGGTTTACCCCGGCGGAGCTGCCGGACCACCGTTACTTCCTCTTCGGCGAAGGGGGCGGCAAGCGGCTGGCCAAGGAGAGCAACTCCGTTTTGCTAGGGCAAGTCCCTATTGTGCAAAGCATACGGGAGTCCGGGGACGAAGGCGAGCCGGCCATCCTCCGGGAGGTGCCGCAGGCGACGGACGCCCTCAAGCAGGTGGCTAAGAATGCGGCCCGGCAAATTGCTGTGCGCAACGAAACGATGGACCCGACCCGAATTGTAAAAATGAATAATTAGCGCCATGTCGAACACAGATAAGCAAAGATTGATCCAACGCGTCGACGAGGCGCTGAATGACGTCCGCCCCCACTTGGCTGTGGATGGCGGGAATGTGGAGGTGGTAGATATTACCGAAGACCATATCGTCAAGATTAAATGGCTGGGCACCTGCGAGAACTGCAGCATGTCGATGATGACGATGAAGGCGGGCGTTGAGCAGGCTTTGATCGGCAAAATCCCGGAAGTCAGCGCCGTAGAGGCGGTGAATGGTATTGGGGTTTAAGCAGCTCCGTTTGTTTTGAGGAGCTGAAAAATTTAGGTTCTGCTGCGCAAGGTCAGTTTGCGGTCTACAGCCTATGCTGGGGCTGCCTGTTGTGTGCAGTGGGTAAGGGCTGCCGGAGGCGGTTTTGCGGTTTTCTGCTCTATACTTACCGTGTATACAAATTGCACAAAACAGAAAGTGGCCACCGGTTTTCAATACTAGGGGGCAACCTTCTGCACTTAAGCGCGATAGCTGCTGGGGTAGAGAGCTTCCCGCTCTGCTCCAGCTTATCCACGAATGCTGCCAGGCTATTCAAGTAGTGCAGTTTGTTGTGCACGCACCCTTACCTCTTTTTGTCTTCTCGTCCCTTTTTTATTATCTGTCCCTTCTTTCTTTGGAGCTGTCTAGCTAGCGGTTTTGTGGTCTCCACCCCCTTGCCCCCGCCGAGAGAAAGTTCGCTTCTATTGGGTTGTCGGGGTGGCGGGGGACA
>CAZNSK010000253.1:0-5743 GCA_964575505.1 uncultured Phaeodactylibacter sp.
TTTTGTCTCTTCTTAAATTCAGACCTTAAAAATATACCCAGACTCCCTGATTTATATATCTTTATACGTCCAATAGCACGGCCTTCTTGGCCGGAAGGGGGAATGATATCGACAGGTACGGTACAGGTACGAAGCGCTTTAGTGCCAGTACTGACAAGCCGAGCCCAGTCTCATCATTGCCAGAAAAGTTGCTAACCGCAAAATCAGAACAAAGGAATGGCGGAAGAGACGTCTCATCCGATAGCTAAAAATTTCAAATTCCGGGAGCTTAAAGTATACGCTTCAACGGAGTGGCTGGCTGATAACAAAAAGAAATATCGGCAAGTATTCGACCGGTACGAGACAACCTATATCTACGCCGAGCTCTCCTTTCACAACAAGCTGTTTGATGTCGACGACTGGGAAGTAGACGTAGAGTTGCGGTGTTATGCCATGAAAAAGTCGCCAAAGCTGCTGTGTTCCCTGCCGTTCCGCCGCAAGGTGAGCAAATACGACCACCTGATGTTTATCCGGGAAGGGTGGGGGAATAAGACCGAAGGGGCCTTCTGGAAAAAGGGGACGTACTTTTGGGAAGCCTGGATTGAAGGCGAGAAGGTAGCGACCAAGTATTTTTACGTGGAAGACGCCGGCAAGGAAATGAGCCCTGGCGAAAGCCCCTATCTGGAGGTGCAATCCCTAAAGCTTTACGAAGGGCCCTACGATGACGTCATAGAAGACGAGCGTTTGTACTACCAAACCTTTAGCAGTGAAGAGACCCGCTATATTTATGTGGAAATAACGCTGCGCAACCTGCACCGGGAGAAATCCTGGCACTGCGAGCTGTTCATCAAGTTTTACAACGATGCCCGGGAGCTCAAAGGGCAGGTTGTCCGCCTGCAGCGCATCGACAAGCGGGATGACCAAATACGCATTACTGCCGGCTGGGGCTCAAACGTCAAAGGCTCCTGGCGGCGGGACCGGTACACCGCCGAGCTGGTCTTTATGGACCGCCTGCTGGCCGTTATCCCGTTTGAAGTGGCCGAGGATTTCGAGGAAGGCACCACGGGCGTCCTCCTGCCCAATCGTCAAGCCTCCGTGCTCTACGCGCCCGATGAGTCTTTCAATAAGACCTTCGAAGAGGTGATGGCGAACCTCAATGGCCTGATTGGCCTGAGAGCCATCAAAAAACAGGTGCTCGACCACGCCCGCTATATTCAGTTTCTGCAATTGCGCAAAGAAAAAGGCTTTGATGAAAAAGAGCGCATCAACGTCCACTCCGTCTTCATCGGCAACCCCGGGACAGGGAAAACGACGGTCGCCAAAATGATGGGCCTGCTGTACAAAAAAATGGGCCTGCTTTCCAAAGGGCACGTGCATGAAGTCGACCGCGTCGACCTCGTCGGGGAGTACATCGGGCAGACCGCCCCCAAGGTCAAGGAAGCCATCGAGAAAGCCCGGGGCGGGGTGCTGTTTATTGACGAAGCCTACGCACTGGCTCGTTCCAATGACGACAGCAAGGACTTCGGCCGGGAAGTCATTGAAATCCTGGTCAAGGAAATGTCAGGGGAAGGTGGCCGGGACTTCGTCGTGATCGTCGCAGGCTACCCCAAAGAAATGAAGCACTTCCTGGATTCCAACCCCGGGTTGAAAAGCCGTTTCCGGCTGTACTTTGAGTTTCCGGATTACCTGCCGCAGGAGCTATCGGAAATTGCAGAAGTGGCCTCGGATATCAAGGGGCTTAAACTCAGCAATGAGGCCAAAATCAAAATTGATGATATCATCATCGGGGCGTTCCGGACGCGCGACCGCTCCTTCGGTAACGCGCGCTTCGTCTACGACCTGATCGAAAAAGCAAAAATCAACCTCGGGCTCCGGGTGATGTCCGCGCAGGAGCCCAAGGCGCTGCCGCCGGAAAAGCTGGAGCTGGTCGAATTTGAAGATGTCGCCAACATCGAGGTGAAACCCCGCATTCAACTGCCCAATATACCGGTAGATGAAGCCCTGCTGCGGGAATCGCTTCAGGAATTGGAAGTCTTGGTGGGCATGGACAACATCAAAGCGCAAATCAATGAGCTGGTCCGGCTGGTCCGCTTTTACCGGGAGACCAAGCGCGACGTCCTCAACAGTTTTTTCCTGCATACCGTTTTCATTGGCAACCCGGGGACGGGTAAGACAACTGTGGCCCGTATTCTGACGAAGATTTACAAGTCGCTCGGTGTGCTGGAACGCGGGCATATGATTGAGACTGACCGGCAGGGGCTGGTGGCCGGTCACGTTGGGCAAACGGCGATCAAAACCGCTGAGCGCATTGAGGAAGCTATGGGCGGCGTGCTGTTTATTGACGAGGCCTACGCCCTGTCGCTGACCCGGGGCGGCCATGACTTCGGGGACGAAGCCATTCAAACCCTGCTGAAGCGCATGGAGGACCACCGGGGCCGGTTTTTTGTATTCGTCGCGGGGTATCCGGATAACATGGAGGCGTTCCTTAAGGCGAACCCCGGGCTGAACTCCCGTTTTGATAAAATTCTTAAATTCGAAGATTACAAACCTAAAGAACTTCACCGCATCGCCCTGCAAATGCTGAGCGAAGAGCACCTCGTGCCTGCTCCGGAAGCCGAAGCGCACCTCAGCAAGTATTTGTCTTTCCTCTACAAGTACCGCGATAAGTACTTTGGCAATGCCCGCACAGTGCGCAACCTGGTGAACGAGGCCGTTAAGAACCACAACCTCCGCCTGGCTGCCCTGTCGCCGGAAGTACGGGCTAAAACCCCCGCCAACCTGCTGACCTATGAGGACGTAGCCGGCTTTAAGCTGGACAAGAGCAGCTTTGTATTCAACAAACAGTCCATTGGTTTTCGCAGGCAAGAACAGTAAAGTAACATTGAATTCATATTAATACCCGATATTGGCGCGTCCCGTATCGGGTATCGTCTATTAAAATCAAGGTATCATTCATGCTCAACCGACAGAATCCTACCCAAACCCAAGCCTGGAACCAACTGGAAGCCCATTACGAACAGGTCAAAGGCCTGCATATGAAGCAACTCTTTGCTGACAACCCCGGGCGCTTCGACCAGTTTTCGATCCGCTTTGAGGATATGCTTGTGGATTACTCCAAAAACCGCATTACCCAACAAACCCTGAAGCTCTTGCTGCAGCTGGCGGAAGAGTGCCAGCTGCCGGATGCCATTCAGCAAATGTTTTCGGGCGCGCCCATCAACGAAACGGAGGGGCGGGCGGTGCTCCACGTCGCCCTGCGCAACCGGACGAATGCCCCCATCGAGGCCGGCGGGGAAAACGTCATGCCAGCCGTCAATGAAGTCTTGCAGCGCATGGAGGCCTTTTCCGAAGAAGTAATCAGCGGTGCACGCAAGGGGTTCACGGGCAAGCCTTTACGCACGATTGTAAATATTGGTATTGGAGGCTCTGACCTGGGCGCGGTCATGGTCACCGAGGCACTGAAGCCCTATTGGAAACCTGGCATGGAGGTCCACTTCGTTTCTAATGTAGATGGCACCCACATGGCCGAAACCCTCAATCAGTGCGACCCGGAGACCACCCTCTTTATGATTGCTTCCAAGTCTTTCACGACGCAGGAGACGATGACGAATGCCCAGACTGCCCGGGCCTGGTTCCTGGAAGCTGCCCGGCACGAATCGGAAGTCGCCAAGCACTTTGTAGCAATTTCCACCAACGAAGAAAAAGTAAAAGCCTTTGGCATCGCCCCGGAAAACATGTTCGGCTTTTGGGACTGGGTCGGGGGGCGTTACAGCCTGACCTCCGCTATTGGACTGCCGATCGCCTGCACCATTGGGTTTGACCACTTCCGGCAGCTGCTCGAAGGGTTCCACGTGATGGACCTCCACTTCCGGGATACGCCTTTGGATCAGAACCTGCCGGTTTTGCTGGCGCTGATCGGAATCTGGTACAACAACTTTTTTGGTGCGGAATCAGAAGCTATTCTGCCGTACGACCAGTACTTGCACCGCTTCCCGGCTTACTTCCAGCAAGGGAACATGGAGAGCAATGGCAAATACGTAGGCCGGGACGGGCAGCCGGTAAACTACCAGACCGGGCCGATTATCTGGGGCGAACCGGGCACCAACGGGCAGCATGCGTTCTACCAGCTCATCCATCAGGGCACCAAACTGATCCCCTGCGATTTTATAGCCCCCGCTATTTCGCACAACCCGGTAGGCGACCATCACCAGAAATTGTTGTCCAACTTTTTTGCCCAGACGGAAGCCTTGATGATGGGCAAAACAGCAGAAGAAGTAAGGGCTGAACTCACCGCTGAAGGCAAACCGGATGCTGAAATGGAGCGGTTGCTGCCTTTCAAAGTATTTGAAGGCAACCGGCCCACGAATTCCATTTTGCTGAAGCAGGTCACCCCCCGCAGCCTGGGCAGCCTCATCGCCTTGTACGAGCATAAAATCTTCACTCAGGGCGTCATTTGGAATATATTCAGCTTTGACCAATGGGGCGTGGAACTGGGTAAACAGCTGGCCAAACAGATTTTGCCGGAGCTGGAGCAGCCCGAAAAAGCAGAACGCCACGATGCTTCCACCAATGGGCTGATCAATGCTTTCAAACAGATGCGGCAATAACTTGCCGGTGAGCAAATGAATGCAGAAAAACGTACCTTTTCCCAAAAGACCCTTATGAAAAAAGCACTATTAGTGGGGATGAGCCTCTTGGCAATGGCCTGGGCTTGCGGCCACGGCCCGGTGGAACAGGCCAATACGCCTGCCTCAGAAGAAGCCATCGGCCGCCCCATCGGCGCTGCTTACGATAGCCTGCTGGCAGCCGAGCTGGGCGCAGACGATCACGGCATGAAGGCCTATGTGATGGCTTTCCTCTACCGGGGGGAAGCCGAGGGTGTTGATTCCCTGCAGCGCGCCAATCTGCAGCGCGCCCACCTTGATAATATCCGGCGAATGGCGGAGCGCGGGGAGCTGGTGCTGGCGGGCCCCTTCCTGGGAGAGGGCGACCTGAGGGGCATCTATATCTTTGATGTCAGTTCCGTGGAGGAGGCGGAAGCCCTCACCAATACCGACCCGGCCATACAGGCGGGTACCCTGAGGATGGAGCTCCGGCCCTGGTACGTTTCTGCTGCCCTGCTGAAGGTCAATGCCATCCACTGACAAATTTCCAAGATGGATATCTGATATTTCAGGTCGCCACCAACTGACGCCATCAGTCAGCCCAGAGAACGGTAAATATCAGGCAGATCATCCGTAGAGCTTGGCAAGTTCGCTCAATCAGAAAGCCCCCGTGGAAACATTACGCTCCTGCGGGGGCTTTCTGATTTGCAATACTACTAATGCCTGCGTTAGCTCAGTACTTCTTCTTCTCCCAGAATTCGCTTGGCAGCATCCAAAATGGTGGTGTCTTCCAGATGGACGATTCCGCCGTTAGGGCCCGGCTGAATATGGGCGTCTACAATATCGGCATTCTCGTATTTCTTGGCGCCGAAGTAATTGCGGACCGTCTGCTCCTGAATCCCAAGTTCGTTGGCAATGCGCTTGACACTGCCGGTGGGGAGCCGGTGCTTAATTTCCCGCAGCTCATCGTAGGTTATATGCATAGTTCTATAATTTAGTGAAGAAATCAGATTGCATACTTGAAATGTACGGGTTTTGACAAAATAAAACAACAATTGATTCGGATATTTGCGCCTTTTTATTTTAGCAAAATATAAGCTTTGAATACTCTACCCTACTAAAAATCGGGTAGCGGCAGATTATTAGGATTAAGCTGCATC
>CAZNSK010000254.1:0-5683 GCA_964575505.1 uncultured Phaeodactylibacter sp.
TTGGCGTTAGCCAGGCAGGCGCAGTTAGCGTGCAAAAGAACGAGTCTAAATCGGCAAGTTATTGTTGCGCGACTCCTTAAACTAATAAAAAAGGAAAAAGCGCCGGGTGTTTTTGCACCCAGGGGGCGTTGTTTGTGCCGTTAGATAACCAAAATACGCCATTTCTTGACAAGGCAATACCGCCAGCCGATTCAAGGCTGCATCGTGGGCGCTAATACCTTATCTTAGAGGAAGTTTTCTCATAGTATGTTTGTTTGAACCTCCTGCACCCGATAAGGTGCAGGTTTTTTTTCGCCCCGCCGTACCGGGCAGGATTGCATTTCCCGATTACTGCCACCCCGTGGACCCGCTCCTTCGGTTTCCTTCCATCCGATAGTTTTTACCTGGCCCCGTCATCCGTATTTCACCGGGGCATAACGGCCATAACCGTGTTTTATCCAGCCGGATAATAGCCGCCCCGTCCCGCATGCCCAGACTTTGCTGCCACTGCCTAAACGGGGCCGGTGTATAAACGGGCAGCTCTTATCTTTGTTATGTTTTCTCATAGTATGTTTATTCAGACCTGCATCTCCCAAAGGTGTAGGTTTTTTTTGCGCCCCCGGCAGCCCAATCGAGCAGGCGGGCAATTGCCATATTCTACTTCAATGCCACCACAGCTTGCGCCATTCTTTCCGGACAATAATTCCAACCGAATTAACCTATTAGCTTTTCTTAAATTTGAACGTGTAGTTTTCTCATAGTATGTTAGTGCTCCTACATCCAACCTCCCCTGATGTAGGAGTTTTTTATTGTAAGCCAATCTCAAAAGCCTGCTCCAGCCGGTGCCCCTGTTCATCCACTAGCGTAAGCCGGTGGCGGCCCGGTGGCGGGTCCAGCTCCATGCTGTGGAATTCCTGGGTAGCCCCCAGATAAGCTTCATCGAGGTGCCAGTAAATGGTCGTGCCCGGATTCCGGTGCGCAACGGTGAAAACCGTCCGTGAGCGGCTGCCATCCAAGTCCCGGGGCACCAGGATACGAGCCGGATATTTGGGATAGATCAGCTCCATGGGGCCTGCCTCGTCCCCCTGGCAGCCCGGCGCAAAGGGGGGCAAGGGCCGGTAGCCCGGGTGGCGGCGCTTGTAATAGTGCTCTTCCGTAGGCGGCAGTACAAACCAGGGCACATTCCTGATTCGGGCTTCGGGGTAGCACTGCCCGTGGGCCTGCCATTGCCCACTGCTATCCAAATGTACCCACCGATGGTAAGGGCAAGGGCCCAGGCTGGCTGCCGTGCGCGGGAGCCGCACCGTATCCACCGGGCAAATGGGCAAAGCCTGATAGCCGCTCTGCCGGCACAGGGCAGTTGGGTTGAGGTCGTCCCAGGGCGTTTCAAACCAATCAGGATCCGCTGGCAATTGCTTGAAAATATCGAATAAGGCGGGTGCTGCTGCTTTGATGCCGATGAGCCCGGGCCTGCCTTCGCCATCCGCATTGCCAGCCCAGACCCCTACGGCGTACCTTGGTGTGAGGCCGATAGCCCAGGCATCCCGAAAGCCAAAACTGGTGCCGGTTTTCCAGGCGATGCGCCGGCTGGACTGGAAGGTTTTCCATCCCCCTTCCGAAGCCGGCCGCTCCACTTGCTGCATCGCCCGGAAAGTCAGCCAAGCGGCTGCGGCGCTCATAGGCTGCGGCGCCTCGTAGGTTTGGGCTTCCGGATCTACTTTGGGTGAGTGCATTAGGTAAGTAGGCGGATGGAAGTCGGCTGGTTGGTACTGGCCGTTCAGGTCGTACGAACGGGTCAGCATCCGGGCCATGCTGGCGTAAGCCCCCGTGATTTCCCAGAGGCTGCCTTCGGCGCCCCCGAGCACCAGGGGCAAGCCGTAGTGCGATGCCGGGTGGTTTAGTGTCGTCAGGCCGATCTGCTGCAGGCGGTAGTGGAATTTCTCCAGGCCGTACTCAGATAGTAAATGTACCATGGGCACATTGAGCGACCGGACGAGGGCGCGTTCGGCGGGTACCGCACCATCGAAATCCTCGTGAAAATTTTCCGGCCGGTAGCCACTGAGCTGCAAGGGGATATCGGGCAGGAGTTGACTTGGAGTCGCCACGCCTTCCTGCAGGGCAAAAGCATAGAGGAACGGCTTGAGGATACTGCCCGTACTGCGGGGGGCAGGAATCACATCCACCCATTCTCCGTGATCGGCCCCGGCCCCGCTTACATTCCCTACATAGGCAAGGGCCTGCCCGGTTGCTACATCCAGGACGAGCGCGGCCATATTGTGGATTTGGTTGGACCGGAGCCGGGCTTGGTGCAATTGCAAGATTCGGGTAGCTCGTTGCTGCAGCCCTGCGTCCAGGGTCGTTCGCAACCGGCTGCCTTTTCCTTCTGCGCCCGCCCGTGGCATCAGATGGGGGGCCAGCTGCGGCAAAGGCAACGGCTTTTCCGGGAGGGGCTCTGCCAGCGCCAGCTCCAGCATGGTGCTGTCCAGGTAAGATTTTTGGTGCAGCCGCTTGAGCAGCCGGTTGCGCTTGTGGAGCAGGTCATCCCGGTTGCGGCCCGGATGGATCAGCCCGGGTTGGTTTGGCAGTACCGCAAGCATCGCGGCTTCAGCCCAGCTGAGCAGGGCAGGCGGTTTGCCGAAATAGCGCCAGGTGGCGGCCTCCAGCCCCACTACATTACCGCCAAAGGGGGCATGCGTGGCGTACAGCCGTAGAATGTCTGATTTGGAATAGCTGAGCTCCAGGCGGGTGGCCAGCAGGGCCTCCTGTATTTTACGGAGCAACGTGCGTGGCGGATTGCCCTGTGCCATTCTTATCACTTGCATGCTCAGGGTAGAACCCCCGCTGACCACTTCCCCGGCGCGGAGGTTTTGCAGCAGCGCCCGCCCGATACTGATGGGGTCTACGCCGGGGTGGTAGTAAAAGCGCTGGTCTTCGAAAGTCAGCAGGGCTTGTTCAAAAGCGGAGGGTATGCTGTCCGGTGGCGGAAAGCGCCATTGCTCGTCGGCCGCAATCTGGGCATTCAGCAACTGCCCTTCCCGGCTTTCCAGCACCAGGCTGAGTGGGGCATCGAAGAGGGGGCGCGGCAGGCAAAAGGCATACCACACCAGAAATAGGCCCAGTCCTGCCGACAGGGGCCAGCGGTAACGGGCCAGCCAGCGGTATAAGCGGTACCGCCAGGGCTTACTGTGCGAGTTTCCATTGCTCATTGCGCTGCTCCAGTATAAACGATCGGTTGAGCTGCTGTCGGGCATCATTGGGGTACCAGGCAAAGAGCGTGAGTACCATACGGTCGCCCCGGAACCCGCCGCCTACTTCGATGATGCCGCTATCCCGGGATTCCGAGGGCAAATAGGCAGCCTCCCCCGGCTCCACCAGGCTGAATTTGTACGTCAAGCCTTCCAGGTCCTCCGCCTGCAACTGCTCAAACAAGCGCGTGAACAGGGGCGGGTTAGCAGCGGTATGGCTGGAGTGGCGGAGGTAGATTTGCTCATGCCCGGCCCACCCCGTTTTCAAGGGCGCACCCACCTCGGGCGTTTCCAATACGGCCCGCAGGCAGGATGCTAAGTCTTCTTTGTTCTGAGCGCCGGCGTACAGGGAGAACGCCAGCAAAAAAACAGTGGTAATCGTAAGTTTCATCCGTTCATTTTTACCCTTTTACAACGCCCCGGCCGAAGCTGAGGTATTTCCTGCCCCGAATTTAAGCATTTACGCCCGGAAGGATGCGCTGGCCCGATTTGACGGCCACCGCTGAGCCCTTTGCCAGAAAAACAGAGGAAGGCGGTGCCGATAGCGGGGCTGCGAATTCGGGGCCGTAGAGGGCTTCCACATCGCAGTGGATATCGTAATGCGTAACGGGCTCTATCTCCCAGGAAGGATGAATGACCTCGTATTCGGTAGCGGCATCAGCTCCCCGGCGGGCGTAGCCCCAGTAGTGCTCGGCAATAAACTGAGCTTCGCTGCCGGCTTCGAGCGGCTGGGCAGGCCCTTCCGTAGCCACTTCCAATTTGTTCCATTGCCCCCGGAAACGCCATTCGTACCGGTAGGAACGCTGGCTTCCGCTATCCGACCAATAGTGGCGCATGGGCATGGCCGTATAGCGTTCGCCGTACAAGCCATTGGCCACCCAGGTGATGGCTGGGCGGGGTACGATTTCGCTGATGAAGACCACGCCCCGTTTCCAGTTGCCTGCATCGTTGTAGCGCACGTAAAAGCGGAGGTTGACTTCTTCAAAAGTGCGGTGGAAAGGGATGCCTACCCCCAGCACTTTTGTTTGGTCAAACAAAAAGCCGACCAGGCTGGCGTAGCAGCGCCCATTCCAGGTGTCGAGTACGGTGCCGGGCGGGACATAGGAGGCCAGCAGCGCCGGGTCTACAACGTAGTTGGCCATAATCAGGTTGCGCCAGTATGCAGTAAGAAACGTTCGTGCCATACGCTAGAAACACGCTCCCGCGCTATAGGTTGCTTATTGCCGGAGCACCGCTTCCATTTGCCGGAGCAAAGCTTCGCCATTTTCCGACAGGGAGCGGTTGGCGTAGTTCCTTACGTTGGCTTGCCGCAGCACGAGCAGCGCAAAGTTATCCGCCAGGATTTCATCGGGATGGATGATGTAATCCGTATTGTCGGCAATCTGATCAAAAAAGCCGGGCGCTGCCTTGGGCGCTACCCCTTCAGGTTGTACTGCATAGCCGCCATCGTTTGGCAGCAGGGGGTGCAGGCGAAAATCGATATAGTCGAAGTAGCGCTTGCCCGGGTAGGCATTCGTAGTATCTGCCGTGATGACCGGGAGGTAAGGACGGGCTTGTCCGGTACGGTCCGTTAGCGCAGTGGCGTAGCGGTGGCTAGTGCCATCGGGGTTGAGCAGCCGTTTGCTAAGGAGTTGGCCCGGGAAGTAAGGGTCGTCGTCGAGCGGCTCGAAGCCAATCAATGCATAGAGCTCATCGCGCAACTCGGGTTGATAGCGGGAGATGAGATGGAAGATTTCGTGCAGCAGTACTGGGACAAGCGCCGGGTTATTGCCGTACAACTCGTTTTGGGGTAAAAAGATGGCGCGTTCCCGGGTAAAGTATACGGATGGCCCGAAAACATTTGTACTCATTTTGGCGAGGAATACCGAGTCGGGCAACAGGCGGGCATTCAGGGCAGCGCAATAGGTGTAGGCTTGTTGAATGGCGGCCCTTAGCAAAACCCGCTCCGCCTCAGTGAAAGGCCGTACCTGCCGGGCCAGAAAGGGCGCATAGCGTTGGCGGAGTGTACTTTTGGCAATGGCGGTGTCAGGCGGCAGGTCCATCTGCAGCCGGATGTCCAAAGTGCTGAGATGCTCAAAGTAGCCCTCTTTTTCGTCCGTTTGGATCTGCGCAGCCGCCTGCAGGCTATCTAGCAGTTGAACGGTTTTGCCGGGAATAGGCTGCAGGGTAGGCTCCACTTCGGGCACCTCCTGACAGCCGAATAGTAGAAGAGCAATTGCCCCGGTCGGCCACCACCATTTCAGGAATCGCATGGGTTTGGAGTTGGTTAGCGTGTAAGGTAAGCATATTGGTTTAACCGATAAAGAGGGTGGGTTTTAGGGTAGGGTGGAATAGCGGAGTGGGTACAGACAGCCGGCCTGATACGCCCCCTATCGGATAAGCAGCCCCGGCCACTGTGTGAATGGCCCCTTTCCCTTCGTGAGCGCGCCCCGCCAACATTGCATATCCCCTTTTTAATG
>CAZNSK010000255.1:0-5673 GCA_964575505.1 uncultured Phaeodactylibacter sp.
TTATTCAGCGAATTGAGCCCCTTTTTTCGAAGTGTCATCGTAAACTCACGCTAGATTTTATCCAGTCTTGCAAGGGGCCTTCTGTATTTCATCAAATACTAAAGTTGAGCTGGCAATGATGCCTACCTCAGTTTGCAGGTCGATCCACTCCCAAAATGCAGGAAATACATCCATGTTGTAGGGGCCATTTTGAGCTTGAATGAACACGTTAGCATCTAAAATATAATCTGGCATAATGCGTCAATGTATTTCAAGATGGTCTGCCACTTTCTTCAATGTCTCGACCTTTACATTCAGCATACGCGCTGCGTCCCTGTAGAGCGTTTGCCCTTCCAGCGTAGCTGCAATAAGCGCGGAGGTGAGCAACTTGCTGTTTCTGGCGGGGAGGGTGTTATTAAAATTGCCCCCGCTGCTACGTTTTCGGTTCTTATACCAGCTGATGCGGGCAGCGTACGCTTGCTGAAACTCAGCACTACTGATCTTGCGGAGCTGCCGGGCACGAATAAGCAAGACCAAGTCGCTCACTTTATAATGCCGGTACTGTTGTAGGTTTTCTTCAAGGGAAAGATCGGATTGCCAGATGGATTGAAAGTCTTCAGCAGGAATCAACACTTCCGCCGCTACCTGATTACAGAAGCGTTCCAACTGATCAAAGTCGTTTTCTACGGCAGACTTAACTTCCACATTGGAAACGCCGGAAGCGCCTACCCAAAGATGTGCCAGTTCATGTACAAAAGTGAAGAGTTTAGCAGCTTCTGTATCATTACCGTTGATGAAAACGAGTGGTGCGACACCGTCACTTAGTACGAAGCCCCGGAATTCCTCTACCGCAAGTTTACGATGGTTGTTGTTGTTTACCACGCCGCTGATTAGTACCAGGATGCCGGCTGCTTCGGCCTGCTGCACCAGTTTAGACAGAAAATCGGGCTTGTTGCGCGCTGATTTCCGAAGCTCTTCATCCAGGCCAAGTACCGCCTGAATATCTATAGCTACGGTCTTTACATCCGACTCCACGGAGTATTTACCGATAAATTCCAAAGGGCTTGCCTGCCCGGTGTTTTGCAAATATTCTCTGTACCAATTTTGCTTCTGTAGGGAGTCATTCAGTACTTCTTTGAAGTCTAGGCTAAAAGTAGCTCGTGCCTCATTGCGTAGTGTGCGTAGATCCGCAATAGGGGAGTTCTCTTCAGGGGGAGATGCCAAAAAAAGGTAAGGCAAAGGAACCCTCAGGCGTTCAGCCAGCTTTTGTGCCTGCCGGAAAGTGGGCTGTTCTTCCCCGGTTTCCCAAGCCGCAATTTTATCTTCCGCCAGCTGCAGGGCTTTAGACAGATCGGACAGCTGCAAACCTGCCCGTTCCCTCGCCCATCTGACCTGATTGCTGTTTATGTCTGCTTTTGCCATGTGATCATTCCTTGAGATTTACAATATACTCAAATTGTCGGTGAAAAGCTAAATAGAATCAACAGATATGAGAAATGCTAGCCAAACCGTCCCTTTAGGTAAATCAGCATTCTATCTTCTAACCTTCCCAACTTTACCCTTATTTACCCTTGCCCCCTTACCCCGCCCAGACGCTTACGGTTTGCATGATATACTCCGCTACACTTCAAATATTGTCCGAGCCATGCCTCAATCGCGCTTTTACATTTCCGCCAGGCCCGCATGGGTACATTTCGCCTTTTACATTTCAAACGTCCCCTGCAAAACCCCACCAAACACCGCCTCCGCCGCCGCCAACTGCCGCTCCGCCAACCGACGCTGTGCCTCTATGTTGGCCACCATGACCGCAAAACGGGTTTGGAGGGGGAGGGGCGGGAGAAGAATAGGAATACTTTGTAGTTCTTTCGCGTTAATATTGGCCATTCCTACGATATTCTTACACATATTCTCCAAGACCATCTTCCCATGACGTGAATTTAAATAGCCAGAAATGTAGTATGGATTAGCCAATTCATTAGTACGGACGCGGATTATATATCCGGCAATTGCCATTTGCTCATCCTGATTGAAAACGGTTGTTTTCCCTACCAGCTCCTTGCTATTTGTACGATTGAAAAGAATGTCTCCTTTTTTTACCAGATATTTTGGTTGCTCCTTCTCGGTTAAGTCAATGTATTTGAGCTTTTCCAGGTCTAAGTCACCTGAATAAGTGATATTGTTCATTCGGAGATATTTGAATTTGCCTTCTTTTCCAGCCTTTTTGCTGGTCCCGTATTTAACCTCACTCACAAGGTCTTCTATTGTTTCTTTTGGAAAATTGTGAGGATTCCGCACCGGGTCCCCAAACACCTCCAAAAATACCGAGCGCCCCAGGGCCGCGTACGTCTCCACCACCGCCCGGCTCTTTTGCCGCAGCGCATCGGCCTGGTCCAGGCGGGCGGCCAGGCGGCGCTGCTCGGGTAGGGGGGGTAGGGGGATTTGGGTTTCTTTCACAATTTTATCTGAAACAGCAGGATAGCTAGTGCGACTAGTCCGAAATAGCACAGCGTATTTCACGCTTGGGCGCCCTGGTTTTACTGGGTTTCTTCGGTTAGTCATTTCTGAAACACTCCACTAGCGCCTGTAGCTCTCTGCATGAGTTGATTAATAAAATATTCCGATTGTACGAAATAGAGCAAGTACTTGCTAAGTAATTTTCCATGTAAAGGTCTTAAGACTGAAAAACCGGTAGATCCAATAGAACCGTCTAAACTATTTGGGATTGCAGCAACTGCATTGAGATTCGGCCTGACTGTAGAAACTAGAATATCTTCAGATTTAAGTACTTGTCGCGCTCGTGAGGGGGCTTCTATACCTAAAATAGATTGAATAGAATGCTGATCGACTGATTTTGAAATTCTATCAATCGAAGAAATGTCAACGTATTTTATGTTGGTATTTGGAGCTTCTTTTTCAAGTAGGCACTTTTTGACTTTTTCGACTAGTGTGCCCAATTCCACCCTTTCCCATTTCATATTGCTGTCGTTTTGGTCCACAGATATTCACAAATTTTGGGCACAAATGTGCACAGATGGCGGCTTAGTCGAGCATCCCTTCTAAATCCTGCATCAGCTGTGCGCGCTCGGCTTCCATTTCCCGGATGCGGGCCAGCAGCTCCTGCGGCGGGTCGTAGTCCACAGCTTCGTACTCGATCTCCTTGTAGCGGTTGATGCTGAGGTCGTAGGCGTTGTCGCGGATCTCCTGCACGGGCACGTAGAAGGATTGGGCGGTGCGGGGGCGTTCGGCTTCGCCTTCGGGGGTGCGCCAGCGGTGGAGGATGTCGGGGATGTTGTTCTCTTCGTGCTTTTGCACCCGGTACTCGATCACCTGCCCGTGGGGGTCGGTGAGGGTGGAGAGGTGCTCGTCTTTGGCCAGTTGCTCTAGCTTTTCCGGCAGGCGGCGGCCCTGTTCGCTGCGCTTGTCGTCCAGGCTGTAGCCGTCGGCCTGCATATCGTAAAACCAGACTTGGTCCGTGCCCCCGGAGTTGGTCTTGGTGAACAGCAGTATGGCGGTGCTCACCCCGGCGTAGGGCTTGAACACCCCGGAGGGCATGCTGACCACACCCTGCAGTTGGTGCTCCTCCACAATGGCTTCCCGTATGGCTTTGTGGGCGCGGCTCGAGCCGAAGAGTACCCCGTCGGGCACAATCACGGCGGCCCGCCCGCCCGGGCGCAGCATCCGCAGGATGAGGGCCAGGAAGAGCAGCTCGGTCTTTTTGGTCTTGGCTACCTTGAGCAGGCTGGGCTCCACAAAGTCGTAGTCGAGGCTGCCCTTGAAGGGCGGATTGGCGAGCATCAGGCTGTAGCGGTCGGTAATGCCGGCATTCTCCTCGCTCAGGGCGTCCACATGCAGCAGGTTGGGGCGCTCAATGCCATGCAGCATCAGGTTCATCGCGCCGATGCGCATCATGCTGCTGTCGAATTCCAGCCCGTTGAACATCGCGCTGTTTTAGTGGGCGCGGAATTCCTTTTTGTAGAATGCATCCCGGTGTTCCCGCCTCAGGTACTCATCGGCAGCCACGAGGAAGCCGCAGGTGCCGGCCGAGGGGTCGCAAATGGTATCGGCAGGCGTGGGCAGGGTCATGTCCACCATCAGCTGTATGATGTGGCGGGGCGTGCGGAACTGCCCGTTTTGCCCGGCCGAGGCGATCTTGGACAGCAGGTACTCGTACAGGTCGCCCTTGGTATCGCGGTCGTCCATATCGAGCTTATCGATGAGCTGCACCGCCCGGTCGAGCAGGCGGGGCGTGGAGATCATAAAGGTCGCCCCCTTCATGTGGTTGGCGAAAGCCGTATCCTCCGGGGCCAGCTGCTTCATATAGTCGAAGACATTGGTCTGCTCCCCGTTGAGGGTAATGCCGCGGGTAAAGCGGTCGATCATGGCCTCCGGGTCCAGGTTTTTGAAGCTGTTCCAGCGCAGGGGGGTGGCTTCTTCCGGGTAGATGGGGTCGGTGACGGGCATATCGAGCTCGGCGGCCTGTTTTTCCTTGAGCAGCTGCTGTTGGTCGAGCCGCCGCAGGAAGAGCAGGTAGGTGATCTGCTCGATGACGGTGAGCGGGTTGGTGATGCCTCCGGTCCAGAAGGTTTCTCAGAGTTTGTCGACTTCGCTGCGGAGTTGTCCGGTGAGCATGCGCGGTGCTTTGGTTTGGGTGGGAAGATAGGGAATTTTGGGAAATGGGGGGGGGGTAGGATGAGGTTAAGGGGCAGGGCGGGGTCACCCGTGCGGCGACAGCTTGCTGTCGCTCCCTGCGGAGGAACTCCGGCGGTCTCAACCTCAACCTTATCCTCAACCTGGATTTTGACCCAGCCCCGTCCTCAACCTTACCAGGGGACAGTCGAAGACCCGAAATGGCACAGCGGCTTACAGCACATAACTCGCCAGCATCTGCTGCACTTCATAGATATTGACTGATTTATTGAACTGCTTGCTCACGGCAGGCTCGGTGGCACTGGAAATCCAGATTTTCAGCTCGGCATCCAGATCAAAAGTACCGGCTGATTCGATACTGAAACGGGAGATGCTTTTGTAGGGCAGGGAAAGGTATTCCACTTTGCGGCCTGTAATGCCCTGTACATCCACGAGGATCAGGCGTTTATTGGTAAAAATGAAGACATCGCGCAGGAGCTGAAACCCGATGTCAAAGTTTTCCCCTTCAATGAGGAGGTCACCGTATTTGGTTTCGAGGTCTTCCGGTTTAGCGGTACCGGCATTGCCTAATAACTTGTTGAGGAGTCCCATAAGGTAGAGATTTTGGTTTGGCGCCTGAATGGCACTACTAAATTAAGCATAAAGTAGCTGCCAGCAAACCGCCGGCAGCCATAGGAAATTGCGTGTTACATACGCAAAGATTACTGTTGGAATTCGGGGTAGTTTTCCAGAAGGGTATGGAGCCGTTCCGCCTCTTCTGCTCCGAACTCCAGGGTTGAATAGAGGGCTTCCCCGTCTGGCCCATCTATTCGGAGGACTTCCGGTTTTTCCTCGCTGGAGCCATCAATAGAAGGGGTACAGGAAGCCATCAGCAGCAGAGAAAGCAGCATAAAAGCAGAGTAAATGATACGCATGTCTTTTTGTTTTTCTACAAACCTACCCCGGCCCTGCGTACTCTAGCTACGCAGGCTACCCCGGTCTGCGAAAAAAATGTTAGGGGTCGCGCAGTAATAAGTTACCTAGAATAGGCGAAGTTATTTTGTGCGC
>CAZNSK010000256.1:0-5669 GCA_964575505.1 uncultured Phaeodactylibacter sp.
AAAACCCAAGCCCTAAACCCTAAACCAACCCAAGCCAAAACCCAAGCCCTAAACCACAAAACCCTCCGTCCGACGTAGCTTCACGCAAAGTCGGAAAAACCAAAAAAAAGCCTATCTTTACCACGACCTAAGCACAAAAGATCCCCATGAAACTCCCTTTCAAGTACCTCCCAGGTCATGACACGCCCTTTTCCGGCACCATCACCAAGCTGTTCATCCTGGGCATTGACATTTTTACCGCCGTTATCTCCTTTTCCTTTGCGCTCACGCTGACGGACAACCTGGAGCTCAACCGCTTCGGCGTTTTCTTTCTCAGTTGGGCCATGATGGTATTGCTCCTCCTTCGGGGAATCGCCTTCTTCATCTTCAAGACCTACCTTATTATCATCCGGTATGTGGGGATCAAAGACGGCATCAACATCACCCTGGCGGTCGTCACCTCCTCGGCTGCCTTCTACCTGGTCACCCTCCTATTCCCCGGGCTGCTGACCACCAAGAGCAACCTCGCCATCATCCTGGTGGATACGGTGCTGCTCATCCTCTTCAACGGCGGGTTCCGGATTGCCCTCCGGCTGGCTGCCGATGCCGTCCGCATGCGCACCAATGGCACCTCCCGCATCAATACGGCTATCTTTGGGGCAGGCGAACTGGGGGCCCAGCTGCAGCAGGTGCTCAAGCAAAATGTCAACCACAACTACCGGGTCGTAGCCTTCCTGGACGACAACCCCAAGGTCCACAAAAAGCAACTCAATGGCATACCGATCTACAACTTCGACCAAAACCTGAAGCCCATTATCAAACGGTACGATATCAAAACCGCCATCATCGCCATTGGCCCCAGCCTGACGGAAGAACGGCGGGTCGATTTTATCAACCAATGCCTGGAGCACAAGGTGCGGGTGATGAAAGTGCCAGTAGCCGAGGCTTGGTTCAACAATAACCTGGAGGTGGGGCAGCTGCGCAAAATCCGCTTCGAAGACCTGCTCAACCGCCCGCCTATCGAACTCGACAAAGCGGCCATCCGCAGCACCATTGCTGGCAAGACCGTGCTCGTTACCGGTTGTGCCGGCTCTATCGGCAAAGAGATTGTCAAGCAATGCCTGCGCTTTGAGCCCCACCTCGTCGTGGGGGCCGATATCGCGGAAACGCCCCTCGCGGAAACCGCCCTTTCCCTCAACGAGTACATTAAGCGGGGCCACTTCCGCACCGTCATCGCCGATGTCCGGGACGAAGACTGCATGCAGCGCCTGTTCGAAAAGTACCATTTCGACTATGTCTTCCACGCCGCTGCCTACAAACACGTGCCCATCATGGAGCGCTTCCCCGACGAGGCCGTCAAAGCTAATGTGCAGGGCTCCTACAACCTGGCCCGGCTGGCATCTGATTTCAAGGTGCCCAAGTTTGTCATGGTCTCTACCGACAAAGCGGTCAACCCCAGCAATGTCATGGGTGCTTCCAAACGCATCGCGGAGCTCTACGTGCAGTCCCTCAACAGCCGACCGGGCAACACCACGCAGTTCATTACCACCCGCTTTGGCAATGTGCTGGGTTCCAATGGCTCGGTCATACCCATCTTCAAACAGCAGATTGAACGGCGGCAACCCGTTACCGTAACCCACCCCGAGATCACCCGCTACTTTATGACCATCCCTGAGGCCTGCCAGCTCGTCCTCGAAGCCGGCGCTATCGGCCAGGGCGGGGAAATCTTTATCTTTGATATGGGCGAGCCGGTCCGCATCGTCGACCTTGCCGAAAAAATGATCAAAATGGCGGGCCTGACCCCCAACCAGGATATCAACATTAAGTTCACTGGCTTGCGCGCTGGCGAAAAACTCTACGAGGAGCTGCTCGATAAAGATGAGAATAACGTGCCCACCCACCACCCCAAGATCAAAATTGCTTCAGTGCGGGAGTGCGACCACCAGACCATCAACCTCGCTGTCCTCCACCTCATCAGCCTGGCCCGCAATGGCGCCCCTGCCATCGATATCGTGCGCTGCATGAAAGAACTCGTGCCGGAGTATACCAGCCAGAATTCTTCCTTCACGGAGCTAGATAAGGAGCGCGCCAGTGGCTAAACTCGAATTACTAATTCAACAAATAGGCTATCGCTGTGAAGCTTTACCGCACTTGCCCCATACAGTAAAGGTAAAGTGTACCCACAAGCATCCAACCCCCTAAACCCGCCAAAACACCAAAAAAACCGCCCCACCCCTAAACCAACCAAACACCAAAAAAATCCTATCTTCCCCCCCAAAACCACTCCCATGAAAACCCTCCTCCCCCTCTGCCTCCTATTCCTCCTCCCAGCCGCACTAACCGCCCAATACCAGCTCCTGCAGCTCAACGCCGAGGAACGCTATTGGCACGAAAACGCCCTGCTGCGCGACACCCAGCAGCTCCACACCGCCATCCGCCCCTGGCGCCTCGATGAAGTCCGCCAATACAGCCGGAAAAGCAGCCTCCTGCCCGATACGGCCGTGAAAAAAGGGGGCTTCTGGGACTGGGTGGAGCGCAAAGCCCTGTATGAGGACTTCATCCACTCCCGCGGGGAGGACCACTACTTCACCCTCAACCCCGTCGTCGTCTTCCGCGGCGGGCAGGACCGCGAAGGGGACTTCGACTACACCTACCGCAATACGCGGGGCGCCCGGTTGGGACTGCAATTGGGCAAAGTTTCTGCCTACACCACGCTGGTAGAGACCCAGGCCCGCCTGCCCGTGCATATCCAGGAATTCGTCCGCCAAAGCCGGGGCGTGGTACCGGGCTACTGGCTGTCTAAAGGGTTTCAAAACAACGCCCGCGACTACGCCTACGCCGCCGGAGAGGTGGCCTACACCCCCAACGACAACTTCCACTTCCGCCTGGGGCACGGCAAGCAATTCATCGGCCAGGGCTACCGCTCGCTGCTGATGTCCGACAACAGTGTCAACTACCCTTACTTCCGCATTGAAACGACCTTCTGGAAATTCCGGTATGTCAACACCTGGGCCATTATGAACGACCTGCGCAACAGCGTGATGACGGGCAATATTTTCGCCAAGAAGTACCTCTCCATGCACTACCTCAGCGCCAATATCGGCGAGCGCTTCAATCTTGGCCTTTTTGAGGGCATCATGTGGGGCGATGAGCTCAACCGCTACGGTTTCGACCCCAATTTCCTCAATCCGGTCATCCTTTACCGCCCGGTTGAGTTCGCGCAGGGGTCGGAGGGCGGCAACACCCTCATGGGCTTCCAGGCCTCCTACCACTTTCGGAATGGCCTGATGGCGTATGGCCAAATGGCGATGGACGAGTTCACTTCCTCTGCGGTCTTCAACTGGAGCGAAGGCGACTGGCGCAATATGATGGCCTGGCAGGCGGGGCTGAAGTGGGGCGACGCCTTTGGCATCCGCAACCTCTTCCTGTGCGCTGAGTATAACATCGCCCGCCCCTACATCTACAGCCACCGGGAAACCCTGACCAACTGGGGCCACTACCAGCAGCCCCTTGCCCACCCCTGGGGCGCTAATTTTGAGGAAGCCCTCTTCCGCGCCCACTACCGCATCGGCCGCTGGAGCCTGCTGGCAGCCTACCACCGTGGCCGCGTGGGCCGGGATGGGCCGGGCGACAACTGGGGGGGCGATATTTTCCAAAACTGGGACAACCGCTCTGCCGAGACCGGCGTCTTCCCCCCTCAGGGCATTACTGGCGACCTCACCTACCTCCGCGCTGAGGCTGCTTTCACCATCAACCCGATTTACAATCTGGAAGCCCACGCTGGCTACCGCGCCCGCACCGAGACGACCAAGGAGGCCGGATTGCCGGATAGCCGCTGGTTCTACTTTGGCTTGCGCACCAATGTCTACACTTCTTACCAGGATTTTTAGTGGGCAACGCTTGCCCTGTCCGCCGTAGCCAACAAGGCGAAGGTGGCCTCCGTCCGCCGAAGCTCGAAAAGCGAAGGTGAATCCCCCACCACCCCTTCCAAGCACCCACAGCAAAGCTCCCCACGCCTAGCGAAGCCCATGCCCCACAACCACCGGCAAGACCAGCATTGCCGGGAGGCCCCGCCCACTGATCAGCCCACCACCTGCTTCACCACCCCCTTGATTTCCTGCTCCCGCTCTTTCGGCCAAATTAGCAGCACATCCTCCTCATCCACGACGATGTAATGCTCCAGCCCACCAACCACCAATAATTTATCCGAAGGCACCCGCAATAGAGAATCCTTGGTATCCACTGCGTGGATCCGCCCCCCCTGCCGGGCATTGCCCTGCTCATCCTTCGGCGACTCCGCGTGCAGGGACGCCCAGGTACCCAGGTCCGACCAGCCAAAGTCGCTCGGGATGGTGTAGACATTGTCCGCCTTTTCCATGATTGCGTAATCTACCGAGATAGCGGGTGTCGTAGGGTAAGCCTCATCAATAAAAGCCTGCTCCCCAGGCGTATTATATTGCTCTGCCCCGGCACCCAGGATACGGTAAATTTCCCCCGCGTGCTGTTCAAAGGCACGCAGCAAGCTTTCCACCCGCCACACGAAAATTCCCGCATTCCAAAAGTACTGCCCGCTGTCCAGGTACGCCTCCGCCGTAGCGCGGCCCGGCTTTTCCTTAAACGCCTCCACCTTCAGCGGCGCCTCTGCCCCCGCAGGCGAAGCCGCCGCCACCTCGATATAGCCGTAGCCCGTATCCGGCCGGGTCGGCTGTATGCCGAGCGTGAGCAGCGCTTCCTCCTCCGCCGTAAAGGCCAGCCCCCGTTTCAGCGTCTCCACGAAAGCCTCCTCTTTGAGGATAATATGATCACTGGGCGCCACCACCAAATTGGCTTCCGGGTTCAGCGCCTGCAGTTTAAAGGCCGTATACGCAATACAGGGCGCTGTATTATTGCGGGACGGCTCTGTCAGGATTTGGTTGTCCGTCAGCTCCGGCAGGTGCTCCTTCACCAGGCCCGCATACCGTTTATTGGTCACAATAAAAATATGCTCCGCCGGGCACAGCTTCAAAAAGCGCTCAAACGTCAGCCGGATGAGCGACTTCCCTACCCCCAGGATATCGAGGAATTGTTTGGGGCGCGCTTCCCGGCTCGCCGGCCAGAAACGGCTGCCTACGCCCCCGGCCATAATGGCTACATAAGTGTTCTTTTCCAACATGATTCATGGTTTAGTTTTGGTGGCACCAAAGATAGGGGCTGCGCTGCAAAAACCAGCAAAGGGCCTTACGAAAGCTCAGGGAAGTTGCCGGAGACGGCTGCCTGTCAGGCCGCGGCTCCAAAGCCGCCGCCTGACTGAATGGGGAGTGACTGCCAGCTCAAACACGGATCTGCTTCTCCAGCAGGCTGGCTCCCCCTGCCCTGGACGTTACAAGGCTGAGGGCGCAGAAAGGGCGGCAATGGAGGCCGCCGAGCTGACATACCGACAAGAACCTGGGCAACGGTTGCCCAATCGACCGGCAATACTGGTGTCCCCCGCTACCCCGAGCAACCCATAGAAGCAACCATTTCCTCGGCGGGGGCTAGGGGGTGGAGACCACCAAAACCCCTAGCCAGCCAGCTCCCGCCGCCAAAACCCAAGCCGTATACATTGGAGTGCGACACCCTCCGGGGTCGATAGCGGGTTTTAGCTGATGTTACTGGCATTCGACCCCAACGGGGTCACAGATGACCGAAACAGCTTGCACTGTACGGCTGCT
>CAZNSK010000257.1:0-5635 GCA_964575505.1 uncultured Phaeodactylibacter sp.
GGTGGAAAAAGAGCAAGTCAGAAATCACAAATTTTGGGTTGGCGGACTATAAAGCGGGTTGATAAAGCCTGGCTTGTTATGCCCCAAAAGCTAGCCATCGCCAGAGCAGCACATAGACCGGCCTCCTCAAAAGCCTGTTTGATTTTCGTAAGTATTCGTTTGATCGCTGCTGCCAAAACGCTTACTTTGAGCTGCACCTTTGGGCTAACCCAATTAAATACGGGCAAAGATGCAAAAAGCACATGCAACTGCCGCCTTCGGGATTCCGGTCGGGGGCAGCTGTTTGATTTTCGTAAGTATCCGTTTGGGAAGCATAAGGCACTAAGCCCCTTTCCCCTGACCTTTGGTGTATCAAATCATCAGGAGACAGCTTTATGAAAAAGCACTTCATTTTTGCCCTATTCGCACTAGCATTTATAAATGGATTTGCACAAGACCATCCCGGTACCCTGCAGGTCCGCCACATTGGTCAGGCCATCACGCTGGACGGGGCACTTGAGGAGGCCGTTTGGGAAAAAGCGGATAACATCACGGATTTCTGGCAGTACTCTCCTTCCACCACGGTGTTCCTGCCCTTCCACACCATCTAATGTTATGCCTTCGCACTGCGTTTTGCTGTATTGCCTCAGTGAGGTTGACGATATTTAGCCTAAATGGATACTCTAATTAACGTAATAGGGCAAGTATCCAAGGTTGTAGCGTCCGCTGCCCAGGGTTTGCTAGATGACCGGCCCGGTTGCTTTTTCCTCAGCTTCCGGTAAGTAGGTTGGGAGGCCTGGATGAGCATAAATCTCGACTTGCTTGGCGGCACTGATCAACTGCCGGGCGGGCAGCTCAATATCTATAGCTTTTAAGCGATTGGAAAGTGTACGGGTAGAAAAGCTATAAAGCTGAGCGAGCTGAATGCTGGTTTTTGGAGTCATAACGAACGCGTTTGATTACCAAACAAATACAATCATTGTTATTGACATAAGCAATGTCTGAAAAGTAAGAACCTAGCTTTTTCCCTACCTTTGCCCCTCATGATCTACCTGACACATAGCATACTGGGTTGTGTGGTGACGATGCTCGCCATGTTGCTGCCCGGCATGGTAAACGTGACCGCAGCCCGGGAGTACCTGCGGCGGGGTGCCCGTGCTGCATTGCGCTTCAATCTCGGTGCGGCGGTAGCAGTTTTCATCCACGCGTACATTGCCATCGCCTTCGCCGGGCTGCTGGCCCGTGAGCCAGCTTACCTGAACTACCTGAGGCAAGGCGCGGTGCTGCTTTTTCTGGCCCTGAGCGCTTTCTTCGGGCTACAGGCGTTCCGTCGGCAGAAGATTCAGGCGAGTGAGCAGAAAGGGCAGCCCCTGCTAAAAGGCTTTCTGGTGTCTTTTTTCAACCTGGTTAATATTCCGGGGATGTTTGTGCTGACTACCGTGCTCCGGGCCCGCGGCCTGCTTCTGTTTGCAGCACCTTACCGGTTGTTTTACGTAGCAGGCACGGCGGTAGGCGCCTTCGCCATGCTATCGCTCTACACAATTGCTGCTCGCCGTATCGCTCAAACTGGCCCAGCCTTTTACCAACGGCTGAACGCTGGGCTCAGTGGGCTGTTTCTCCTGCTGGCGCTTATGCAGATGGGGCAATTGTGGGGGTAGGTTGAGATATCAGTCAGAGGGTTCCTCCACTGGATTATGAACAGGCGGACCAACATGGACCACCGATTTGATGTACATCCACCTAACGGAGTCGGCTACCGGTGGCACCAGTATAGCTTTTTGGTCAACCAGCCCTTGTACAGTGGGCCGGGCAAGGGTGACCGTGTCGAAGGGCAGGTTAGGGTTTCGGAAATGCCGATAGATGGAGTCCGGCGTTTGCGACATCAAAAGGAAGGCGGAACTCACCTAAAACGTCAGGCTGTCGGCGCTTAGGGCAATAATCTTTCCCTTTTCGTGAGTGTAGTGGTTGCGGGCATTTTGCTTAAGGTGCTCTGCCTGAATAACGTAAATTTGCCCCGGGACAGGTTCCCGGGTCAAAGAATCGAGGGCCACCCGGTTCGCTTCCCGGGCAGCCGCCTGTGCCCGGTCTTCCTGCCAATCCTTGACCCAAAGATAAACGATCAGCAACCCCCATCCACCAATGAAAATGGCGACTCTAGCCAACCGCCGCCATTGCCGGCCTGTGTACATCCTGTTCTTAGTTGTATACACTTTATGAAATGATTAGGAATGAGAAAAAAATAACTCATCATTTTTGACGGGGGCTTTTGCCCCAATACTTCGTTAGAAAGCCTCGCCGACTTCAGAAAGGGGCCCCTTTTATCCCCTTTCTTCGTGTTGCATTGCCTACGTTTTCTGCCTCGTCTTGGAACAAAATCCCCTCGGTCAAAAAGCGCGATCTATTTATTCCTCATTCCTTAGCAGCAACGCAACAAGTCAATTTTCAGCGTAGATGCCAATGAATCGTCGGTTTATTTAGCAAATGGAAGGCAGCAACCCATCCGCTGCCTTCCATTTGCTTAGTGGCTAAACAGGCCTAGACCTGCGCGCCACCCTGCTCCAGCGCCTGTTCTTCCCGCGACATGTCCTCCAGCGTCCGGCCTTTGGTCTCCTTCACGTAGAACTTCACGAAGAAGTAAGCGACCAGGCCGAAGAAAGCGTAAATGCCGTAAGACAGCCCCAGCCCGATGCCCGCCAGCAGGATCGGGAAGCTGATGGTAATCAGGAAGTTGGCGCCCCATTGGGCCAGGCCGCAAAGCGACAGTGCGGCACCCCGGTATTGGTTGGGGAACATCTCGCCCAGCATCACCCACATCACAGGGCCCCAGGAGAAGGCAAAGAAGGCAATGTAGCCGTTGGCTGCCAGGAGGGCATAGGTGCCCTGACTGGAAGAGAGCTGCAGCCCATCCGGCCCGCTGGAAGCTGCGTTGGAGAAAATGAACGCCATGATACCCAGCATCACGGCCTGCCCAATGGAGCCAGCCAGCAGCAAAGGTTTCCGGCCCAGCCGGTCGACCAAAACAATGGCCACGATAGTGAAGAAAATATTCACACTGCCGGTGATCACGTTTTGCAACAGCGCATCCGCCTCCGTAAAGCCGGCCGCCTGCCAAAGGGTGGCACCGTAGTAGAAAATTACATTAATGCCCGTAAACTGCTGTAGCACCGCAAGCCCCAGGCCTGCCCACACCAGCGGATGCACCTTACCGGTGTAAGAGCTGATCACGTCCTTCAGGCGGGGCTTGGTGCCTTCGCGGAGGGTGGAACGGATATCCGCTACTTTTTCCGCTGCATCCTCATCGGGTGCAATGCCGGCCAGCACCTGCGCGGCCTCCGCTTCCCGCCCTGCTGCTACCAGGTAGCGGGGCGACTCCGGAATGGTCAGCAAGGCAAATAAAAAGATTGCGGCAGGAATAATTTCTGCCCAAAACATCCACTGCCAGGTCTGAAATCCGCCCCAGAATACCTCCGACGCGCCACCGGACTGCCCGGCCAGCCAGTAATTGCTCATGAAGGCCATAAACAGGCCAATCACAATCATCAACTGCTGCAGCGTAGCCAGACTGCCCCTTATTTTAGGGGGTGCAATCTCACTGATGTAGGCCGGCGCAAGTACACTGGCCGCCCCCATAGAAACACCACCGAGTATGCGATAGAGTACAAACTCCACCGAGCCATCGGAAATACCCGACCCCCAGGCACTGATCGTAAAGCCGATCGCTGTAACAATCATGACCGGTTTGCGGCCAAACTTATCCGCAGCATTACCGGCAAAAAAGGCACCGGCCATGGCGCCCAGCAAGACGGAGGCCACATTAAATCCAGTCACTGCAGCGTCCGAATCAAAGGCGAGTTGCAAAGCATCCACCGTTCCGTTAATCACCCCGCTGTCAAACCCGAACAGGAAACCACCGAGTGCGGCAATCCCACTGATAAAAATTAGACTGATCTTTTTTGGTTGACTCTCCATGTTGTTTTGGTTTTCGGCAGCCTCCTTACCAGGTGGTGTTTACTGCCATTGGTTTCGTTTTGTTTTGCCCCAGCCAGGTATAGCTGGCGTAAGGGCGTGATGCGTCGTTGGTTGTTTTGTAGCGGAAAGATAGTGTTATTCAAACAATAAGCACCCATTTCCCACGGGCGAAATTTAAGAAAACACCCCGGACTTATGGAATTAAAGACGGCAATTAACGTAGAATCGTAATTTTCTTTGGCTGCAAAAGGGTTAGCTTCGCCCTTCTTCTCTGTCCAGAGTTTTGAGGAAACGCCGGGGCGGACGGGTGCGCACTTCCACCTTTTCTCCGGTGTGGGGATGCGTGAAGGAAAGCCGGCAGGCACATAGGAAGAGCCCCTTGCCCAGGATGGTGTCTGCGCCCTTCGCGTAATGCTTGTCTCCTACAATCAGGTGACCGGCCTGCTGTAGGTGGATACGCAGCTGATGCGTGCGCCCGGTGACGGGTTGCAGCTCCACCAGAGAAAGGTACCCGTAGACTTGGGAAGGCACCGTGCGCAGGGTATGAAAATGGGTAATTGCCGTTTTGCCATCAATAGGCGCATCGAAGGTGCCGGAAGCCGGCGGCTGCCCATGCACCACCGCCTGATAGGCTTTTTTTACCTGATTGTCTTCAAAAGCCTGGCTCATCGCCATCAGGGCGCTTTTGGTTTTGGCCAGGAGCACCAGCCCCTTGGTCGGCAAATCAATGCGGTGTACAGCAACCGGCCGGGGCAGGGCATCGGGCAGGGGCGGGGGCGGTATACTGCCGGCCAGTGCATTTTCCACGGTTTGTATGCGGTCGCCATTGGTGGCAATGCCCCCGGGCTTATTGACGATGACGAGGTGGTCGTCTTCCCAAACTACCGGCAGGTCCTGATCGAATTTGCGGGCTTTGGGCAGCCCAGCCCCCTTGAGCTGTAGCTGATCGCCCTTTTGGAGTACCGTTTGTACTTTTGCTGGCTTGCCATTAACGAATAGCCGGCCATCGGCAATAGCTTTCTTTACCGCAGTCTTACTGCCCAACAACGGAAAGGCCTTCCGGCAGTAATCGGTCAGAGAAGTGCCGGCCGGGATGCTCCGGACCCGGTGCTTTTGTCGACGCTTGGGCATAAGAATGGCTTTCCTGCAAAAAAACAGGGTTTGTGGGAGATTGCCAAATGCTCCAACGGGGAGTGAAGCCAACGTACCCTAACAGAACCGGCGGGCAAAGGTATGGCAGTATTTGCCTGTGGCAACTCAGGCGGCGTTTGTGGCTATTAGGGGGCTGAGGCGATGCCCCCAGGCCGGTCGCGACTCCAAAGCCGCCACCGGATTTCAAGCGGTAAACCAAAGCTAGTGCGACTAGACCGAATTAATTGCTAGTTTCTTTGCCCCTGTAGCCGCTGCTATTGCTGCACTTTAAATGGTCAAGCATTTGCGGCTCAATCCACTAGTGGAGTGTTTCAGAAATGACTAACCGAAGAAACCCAGTAAAACCAGGGCGCCCAAGCGTGAAATACGCTGTGCTATTTCGGACTAGTCGCACTAGTTACTGTGATTGCCCCAAACAAAGCAACAGCTTCTGCATAGCATAGCCTATAAACCTGGCTCTTCGAAGTCTAAAAAAAATACTATATTAACGTGAGTTCGGGGATTATCCCCGCAGATTATCAGTCAGGCAGCTATA
>CAZNSK010000258.1:0-5518 GCA_964575505.1 uncultured Phaeodactylibacter sp.
GCAAAATTTTAGAAAACCACATAGCCCAGAAAACTTAGTGCCGCAGGCACTAGTGTTTTTTAGCAGTGATAATGGCCCCGTATTGGATGACGGCTACACAGACCAGGCCGTGGAAAAGCTGGGCGATCATCAGCCCGCCGGCCCATTCCGGGGCGGCAAATACAGCATCTATGAAGGCGGCAACCGGGTACCGACAATCCTGCGCTGGCCCGGTAAGATCCAGCCCGGGCGTAGTGATGCCCTTTGGAATCAGGTTGACCTTTATGCCTCCATTGCTGAGCTGCTGGGGCATGAACTGCAGGAAGCCGAGGCTAAAGACAGCAAAGCCCTGTGGCCCACGCTCTCAGGGCAATCTGATGAGGGGCGGACGGTGATGCTGGAAGAAGCCTTCACCCTTGGGCTTAGGCAGGAGCAATGGAAATACATCGCCCCAACCGAAAAAAAATTCCCATGGATCAAGGGTATCAAGAACATTGAAGGTGGTATCTCCAGTGAGCCGCAGTTGTACAATCTGTCGGAAGACCCCGGGGAGCAAAACAACCTCGCTGCCACTTATCCTGACAGAGTGCAAGCCATGGCTGCCGAACTCGAACGCATTCAAAACCAAGATTAATGACAAGACTTACTTTTCTGGCTTTCAGCCTTTTGCTGTCTACGCTCAGTTATGGACAGCATTACAGTGGTTATCTGAATGTGAAAGACTTTGCCGCCCGGGGCGACAGCGCCACACTGAATACCACTGCCATCCAATCCGCCATCGACTCCGCTGCTGCTCAGGGCGGCGGCACGGTGACGGTTCCACCGGGGGTGTACCTCAGCGGTACAATATTCCTGAAGGACAATACGACTCTGGAGGTACAATCCGGGGCAAAAATCCTGGGCTCTCCCAATATTGAGGACTATGCGGTCATGACCTGGGGGCATAACAAAGACCGGCAGCCCCGCCACCTTATTGTTGGGAAGGACGCCCGCAATATCGCTATTATCGGCGGCGGCACCATTGATGGAAACGGGCCCGCTTTTTGGGAAGACTTCGATCCGGCAGAAGACCCGCAGTGGAAAATGGCCAAGCCCCTGAAGATCAGCCCCATGGTGGAAATTCAGGATTGTCAGGATGTGCGGATCAAAGATGTGCTGCTGCTCACCGGAGGCGGCTGGACTTTGCATTTGTACGACAGCGACCGGATTCAGGTGCAGGGCGTTAAAATCATTAATGACCTGTTCGCGCCGAATGGGGACGGCATTGATATCTCAGGCTGCCACGATGTGACCATTAGCGATTGTATCATCAAGACCTGCGACGATGCCATCTGCCTGAAAACCATGGTGGATACCCGCGACTGCAAGCGCGTCACCGTCACCAACTGCGTCATCGAATGCTCCTGCGCTGCCCTAAAGATTGGCAACGAAACCTTCCGGGATATTAAGCAGGTAACCTTTAGCAACAGCGTGATCTACGGCTCCTCCCGTGCCTTCGCCATTTACGCCGAAAGCGCCGGGACCGTGGAGGACATCGTAGTCGACAACATCATCACCGATTCCCGGGCCCCGCTGCTCTACAACCGCCCTATCCACCTGAGCCTCTATCTGCCAGAGCCCGGAGCGGGCGGCCGAAACGGAGACTGGATGCACCAGGAAAAGAAGCAGTATGACTACGAAGGCCGAAAACCCCGCTTGCGCAATGTGACCATCACCAATTTCCACGCCAAGACCGGCGGGCGCATCCTCATGACCGCCGGCGATGGGTACGCCATTGAAAACCTGACCCTGCGCAACGTCAACCTCACTTATCCCTGGATTGAAGATCCGGTACCCCATGTTGATGAAGTCACAAGTTCGCAATTTGCACCCGTCAAGCGTGCCGCAAAAACCGCCAAAGCTGCAATCGTTACCGAAAACATTCACAACTTCGTACTGGACAATTTGATGATCAACTGGCCGGAAACGGAGGAAGTCCCGGCGGACTGGCAATTCCCTAAAAAGATTGCCAACGGCACCCTGAAAGGCTTCTACCCTACCCGGACCGACGCCCGGCAGGCGGAACTTAAGGTACTGTATGGCCGCGGGCTGAAAAACGCTATACTCAATACGCCACTGGCTAAATCTTCAGATGGCCAACAACCCTTTTACGACCTGAAGGATTGTGGAGTGATGAATCAATAACCAGAACGATGCGGCCTCTTTTTGCCTTAATATCCCTCCTTTTTTGCACGGTTCTGACCGCACAGCAACGCCCTAATGTGCTGCTCATTTATGTGGATGACCTCAACGACCGGCTGGGCTGCTACGGCGACACTATTGCACAAACCCCACATATTGATCAATTGGCAGCCGAAGGCACGCTATTCAAGCGACCTTACTGTCAGCAGGCGCTCTGCGGCCCCTCCCGCGCATCTATGCTTACCGGGCTACGCCCCAGTACCCTCGGCGTCCTGTCGCTGAAAGAAGACTTTCGGAAGAGGTGGAAAGACCACCCGACCCTGCCCGAGCTCTTTCGCCAAAACGGCTACTTTACCGCGCGATCGGGCAAAGTATTCCATAAGGGCGTACCCGATGCCATAGCGCAGCAAAGCCCGGGCGCCGACGTGCCGGAAGCCTGGGATAAAGCCATTGATGTACCGGGCTACGAGTTGAACAACAATGGCTATTACTACAACGCCACACTATGGGAGACCCACCGGGTTGGCGCAGGGGGAGCTGTGGCCTGGTTGAGGGCAGAAAAGGGCGATGAGCGCCATCATGATTACAACGTAGCCACGGAGATAATCCGATTGATGAAGGAAACCAAGGATCAGCCCTTTTTCCTGGCCGCCGGCTTTATACGCCCGCATGTGCCATGGGTAGCCCCGAAGCGATACTTTGAAAAATTTGACAGTGTGGATATTCAATCCATACCGGTGCCGGCCACCGACCGGGAGGATATACCCCAAATTGCCTATGACACCTGGGCAGGGCACTTCAATCTGCCGGAAACCGAGCGCCGGGAAGCCATGCGCGCCTACTATGCCTGCACTGCTTTTGTAGACGATCAGGTGGGTCGGCTGATCGCTGCGCTGAAAAGCCTGGGCTTATACGAAAACACTATTGTTGTTTTGGTCAGCGACCACGGCTATCAGCTGGGCGAGCATGGCTTATGGTTTAAGAATTTCCTGTTCCGGGAATCAGCTATAGCGCCCATGATTATCCGCCATCCGGATATAGCGCCCGGCACCGTGGAGGAAGTCGTGGAATTGCTCGACCTATACCCTACCCTGGGGAAGATGGCAAAGCTCAATACTCCGGACAATTTAGAAGGAGACGATATGACTAATCTCATGAAGGGACAAACCACAGGCTGGAAAAACCACGCCATTGTGGAAACCCGGCATCAGGGCGTAATTGGGAAAGCTGTTTACACCCAGGGATGGTCGTATATGGACTGGGGGGAGCAGGAGCAGGAGCTTTATGATTTACAAAGGGATCCCAATCAGTGGGATAATCTGGCGGGCCAGGAGGAGTATCGAATAATTATAAATAAACTATGGAAAAAACTATAAGAATAAACACCTAATGCGAATCAAGAGCTAAATGTCAATTTATAGTCTGACAACCCGAAATTTGTGAATTCTGACTTGCTCTTTTCCCGCCTTGCTGCGTTGAGAAGCCTCGCCGTCCGTACGGATGCCTACGTTTCTCGCCTTGCCAGCCGAAAAAATAGCGGCGTCATATTTTCACAAATCCTGAGTTGTCAGACTATAGCTCGGTTATCAAAATTAGAGCTGCTGCGATACGGCCAAAAATGTGAACCATGAGTCCTGCGGTAGACCGGACTTTGCTAGCTCTTTGAATATCAGTGTGTTCGATGAGCCAGTTAAAAAGTGACTCCATAGGCTGTCGAATCTTAGAAACAGCTTTTGAGTAAAGCTCATCAGCAGCCTTGTGGCGCTGCTTATCTTCCTGCGGTTGCCCCCACTTATATTTAACCGGGCACATCAGATGCCCGCCTTTGCTTTGGCAAATCTGCTCCAGCTCACTGTCATTAAATGCCTTGTCTCCAAAAATGGGGAGGTTGGCGTACTGCTCCAGCAGTTGGCGTTGTGCTTGCAGGTCGTGTTCTAAAGCTGCCCCGATTTGTATAGACTCCATGACAGGTAGAGTGCCAAAGCGGGAAAAGCCTAGCCCGTGCAGCTTTACGCCGAAATAATGCATCTTTTTGGTCGAATTATAGCCTTTGTCGCACACTTCCCTGGCCACTTTGCCTGCCCTCTTGCCACTACACGTTATGATGGGCATAGAGTCAGTAAGTAAAAAAGAAGCTCGCCCTTGCGTGTTGGCAGAGGCATGGCAAAAAACTAAATGAGCTACCAAATGAGGCAAAGCACCAGCCAGGCGGTTAAGGCGGGCATTATACGCTTGATAACTTGGAAGGTCTGGAAAACAGTCAGCCCAATGGTTTTTTATGTACTCATAGGCGTCCTTGACCCTTGTTTTGCGCTCATAAGCCAAGCTAAAAAGGTAGCTGGACAGAAGTTCAGAATCCGTAAACTTAGGCTCTGCCTGATTTTTTGTGTGCCTCATACAATGCCATTTGCAGTTCTTGTTCGTATATTTCGCACACGTAGAAGTATAGTTGGATAAGTTGTAGAAGTCGCATTCCACAAATTTAATCAACTTGCTTCTACGTTTTCTTTTGCTCTTGATTCGCATTTATTGTTTACTACTAATGAGCTTGTAGCTCTGCTCAGCATACTCAACACACAGGGTCAGACCTTGTCCAGGCAGCAAGTGAGTACTATACCGGGGCAGATACAGGACACCCAATATCCTTGTGGACCATCTTCCACCCGGCACCAATTTCTTACGGATAGAATCTTCAATTCAATCCATAACAGGAACCTTTTCGAAATTTTGAACAAGGCCAAGGGACTAATAATCTTTGGATAAGTAAAAAACTATTTAGTGGAGTCCAGCGACCACTATGGGTGCGGCTCCATTCTGATGTAAGCTAATACCCATATCGATCCACTTTCTTCCAAAATTGCTCCCATCGATCTCCAGTCATTATTAGGGATCGGCTCATTAATATATCCTCAACAGTATTCCTTGTCCATCGGCATCCAGACTTGCTAAACCTCTGTTTTACGAGCGTTTTGCAAGCTGCTTCTACCACTCCTGAACCTATCGGTAAGTTCATCTCAAGGTTTTTTGCATAGTCCATTTTTGATTTGTTGTTCTCAAAGTAAGTAATGGCTTTGCTAACTGGGTTTTCATTATCCGCCAAAAAATGGGCAGCAGCATATTCTTTCATTTCTTCAAGTAATTGGCCTGCCGCCCCGCTCTGGTATTTAAGTTTATAATAGCTGCTTTCCTGCCATTTGTCTCGTTCCTGTTGGCTACTGTAGGCAACTTTCCCATATGCGGACAAGTATAAGCCCACTTTCGTTCTTTATCTGCCAGGACAGAGCCAAGTGCTTCATTTACAGACTGTAACTTTTTCTTGCTGACTGATAAGCCATGATTAGCAGATAAATCTTCTACC
>CAZNSK010000259.1:0-5476 GCA_964575505.1 uncultured Phaeodactylibacter sp.
TAACGGCAGGGATGCGGTAGGCGTGGATGACCGCCGGCAATTGCACTTCGTCGTAGATGGTATCGCGCACTTCGCCAGATAGGGCAGGCTCTTCGATATCCGGGCGGTAAAAAGAACCCTCTTTCTCAGGTATGGTGCTAAAATACTGCTGAACCCACGCTTTAGCTTGCTTTTCCTCAAAATCGCCGGCAATCACCAAAACGGCATTATTCGGCACGTAAAAGTCACGGTAAAAACTCACATAATCCTCCTCCGTGGCCGCATTCAGGTGCTCCATTGAGCCAATAGGCAACCACTGGTAAGGATGCTCGTTGTAAGCCCGTTTGCGCACCTCCAGCTGAAAACTGCCGTAGGGGCGGCTGTCGTAACGCTGCCGCATTTCTTCTTTGACCACCTCGCGCTGGGTTTCTATTCCCTTATCTTCTACTTTGGCATGAAGCATACGCTCGGATTCCAGCCAAAGCCCAAGCTCCAGCTGATTAGACGGCAGAACCTCAAAATAGCAGGTGACATCAGAAGTTGTATACGCGTTGAGCGTGCCGCCGGCATCCTGAATATACTTATCAAATTCACCGCGTTCTATATTTTCGGAGCCCTCAAACAGCAAGTGCTCAAAAAAGTGAGCAAAACCAGTCCGTTCGGGATCTTCATTTTTGCTGCCGACGTGGTACATCACAGCCAGGGCCACTATGGGCGTGCTCTTGTCCTGATGCAAGATTACATCCAGCCCGTTGTCCAGTGTATAGGATTCGATTTTAATAGCGCGGTCCTGGGCAGGCAATGCTCCTGCCAGTAGCAGGCCGCTAAGGGCAAAAAGTATTTTTTTGAACGTCATATTAAGGTTTTGATTTATACTTATTCGACAAGTAGTAAGTTGCAAAAGAAAACCCACAATCTGAGACCCGATTAGAGCAGTGGAGTTATAAAAACGACAAATACCGCCTTAAATTGCTACCAAACCAGTTCCCAGCGCCAATACCAACTCCCCAACATTGCGCTGCATACGAAACCAGCAGGCAGGGGCCTGTCTTCGTGCTATCAGTGAACAGCCAGGGCGGTTACATCTCAACCAGGGTCACCCCATCTCCACCACGCTCCTGGGGCGGGTGGGAAATATCCATAGGCACATTGTATTCCCGAAGTTTGCGCCTGACCGCTTCCCGCAGGGCGCCGCTCCCTTTGCCATGTACAATTTCCAGGAAGCCGGAATTGGCAATGAGAGCCTGGTCCACAAAGTCTTCAACCACTTTAAGAGCCTCCTCGTACCGCATGCCCCGGATATCCAGCTTGGGATCGAAGCTGGCGGTATCTGAGGCCGTTTCGGATTGCACGCTGCGCGTAGACTGCACCTCGAGCGGAGCATTCGCATGCTGCAGGTCACGGAGCTTTATGGTCATCCGCATCTCGCCCATGCGCACCACGGCTTTATTTTTCTCAATGGATTCCACGGTGCCGGTTGCGCCACCGGTCTTCATTTTTACGAAGTCACCTTCCCGGATCGCTTCCTTCTTCTTGTCTTTCTCGGTGGGCTCGTAGTAAATTTTCTCCCGCAGCTCAGTGACCTGGTCAGCCAATTTACTGCGTTGGCTCTTGACTTGCTTGGAAAGCCGTTTCGCCTTCTCGAGGTTTTGCTGCTCTTTGATTTCCCGAATAAGGTTTTCCATTTCCTTATTGTCGCGGGCAGTTTGCTGCAGGGCCTGCTCTTTGGCCTCTAGTTTCACCTTTTTGCGCCGGTATTCCAGTTCCTTGTGGAGCTGCTCATAATTCTGTATCAGGCGGTCGAGCTTGCGCTGCTTTTCTTTGAGCGCGGCCAGCTTTTCCTCCGCCTCCTGCTTTTCCTGCTGCAGTTCTACCAAAAGCTGGTCCACCGCTTTTTCATTCTTGCCGGTGCGGTGCTTAGCGTAGTTGAGCACCTTTTGGCTCAAACCGCTTTTTTCAGCAATTTCAAAAGCGTAAGAACTGCCGGGCCGGCCTACCTGCAGCTCGTAGGTGGGCGAAAGGGTATCCTTGTCAAAGTTCATAGACGCATTGACGATACCCTTTGTCTTAAACGCAAAAATCTTGAGGTTGGAATAGTGAGTGGTGATCACTCCAAAAATCCGTTGTTCGTTGAGTTTCTTGAGAATGGCCTCGGCTATGGCACCCCCAATCTTGGGGTCTGTACCGGAACCAAACTCGTCAATTAGCACCAGGGTCTCTTCATTGGCCTGCTCCAGAAAGTTGCGCATGTTTTCCAGGCGGGAGCTATACGTGCTGAGGTCATCTTCGATCGACTGCTGATCGCCGATATCCGCGAATACCGATTTGAAAATCCCCATCTCGGACTCAGGGTCCACGGGCACGAGCAAGCCCGACTGCAGCATCAGCTGCATCAAACCTATGGACTTCAGCGTGATGGATTTACCGCCGGCGTTGGGCCCGCTCAGCATCAGAATGCGGTTACCTTTGAATAGCACAAAATCAAAGGGTACCGTTTTTTTGTCCAGACGCTTATTTTTCAGGTACAACAAGGGGTGCCGCCCTTGCCTGACCCCAAAGTGGGGATGATTGAACAGTTTGGGCTGTACGGCTTCCATTTGCTGGGCCAGCCGCGCTTTGGCCTGCACCAGGTCAAAGTGGATAAGGATACTTTGATAAATGCGGATGTCTTCCCGGTACGGCCGGAGTTCAGCGCTTAGCTCCCGGAGGATACGGTAGATTTCCCGCTTCTCCTCCGTTTCCAGGTCAAAGATATCATTATTGATTTCGATAATGCCCTCAGGCTCAATGAAAGCCGTCTTGCCCGTTGTGGATTCATCGTGAATAATACCCCGTATGCTGCGTTTGTGCTCTGAGGGCACACTGAGGACCCGCCGGCCATTGCGGAAGCTTTCCACATTATCGGTCAGCCAGCCTTTGGAACGGTACTGGTTGATGATCACCCGGAACTTCTGCTCCAGTTCCTTTTGCTTGGAGCCCAGCTGCCGGCGGATGCGCATCAGCTCGGGGGAGGCATCGGGCCGGATATTTCCCTCTTCATCAATCACCCCTTCAATGGCTTTGATCAAATCCTCGTTAAAGGTCACATCGCGCACCACCTTGTACAGCGCCGGGTAGACCTCCCGGCGGCGGGCGTTGAAGAAGCGGAAAATATCGCGGGTGAATAAAAGGATAAGATTGAGGTTCTGCAGGCCATTGACGGCTAGAACGTACCCCTCGACTTTCAGCATCTCCAGCTCTTCATCGACCGATTCATAAGCCCGGACGGGGAAGTAATCGTTATTTTCGAGCGCCCGTTTGAATTCCTGAGCCTCATTCAACGCTACCTCGATTTGGGATTTGCGGTCCGTGGGCGCAAGGTTGCGGGCAAGTTGCCGGCCGGGCTCCCCCATGCATTCTTTTTCCAGCAGTTGCAGGACTTTGTCCAATTCGAGCTTCTCGTACAGATCTTTTGGTAACAGTTGCATCTTTGTCATTTAGGCAATGCACAAACAGTTATTGTTAACAGCCAAGTTCCCGGGAGGTTTATTTCTTTAGGGATCAGAAAATTTGAGGTCAAAATTAACTTTTTCCATCCCCCCATCCTAAATTTACGCCTTTTCGCATCCAAATCGAGCAACAGTGGCGGGGAATACCTACGGACAGATTTTTAAGATTACAACATTTGGGGAATCGCACGGGCGGGCCATCGGCCTGATCCTCGACGGCTGCCCGGCGGGGCTGGAAATCGACGAAAGCTTTGTGCAACAAGAATTGGCGCGCCGGCGGCCGGGGCAATCCAAAATCGTCACACAGCGTAAGGAAGCCGACCGGGTGGAGTTCCTGTCAGGCATTTTCGAGGGGGCCACTACTGGTACGCCCATCGCAATGGTTATCTACAATGCCGATGCCCGCTCCAAGGATTACAGCCACATCGCCGATAAATTCCGGCCTTCTCATGCTGATTTCACTTACCATGCCAAATGGGGCCGGCGCGATTACCGGGGCGGCGGGCGTTCTTCCGCCCGGGAAACGGCAGCCCGGGTAGCGGGAGGGGCGATTGCCAAATTGCTGCTGCGCCAGGAGGGCATCGACGTCAAAGCCTACGTCAGCCAGGTGGGGCACCTCAGGTTACAGCGGGGATACCAGGACCTCGACCTCAGCCAAATCGAATCCAACCCGGTGCGGTGCCCGGATGGTGGGATGGCTGCAGAAATGGAAGCTTTCATTAAGGAGGTGCGAAAAGCCGGAGATACCGTGGGCGGTGTGGTCAATGCAGTCATTACCGGTTGCCCGCCCGGCCTGGGCGAGCCCGCTTTCGACAAACTGCACGCTGATCTGGCTAAAGCTATGCTTAGCATCAACGCTTGCAAAGGGTTTGAATATGGCTCCGGTTTTGAAGGCGTAAGTATGCGGGGCAGCGCCCACAATGACCGCTTCCACACGGAAGACGGCCAAATCGTAACGGATACCAATCACTCCGGTGGCATACAAGGGGGCATTTCCAATGGGATGGACATTTATTTTCGGCTGGCCTTTAAGCCGGTAGCCACTATTGTGCCGGCTCAGGAGTCCGTCAATGAAGCCGGAGAAGCCGTAACGGTAGAGGGTAAAGGGCGGCACGACCCCTGTGTCGTCCCACGGGCTGTACCGATCGTAGAGGCGATGGCTGCCCTCACGCTGGCAGACCACCTGCTGCGGCAGCGCAGTGCCCAGCTCTAGGCAGGGCCTCAATCGGTTTTTGCAATGCGTTATCCGGAAATGGGCGAGGCGCTTATCTTTACTTTTTGAGCATGACGGGCTTCCAGCCAGTCGTACCAGGCTTTCATGCCTTCGCCGGTGGTGGCGGAGACCTCCAACAACTGAATCTCCGGGTTCACCCGCCGGGCGTAGTCCATGGCTTTTTCCACCTCAAAATTGACATACGGCAAAAGATCAATCTTATTGATCAGGCATAGCTGAGCCGAGTGGAACATATCGGGGTATTTGATGGGCTTGTCGTCCCCCTCGGTAGTGCTAATGATGACTATCCGGTGGTTTTCTCCCAGGTCGAACATAGCAGGGCACACCAAGTTGCCTACATTCTCGATGAAGAGCAGGCTGCCGTCGCGCGGTTGCAGCTTGTCTAAAGCCTGCTGCACCATGTCGCTTTCCAGGTGGCAACCCTGCCCGGTATTGACTTGTACAACTGGTACGCCGAGCGCATCAATACGGTCAGCATCGTTAAAGGTTTGCTGGTCGCCTTCGATGACGTAGAAATCAGCACGGTTTTTCATTTCCCGCAGGGTCCGCTCCAAAATAGCGGTCTTTCCCGAACCGGGAGAACTCACGAGGTTAACCGCCATCATCTTTTTAGCGGCAAAGTAGCCGCGGTTGCGCTCCGCCAGCAGCTGATTGCGGTGCAGTATATTCTGCTCCAGCTCCACTACAGTCTGCCGGGCGTGGCTATGGCCGTGGTGATGGTGGTCATGCCCATGATGGTGGTCATGCCCATGATGGTGGTCATGCCCATGATGGT
>CAZNSK010000260.1:0-5421 GCA_964575505.1 uncultured Phaeodactylibacter sp.
TAATTCCAAAATCAAAGACGGTGATTGTGGTGCTGGCCAATACTTCTGGTACCTGGAAAGCCGTTGTTCAGGCTGCTTCCAAGCTGATCCAGATATCGGAACAGTAGGGAAGGCCTATTGCAGTTGCTGGAACCGCCACTGTTTGCCGGTAGGGTCGGTAAGCGAAACAATGCCGTACGCCCGGTTGAACCACACTTCGACCGAGGCACTGGAAAGGCTGTGTACCCATACGTCTTGAAAAATCCGGTTGTAAATCGTGATTTCATCCACAGGCTGCACCAACGCAGCGGTGGGCCAGCTGCGCTGATTGAAGACGGTTGAAAAAACCGGCCGGAAAAGCTCATCTTCGGGCGTCTTGGCCAGTACTTCCACCCAATCGGCTACATCCCGGCTGCCGGGGTTGGAAACGTTCGGCTGGGCGCGCAAACGTACAATGAGGTCCAGGTTGAGCGCCGGGCTTCTAAGCGTATCGTCAATGAACGTGGAGACGTAGGAAGTGGTGATGCCGGTACTGTCATCGTAAACGTTATCGGTAACGACGGTGACGGAGTCCTGTACGGCTGCATCGGCATGGATGATTTCAAAGTTGACCACTGCGCCATTTTCATCGACAAAGGAGGCCTGGTCTCGTCCGGTGTAGGCAAGCTGGTTTATGCTTTCTTCGAGCAGGCTGAACAGGCCCAGGTCAAATACGCGGGGGTAGCTGGTATCTGCTTTTTGGTTATTGCGGTTGCAAGCAAGCAGGGACAAGGCAAAGAAGATGATAACGTACCTTTTCATTTGCACGGTATTAGCGGTTGATCAAATTTTGAAGGGCGAAATTAAGGGTTTTAGCGCACTTCGTTAGGGGGCTGCTAGAATATAGTGGGCATTCGCAAGTATTTGACAATCAAAGCTCCGGTGCGCCGGTGATAGGCTCAAGCGCTTAATTACCGCCCGGCGGGGCTAGCCATCCGTCAGGCCAAGTTGCTCAAGGGCTTGCTGACGGTAGTGCCGCCCAATGGGCAAGGTTTTGCTGCCAATTTCCACTTGCCGGGCAGAGCTGCGGCGGCTTCTTCATCGTGCCAACTGCGCATTAATAAACGTAAATCAGATTTTCTTCCCAGCCTTCGAGCTCCAGCACCACGGTGTCTGTATCGGGCAGCCGGAGTGGCTCGAGGTTGAAACTGGCCTCCACTTCTGGGAGCGCTTCGCAGGGGTCATCCTCGTCGAGGGCCAGGCGAATGCCTCGCTTGGGAGGAGCGGAATACAGGATATTATCGTTCGACAGCAGTTCATAGTCGATGGATTCGCATCCGCCACTGTACTGAAAAGTCAGGTAAAGGCAATCGTCTTCGATAACCGCATTATTGATAAAGTGCTGGTCATCGGGGCCGTTGGCGTAAAGGTCGTTGTCGGATTTCGCAAGCTGGTCGCAGGGGCTCGGGTCCTGACAAGAACAAACGGTTTCATCTTCCCCGCAGCTCCAGGTGCTAATCGCTAACGCACTCACCAGCAATAACAATTTCGTTTTCATCGGGTGATGTTTTTTGTTCGAAAAAATCATTTACCCGTAAGACGATGGGTCAGGCCCGGGGGTTGGGTCAGGTAGCCTGTTTTTTGGTTCTGCCCGTCCGTTGTGCTACTAAGGCCGGGGATAATCCAGGCGGTCGATCAATTCTGGCTGGTAGTAGCTGTCGAGCCCCGCCACGCTCAGTATGCCGGCTTCCTCCAGCAAAATATGCCCGTCATCGGCGATTAGCTTTTCCTCAATGAGGACTTCAATGACTTTGCCGACCACAAAGATGGCTCCATTAGCCTGAATGTGGTGCTCTTCTGCCAGCTCCAGCCCCAGTTTGATCGGGCTTTCCTTGACGTAGGGTGCCAGGTGGCGCTCAGTGTATTGAGGCTGTAGCCCTACGGCTTCAAATTCAGAGTGGTCCGGATCGTACTTGGCAGCAGCCTGGTGCGCCTGATGCATCATGTCTTGTGTTACCTGATTGAGCGTGAAGTACCCCTGCGCCTTAATGTTGTGGTACGTCTGCCGGGGTACGGTAAGCGGGCGCATGATGAAGCCCAAGTGGGGCGGGGTAGCACCGATGTGGGTAATGGAATTGAAAACCCCAAGGTTAGCGGCCTTATTGTAACTGAGGGTGCCGAGCAGGTGGCAGCTCCGGTAACCGGAAATGGTATTCATGAAATCGCGCCGGAAGGAGCGCTCCATAGCCAGGATGTCTTCCAGGGTATACTGTTTTTCCATAGGGTGGTTTTGGTTGGTCTTCACGGAGTGAAACAGTAAAGGTTGTAATAGGTTTTGTGCGCTACAGTAAGCTGTGGGCTGCTGCGATTAGCCCTCCTTGCCCCCCACTTTTTTTTGATAGGCAAATAAATCGAGAAAGGCATGGGCCGTCTCCCGGTGGGAAAGCACCGGCACGCCCCGCTGCCGGTTAGCCTGCGCGATACGGTAGATAATGGACCAGTGCCGGGCAATGTCGCGCAGAGCCGACCAGTAGGTGCCCCGGTTGGGGTCGTAGATATGCGTAGGCTCTGAGCATACGCCGTTGACTTCGAGTATCCGTATCCCCCGGCCGGTGTAGAGGCTGTCCAGGCTTTGGCACTTGAGGTCAAAGCGGCCGTAGTAGAAGCCCTCGATTTGCTTGCTGATCCGGTCGAATACTTGGGTCATCTGCTCATTGACCAGGCGGTTGCTGTTGATAAACCGGGTGCCCTTGGCGTGGTTGCCCACGATGCCGAGCCGGACGCGTTCCCCTGTATTGGGTATATAGGCCATCAGGGCGGGGTAGAGGCGGTGCAGGCGCTCCCTTTGGAGCAATGCCCGGGGGTGCTGTTCAACGAGCGCGGCCACGCTGTCTTCCCCATTGCCGGTTACGTGCAGAAAAGCTTTAGTGGTCAGGGAAGTGACGCGCCCGGCGGCAGCGCCCGGCAAGCGGTGGTAGAGCACGCCCACCTCTTCGGGCCAGTCGATGTACTCCTGCGCAATAAAGGGGATAGCGTGCTCGCTCAGCTTTTGCATTAAAGCCTCCAGAGTGTCGGCCTTATCAACAAGCAGGCCACGGAACCCCAGGTCGGGCTTGACAATCAGGGGGAAACGCAGGCCAGCTCCATTTAGCTTGGCTCGTACCGTGCTTTCCGGGCAGGAAGGGGGCAGGTAAGCGGAGATAGGCCGGTAGGGGGGCGGGATGAGCTGAAGGGTGTCAAACTTGGACTCCATGCCCATGCCCCCGGTGTAGATGCCGGGGTTAGCCGCCGACCAGTAGCACATATGGCGGGCCCTGATCATCAGCCAGATCAGGTAGGGCGCGATAGGGTAGTAAAAGGCTTTGGAGGGCCAGTATTCCCAGTTGCGCAGCTTAATGCTGGTTGTCCTCGATGGCCAAAGCTTCATGTACAATTGGCAATTGTGCAGTTTTGGTTTGTTGCCGCAGCAAGTCATGGTAGGCCATGCTCAGGCTGGCTGGTGTTTTTTGGATGCTCGTGATGCTGACGGTGCGCACCAGGTTGCCGCGGTTCATGACCACATCGTTCTCAGGGTCGCCATCGCCCGCTGTGCGGTGCCAGTGCAGGATGTCTTCCCGCCGGAATGCTTTGCGCCCATCGAGCCAGGAAGCAAACCAGTCTTCCCGCTTTCTTTGGACCGTCGGGCCGTAAAGCGTGGAGGAAGACCAGATATGCGGCCGCTGGGGGTCAAGCAAATTAACGTGTAATTGTGTTTCGTCCCATCGCAGGTCCGTCACGCTTCCCTGATTGATGGCCAGCATGGTGAATGGCTCCATACCGTTGAAGGTATACTGCCGGGTAAAAGCAGCGGTGTCTGCAAAGCTAAAGTAGTCTAGTGCCATCAGCCCACGGCTGCGGCGGTAGGGGGGCTGGTGCTGATGCTGCTTATATGCTCCGTTGAGGATACAAATGATGGTGCCATTACTGGATGCCACGATCCAGGTGCCGCCCGCCCCCTCATCCCTGGGGAAAAGCAATTCCCGTCCGGAAAAGGTGATCCGGTCCAGGTTTTCGGGCGAACGGTAGGGGGCTTCATCCCGGTTGGAGGTCAACAGAAATTGCCCTTCGGATTGCGGCAGGTAGGTGACAGTACACATGGATCAGGAGTAATGGATCAGGACTTCAGATTTTGCTTTTCGCTGCAGATCAGGCACTTTCACTTCATCGCCCGGGTAGCCGACCGGGATCAATAGAAAGGCCCGCTCGTTCTCAGGGCGTTTGAGAATGGCTTGCAGGAAGTTCATCGGGCTGGGCGTATGCGTAACAGCGACTAAGCCGGCATTGTGGATGGCCGTCAGCAGGAAACCTGCCGCCAGGCCGACGGACTCGTTAACGTAGTAGTTTTTGTGCTTTTCCCCATCTTTCAATTCATAGGGCTTCTTGAAGATGACAATCAGGTAGGGCGCAATTTCTAGAAATGGCTTCTGCCAGTCGGTGCCAAAGGCCTGAAGGTCTTCCAGCCATTCGTCAGACATGCGCCCGTTGTAATTTTCAAACTCCTCTTTTTCTGCGGCCTCCCGGATCTCCCGCTTTAGCGCTGGGTCGGAGACCACACAAAAGGTCCAGGGCTGCTTGTGGGCGCCCGACGGGGCCGTAGAGGCCGTCATGACGATATGCTCGATGATTTCGAAAGGCACCGGCTTATCAGAAAAAGAGCGTATGGTGCGCCGCCGGTTCATAAACTGGTAGTACTCCCGGCTCCGGTTCAGCATTTCTGCCTTCGGGTAGCGGATGCATTTATAATTGACGAAAGGCGGCTTGGTCTGAGACATCGCTAAAGGTTTGAATTCAAGAAGGACCTCGAATGGATCACAAAAGTAGATAAAGGCAAGCTGATTTAACAATCCGGTATAGGCGAATGGTCACAGCTGCGCTGGCTTGGAGGCCAGCCAGGAGACTGCGGCTTGGGTTTTTGGGAGAGGGGAAAGTAAGAAAAAGTTGTTTTTCTATGTCACAAAAAATTTTTTATTATACGTCATAATGGCGTTGTTATGCTTACCTTGCAATTGCAAGCGATGATTACACAGTTTTCAAACGCTTGGTTAAACAAATATGCACAAATACCACAGCCTTCCCAAAAACTTTCCAACCATCCTGATACCACCGGTTTAAGCCTTTTGGCCGTAGAGCCAGGTTCTTTGCTGCGTACCTGTAGAGTCCCCCCGCTCAGGCGCATCAGGATATATAGACGCTATTCATTTCAACGCTTTTTTTATTGGTTTGATGCCATTATTGCATAGGTGATGGCTAAACTCTATAGTTCGTACACTATTGGAGCACTCAGTCAGCAAGTTGATTTTTACCCCCCGCTTTTTTGCTGGCTGAGTCTCCTCAGTGCCTGGTTGAGCATGGAGATTTGACGGCCTGCCCGTCGGGCCTGCCCGTTGGGCCTGCCCGTTGGGCCTGCCCGTTGGGCCTGCCCGT
>CAZNSK010000261.1:0-5369 GCA_964575505.1 uncultured Phaeodactylibacter sp.
GTTGGCGTTTTGCCACAAGATAGAAAATACGGTTTTATTTTTTTCGCGTCCCTAAAACGGTTATCCACAGCGTGTATATAACCAATTGCACAAAAAACAGAAAGTGACCACCGGCTATCAATCCTAGGGGACAACCCTCTGCATTTAAGTGCGATAGCTGCTGGGGTGGAGCTTCCCGCTCTGCTCCAGCTTATCCACGAATGCTGCCAGGCTATTCAAGTAGTACAATTTGTTATGCATACATCCACAACTCCCGTTTTGCACGCTCATCCAAAGTTCCGTATTTTGAGGTAGAAACCTCAGCCTATGAAAACCCTACTTTCCCTGCTGTTCTGCTGCTCATTGGCTCTTTGCGCTGCAGCGAGCGCTGCATCTTCCTTTTCCGGTTATCGTTCCGCTGTGGCAGTTGAGCCAATAGCCCCACTGCAAAGATCCATTGTGCCCCTGCCCGCCGATACCCTACCTTATACAATGGAAGAAGCCCGTCGCAACATTAAAGCCGGGCGCCCTTTTCTGATCATTGGGCTCGTGTCCATATCCCCTCCCGTGCTATATTTAGCCGCTTTGGTTGGCGCCCCGGTTTTGCCACAACTGCTCTTCGTCTTAGGGGCACTTTCATTGGTTTGGGGTGGGCTGAAATTCATTCAGGGGCGAATCCGCCTGCGCCGCCTCCAGGCTCACCGGCGGAACTCCCCGGGTGGCTGACCGCTCAATACCTTTATCTCTGGTTCATCAGCCGGGAGCGCTTTGGCGAGAACGCGCTATCCGGATGACAAAAAAATAATCCTCATGATTATCGTTGCGCTCAACCTGATGAGAAATAAGGATCATGAGTTGTTGGCCCCCGCCAAAAAACACCACGGTTACTTATTGCTGTAAAAATCCTCTATCTTAGGCAAGTCAATTGTCCACCCCAAAGCCGGAAAAGCTTTAAGTATGACCATTAGTTACCGCCTCGCCTGGCTGCTGCCGCTCCTGTGGCTGTCTGCCTGTACTACTGATCCTGAATTGCCGGCTGCACCGGAACCGGAGCCCGAACCCGCCCTCCCTTTCACCACGGTTGATTTATCGGATTTCTCCGGCTTTCAATCGGGCCCGGACAATTGGGCCATCGCTGGAGGGGCTTACGCCGACCGGTCTAAAGCACTAACGATGGAGCCCCTCGAAGGCACGGGCGTAGTGGTCAATACCGCACCGCCAAGGTCTGGCGACCATTTATTCACTGCCCTTGAACACGGCGATATTGAGCTGGAGCTGGAGGTGATGACTGCGAAGAATTCCAATTCCGGGATTTACCTGCAGGGGCGCTACGAGGTACAGGTGTTTGACAGTTGGGGGGTGGAAACGCCTCAGCATTCCGATATGGGCGGCATTTATCAGCGCTGGGACGATGATGCACCAAAGGACAAGCGGGGATACGAAGGCCACCCACCGGCGATGAATGCAGCAAAAGCGCCCGGGCTGTGGCAGCAGGTGCGCATCCTTTTCCATGCGCCCCGGTTTGACGATAACGGGCAGAAGGTACAGAATGCCGAGTTTCGGGAAGTCTGGCTCAACGGCATCAAAGTGCACGAGAACGTGGAACTGACCGGGCCGACCCGCGCTGCGCCCTTTACGGATGAAGCCCCCACCGGGCCCATTATGCTGCAGGGCGATCACGGGCCAGTCGCTTACCGCAATATCCGGTACAAACGGTACGATATTCCGCCGGTTGAGGTCAGCAATCTCACCGTAGCACAGTACGAAACCCGGCAGGAGGAGATACCGGACTGGGATACCCTGGAGGTACAATCCAATACACCGGTAGATTCCATTTCCTTCCATCAGGCAGGCACCCGGGCTGGATTTGCCTTGGTTTATGATGGCGAAATGACTGTGCCCGAAACCGGTGATTACCTCTTCACCGTCTACGCTAACCGCACCGCTGTCCGGCTCATCGTCGGTCAGGACACCCTATTCGACCGGGATAATGGCTATTCCATCAATGCCAGGGCCAAAGCGATTACCGAACTTTCAGCGGGGACAGCCCCATTCCAACTGGTCTTCCACAAGCCCGCCAATGGCTGGCGGCGGGGCTTCGGGCTGGAAGTGGAAGGCCCGGGTATCGAACGGCATGCGCTTACGACCCCTGCCTCTGCAAAACAAGGCCCCAAGCCTGAGCCCATTATCATAGCTGCCGAAACGGAGGCTACACTGCAGCGCTGCTTTATGCTGCACAAAGGCAAAAAACGGACGCATACCGTAGCCGTTGCCACACCGCAAGGGCTTCATTATGCCTACGACGTAGAGCGGGGTACCCTGCTCAAAGCCTGGTCGGGCGGCTTCCTGGACGCCACCGACATGTGGCACGAGCGGGGCGAGGCACAGTTGGGTCAGCCCCTGGGCATGGCCATCGCCTTCCACGGCGACCCCGAATTGTACGCCTTGAAGGACGAAAAGGCAGCCTGGCCGGATACCCTGACTGCCAGTCAAACCTACCGGCAGAAGGGCTACGAACTTGACGCTGAAGGGCACCCCACCTTCCTGTATCAGGTCAATGGCACATCAGTGAAAGTGCAGCATCGGCCAGCCGCCGGGGAACGCCGTCTAACCCGCTCCCTCAGCATTGACAAAGGCGATGGCTTCTGGCTGAAACTGGGCGATGGCGAGACGATCGAGCAATTGCCCGATGGGACTTATGCCATTAACAACCATCAGTACCTAATCGACCTTGGGGAAAAGGAAGCTACCCTACGCCAATCCAACGGGCAAACGGAGCTGCTGCTTGCCCTCAGCCCCGGTGCCCAAACCATCCAATACGACATCATCTGGTAAATCAAATAGACCATGAGAGCCTTTCTAATCCTGTTTTTTTGCAGCCTGCTGGGCGGGCTTTTTGCCCAGCAAGACCCCATGTCTGCTTATTATAAAATTGTTGACGTCCCCATTCCGGAAGAGGTGGTACTGGAAGTCGGCGGCTTGGCCCTCAATGATCAGGATCAGCTGGGCGTTTCCACCCGCCGGGGCGAGGTCTGGCTCATTGACCGCCCGTACAGCAAAAACCCGGACTACAGCTTGTTTGCCAAAGGCCTGCACGAGCCCCTGGGGCTGGCTTTTCGTGACAACGGTTTCTACGCCACCCAGCGCGGTGAGCTGACCCGTCTGGAGGACCGTGATGGCAACGGTAAGGCTGATGTTTTCCGTACCGTCTACTCCTGGCCCCTTTCGGGGAATTACCACGACTATTCCTACGGCCCGAAGTTCCTGCCCGATGGCGATATGCTGGTGACCCTCAACCTCTCCTGGATTGGGCACGGCGCGAGCCTGTCCAAATGGCGGGGCTGGCTGCTGAAGATTACCCCGGAGGGCGATATGGAGCCTTTGGCTACCGGCTTGCGGTCTCCTGCAGGCTTTATGATGAATGAAAAGGGAGATATATTCTATACCGAAAATCAGGGCGACTGGGTCGGCTCCGGGCGGATGACGCACCTGGAAAAAGGCGATTTTGCCGGCAACCCGGCCGGGCTGCGCTGGGCAGACGAGCCCAACTCACCGGTCAAGCTGGCTGCGGAGAGCATTCCGGACTATCCGGGCATGTCTCTTTTCGAATACGCTAAGAAAGTACCCGCGGTGAAAGCGCCGGCGGTATGGTTCCCGCATACCATTCTGGGCATTTCCACCTCTGATATTCTGGTGGACAATACCGGTGGCCAATTCGGCCCCTTCGAAGGGCAGTGGTTTGTAGGCGATCAGGGCCACAGTAAAATCATGCGGGTGTACATGGAAGAGATTGACGGGGTCTATCAGGGCACGGCATTCGGGTTTATCGATGGCTTTGCTTCCGGCATTCTGCGGATGATCTGGGGTAGCGACAACAGCATGTTCGTAGGCATGACGAGCCGGGGCTGGCCCGCAACCGGCAAAGCGCCCTATGGGTTGCAGCGGCTGGTGTGGTCGGGCAAAACGCCATTCGAAATCAAAACCATGCAGGCCAGGCCCGATGGTTTTCTGCTCACCTTCACAGAACCGGTGAGCAAAAGCACGGGCAGTGATCCGGCTTCCTATGCCATCACCACCTTCAATTACGAATACCACAAAACCTACGGCAGCCCCATCGTTGATCAGCAGGACGGGGAGGTGTATCAGGTGGAGCTTAGTGAGGATGGGCTTTCTGCCCGCTTGTACGTACGGGGTATGCGCCTGGGCTTCATACATCAGGTGGTGGCGGAGGGCGTGCGCTCCCGTGCCGGTAAGCCACTGTTGCACATTACCGGCTATTACACCCTCAATACGGTGCCGGGCGGGCAGCTGAAATCTGCAGCCGTAGGCGGAGAAGAAGAGGGCATGGCGGATGCGGGCCCCACTAAGCGCCCCAATACCATGCCCGCTTCCTGGGCAGACGGGCCGGAGGTGGAACTTAATTTGGGGACCAAGCCAGGGTTAAAATACGATGAAACCGTACTGATGGTAGACGCCGGTGCCAAAGTCAAACTGACCTTTAGCAACAGCGATGATATGCTGCACAACCTCGTCATCGTCAAGCCAGGCGATGCGGTGGACAAGGTAGCTGAATTATCTATGAACTTAGGCTTGAAAGGGGAAGAGATGAACTACGTGCCGGAGTCGGACCTGATTTTGTACCATACGGGTATCTTGCAGCCGGAGACCTCGGAGACGCTGTACTTTACCGCTCCCAAAGAGCCGGGGTATTACATGTATGTTTGCACTTTCCCCGGGCACGCTCAGGTGATGCGGGGCACGCTGATTGTGGAGTAGGGGCTAGTCAAACTTCACGCCATAGCCTTGCAGCAAGCGCCATGCTTCCTCTCTGGTGAAACGGGCACCTTTCAGGTTATTGTGGGCCGGATGGATGGTGAAGTTTTTTGCCGCCCGGAAGTCCGTATTTTGCAATTGAGCATTCTCAAAGCGGGCATCCGTCAGGTCGGTGCCACTAAAGTCGGCTCCTTTGAGTAGGATGCCGGTGAAATCCGCCTCCCGTACCGAGCAGTTCAGGAAAGCAGTGCCTTCCATCGGCAGGGCTCCAAAAACGCCGTAGTCGAGCTGGCATTTTTCAAAGCGGAGTTGCAGCAGCAAAGGCTTGCAATCTTCCCATGCGACCCCTAACAGTCTGCACCCGGCAAAAGTGACTTCCTGGAATGCCGTTCCCGCTACTTCCGCATTGCTCAGGTCGCAATCCTCAAAACGACATTCCGTAAAGCGGCAATCCATAAAATTTGCATTGGCAAACTGATAGCTGCGGAATACACAGTTGATGTAAATGCCCTTGGGCAGTGGCTCCGTAGCAGCATCGCGCTGTACAAAGGTTTGATCTTCAGTTAGGGGTCGCGCAACAATAACTTACCGATTTAGACTCGTTCTTTTGCACGCTA
>CAZNSK010000262.1:0-5352 GCA_964575505.1 uncultured Phaeodactylibacter sp.
GTTCCTGGAATTATTACGATACAAATGTAGCGGTACCCTACCCTGGAAAAAAGTACATTATTCTTCAATTATAGATTTTTGAGCCTGCTTTTTGGAGTTGGAGTGATTGGTTTTACTAGCTTAGTGTCAGTAAAATATAGATTTTGAGATGCGGCAATCTAAGTTAATCGATCTGCTACGGAGCTTTGATGCCAGAGAAACGGCCCGTTTTCGGGAAATGGTAGCTTCTCCGTTCTTCAATAAGAACCAAAAGATACGGGCTTTACTGGACTTTTGCCTGCGCTTTGGGCCGGATTACGAAGCGGAAGGGCTGGACAAACAGGCTGCTTACCGGCACATTTACAAGGAAGAAGGGTATAAGGAGCTACGCATCAACAATTTGCTGTCGGATACTTTACAGTTGGGCTATCAGCTACTGGGGCAGCTGGAACTGGAAGCCCGGAGCCCTTTTCAAAAGCGCCTGGAGCTACAGGCCTTGCTCGGCCGCCGGGCAGAAAAGCACCTGCGGCACAGTACGCAGCGGCTGCAACAGCTTACCGAGCGCCTGCTCCACCGGTCCCATCAGTATCAGCATGAGCGCTATGAGATGGCGCAATTGCTGGACCGCTTTGCGCTGCAGCGTAACCCCCGCCGCTTTACGCCCCACCTGCAGCACCAAAGCGATGCCCTTGACCGCTACTACTGGTGCAATAAGCTCCGCCTGGCTTGTGATATGGCCAGCCGAAACCGGGCGATCAACGCCACTTATGCCTGTCATTTCCTGGAGGAGCTACTGAGCCTGTTCCGGCAGCGGCCACCGCTTTTGGCAGAATCACCGGCCCTGCAAACCTACTATCAGGCGCTTATGATGTTGAGTTCGGAAGAGGAGGCTCACTACCGGTCGCTGCGGCAACTGCTCAGTCAGCACCATAGCGTTTTTACGCTGGAAGAACTGCAGGATTTATACGACTACGCCCAGAACTACTGCGTCAAGCGGATTAACTCCGGCGAAGCTGCTTTTTACCGGGATATTTTGGACCTGTACAAAGAAATGCTGGGCCGTAAGGTGCTGCTGCGGCAGGGCTACCTCACGCAGTGGAGCTACATCAACATCGTCACCGCCGGTATCCGCCTCAAGGAATTTAAGTGGACCGAAGACTTTATCTACACTTACCGGGCTCAGCTGGCGCCGGAGGTACAGGAAAACGTATTCACCTACAACCTTGCGGCACTCCAATTTGAGCGAGCTCAGTACCAGGAAGCCCTGCAAACCCTTCAGGGCGTCGAGTTTTCCGACGCCTTCTACCACATGGCCGCCAAGATGATACAGCTCAAAAGCTACTACGAACTACAGGAGGAGGAAGCGCTCTACGCCCTGTTGGAAGCGTCCCGCAAGTACATCAAGCGCAACCGGCAACTTTCTGCCTATCAGAAACAGTCTAACGGTAACTTCCTCAAAATGATCGCCCGCCTGCAAAAGCTGCGCAGCCGTCAGGCACAGTACGGCAGCGCGCCACTGGAAAACCTGAATGCCCTGCTGCACCGCATTGACAAACAGCCCGAGCTGGTGAACCGCAGCTGGCTGCGCCGGAAGGTGAGCTCGCTGGTGTAGCGCTTGAGCCAAGACCTTTTCAGGGGCTCTGCCCCAGCTTCACCGAGCCCGGCTGGTGTAGCGCTTAATCCCAGCCTCCTCTAAGCGCTCTGCCCCAGCTTTACCGAACCCGGCTGGCGTAGCGCTTAATCCAAGCCCCCACCAAGCGCTCTGCCCCAGCTTCACCGAGCCCTGCTGGTGTAGAGCTTAACCCTAGCCCCCTCCAAGCGCTCTGCCCCAGCTTCACCGAGCCCGGCTGGTGTAGCGCTTAACCCTAGCCTCCTCTAAGCGCTCTGCCCCATCTTCATCCTGGGAACAGGAGCTCTGAGTTTGCTGCTGGTGTAGAGCTTAAGCCAGGTCATTTCCAGGAGCTCTGCCCCAGCTTCCTCTTGAAGAACCTGCCGGATCCCGATAAAGTATCGGGAGAAGCTCCCCGACAGGATGTTTTGCCTTAGCAGAACTGAGGACATTCTGTTTGCACTGTCTTTTTGGAATGGAATTTTTGGCTTCACCTTAAATGAACGACAAGCCATCAATTCGGTCGAAATGCTTAGCATTATGAGTGAGTAGCGGTAAGCCATGAACAAGCGCCGTAGCACCAATGAAAATATCCCTGAACTCAATCAGTTTACTGCGTTTACGAAGGGTATGATAGATTTTTGCTGACTTTTCTGCTACTGGTTTAGTAAAGGGGAGAATATTTAGGGGTTGAGTTAGAATTTTAATAGAGTTTATTAAGGTAGGTTTTGTATAGGGCATGGATGAGTATTTTTTGCCAGATCAAAGAACGCCCGGAACCTCGTAGCCTTAGCTACGAAGGTGAGGACGAGATGCAGAGCTGGTGAAAAAGACCATTCAGGGACATACAAAATTTGCGTTAATAAACTCGTATGTCTTCCTTTTTGACATCATCAGTGGCGCCCATTAACAATTCGTACAGCGTCACTATAGAGCTATACAGTTCTGTCCGGTCAGGCAAATAGGTAAAGTTTTGTTTTTGTCTTTTCTTTCGCCCGTAAAAATGATATAAAAATGCTTGTGTCAGCTACCATTCCGGAACTTGCCATGCATTCATTTTTTTGCTGTTTGCCTGCATCAACTTTATATCCTCTTCGCTCCAGTTAGAGACCTTTAAGATTTTTGTTTTGTAGGAACTGAAGTCCTCTACATTTTCCTTTTGCTGTTTGCTGAGTAGGAAGTCGAGGAAGTCTAAAATCTCTTGCCGTTTTGCAGCGTCAAGCAATCCAAACTTGGCAATTAGCTCATCCATTGCTTTTACTTTGATCGTAAGTATAAAACAACCAGATGAGTGTAAAAAGTTCGGAAACGGTGCATTCTGGCTGGGCACACTATAACTATGGCGAGGTATTTTGCCCGCCCGGTCTCATCTCCTCAGCCTGACCTGCTGGTGTAGCGCTTAATCCAAGACCTTTCCGGGAGCTCTGCCCCAGCTTCATCCTGGGAAACCTGTCGGATCCCAGTAGAAATCGGAACCCGACAGGAGCCCTTGCCCGCTGGCGTAGAGCTTGAGCCAAGACCTCTCCAGGAGCTCTGCCCCAGCTTTTCTTGGGCAAACCTACCGAATCCCGGTAGAAACCGAGACCCGACAGGAGCTCTTGCCTGCTGAGAGAAATTCATAAGACATTAGAAGACTTTCCAGCTTGTGTAGAACTTCCTTTTTGCTTCATTCAGACTTCAGATATCGTGATCCAATCTGGAGACCATATCATCTGGAGTAGTACGTTAAATCTGGAAAGCAATGTAATAGTCCAACCCGATGCTACCCTAACCATCAAGTGCCGGGTAGGGCTTCCTGAACTGGCAAAGATCGAAGTAATGCAAGGAGGCAAGCTTATTGTTGACGGAGGAACAATTACCAGCAATTGCGGCAAGCCCTGGACCGGCATAGAAGTCCTCGGCACTCCTCTGGCCTCCCAATTTGATGAAACCCAGCAGGGCGTGGTTGAACTCAAGAACAGCGCAGTCATTGAGCTTGCTGAAATTGGCGTGTCCCTGCACCGCCGCCACCCGGTTATTCTTGGCGGAGGCATCCTGCGGGCGGATGGCGCGACCTTTATTAACAGCTGCAGTTTGCGAATTTGGCAAATGGGCAAAACAACAACATAGCATTTAATACAGGCCTAACCTACCTCTGCAACCGCAACGCCGAGGCCGCCGGCAACGCTACAGACTTTGCAGTGGTGGAAGGCAGTATTGCCGAATTGCAGCGCTCGCCGTTTGAGGAAGCCGCAGGCAACACCTTCACGCCCACCCCTGCATCGGGCTGTTCTACCGGCTTCCCCTATGAGCACTTGAGCAATGGGGGCAGCCCGGTCCGGTATTTCTACAACCCCCTGGCTGCTAATGCAGAAGAAGAGCCTTTTTGCTTTCCGGCAGCAACGGTCGTTAAAATTCAGGATATTGAGAATGAATGCAACCTTGATGCCCCATCCGAAGAAATCCCTGACAAAGACTTGGCTGGTCTCAAAGAAAAAGTATTGAAGGCAAGAGAAGAGTTTGCTGATGCCTATAAAGCTTACCTTGATTTACTGGACGGTGGCGATAGTGAGGATTTGCGAACCAAAGTTGCGGGAATCACACTTTACAATCGTACCGCTCGTTTGAACGAACTCTATAGTGGCTCCCCCTATCTGTCTGCACAGGTCCTGCAGGAAGTTATGGATCAGTCCCTGCTCAGCAGTGCCCACAAGACCGAGGTGCTCAAGCGCAACCCGGAAAGCCTGCGGAAAGCTGAAACCTGGAAACAGGTACTGGGCTATATTGGGTTTTCTGCCGTGGAAATGGATACCCTCCGGGCTGCCCGTGCCCGAACGACGCCCCGGGATTCCGTTGAGCAAGCGCTAGGCAGCAAGCAGGCCGTGCTGCACGTCGGTGCCAACCGGTTGATTCGGCATTACCTGGTTGACACCTCCGCCTGGCAGCTCGACAGTATCCGGTTTTGGTCTATGGCCAAATGGAGCGCGACCGCTGCCTACCGGGCTGTAGATACGTATCTGGCAGCCGGGGATACCACAGCCGCAAGGGCTGCCCTGCAAAGCATGGAAGCCGATTTTGGGCTGGACCCGGCACAGGAACTGGAACATGAGCTGATGAAAATGCTCAAGGAAGTGGATATTGACCGGATCAGCCAGGGCAAAGGATGGCACGAACTAGGCGAAGCGGAGCTGAAAGCGCTTGAGGATATTGCTTACTACGGGAGCACCGGGGCAGGGGTCCGCGCCCAGAATATCCTGAATGCCTTTTACGGGGCGGGGCATTACCACGAGCCCATCCTCCCCACTGGCATACAAGCCCTATCCACACCGGGCAGCAACCGGCCCGAAACCAGTAAAGCGCCCAAAGTACCGGCTCAGGTACAGGCTTTCCCCAACCCCGCCCGGCAGTCGGTCACCTTCCGCTATACCTTGCCGGAAGGCACGGAACAAGCCGAGCTTAGCATACAAGATGTGAACGGGCAGATAATATCCGTGCTGCCTATTATTGAGGGACAGGCTACGGCCTCCTGGGACAGCCGGCCTTACCCCGCCGGACTGTACTTTTATACCCTTCATTTGCCCAATCATCGTTTAGCGACCCAAAAATTGGTTATCTTACGGTAGGTTGAAGCATCCCCCGGCGCACTCCCTTCGCCGGGGGTGCTCTGGCCTGACAAACGCAATCTGCTGTACATATTTATCACATTGCCTGGCGCTCAAAGCTCCCAATGTTTATTTTTTGCTAAAAATTGCCCTATGCCACTAAGAATACTTCTGATTTTATTG